>CAZTXD010000060.1:10098-19931 GCA_964617995.1 uncultured Acidimicrobiaceae bacterium
TTAGGCCGCATCGTCGGCGCCACCGTCGTCCCCGGCCGGGTAGCCTGACCCGATCAGCGGGAAGGACTCCGATGGAAGCGTCCGAACTGGCGGCGGTGGGCCTGTTCGCAGGTCTCCCTGCCGAGGGAGTGGCCGAGGCCGCCGAATCGATGCGGGTGGAGTCACGTCCCCGCGGTCACATCCTCATCGAGGAGGGTGACATTCCCGACACGTTCTATGTGATCCTCTCCGGTCACGTGACCGTGCATCGGGAAGGCAGGCACCTCGCCGACCTGGGCCCCGGCGACTTCGTGGGAGAGACCGGAGTGATGGCACTCGAGACCCGCAACGCCTCGGTGATCGCCACCACGCCGGTGCGGTTGGCGGTGGCGATGGGTTGGGAGGTCCGTCGGCTTCTCGACGTCGTCCCGGGTCTGCGGGACCGGCTGGGCGCCACCGCAGCCGGGAGGGCCCCGGGGGGGATGGGGGAGTAGGCGCCGGCCGCGCGAGCCGACTACTCGTCGGATAGGGCCGCTCCTACCGTGACCGGCCATGTCCGACGCCTCTCCGATCGGGGTGCTCCTCGTCCAGCTCGGCACACCGAGATCGCCTTCGGTGAGCGACGTGAGAGCCTACCTTCGTGAGTTTCTGAGCGACCCCCGGGTGCTGGACATGCCGGGCCCGGCCCGGGCGCTGCTGCTCAACGCCGTGATCCTCCCCTTCCGTCCCCGCCGGTCGGCCCACGCCTACAGACAGATATGGACCGATCAGGGCTCTCCCCTCACGATCAACACGACCCGCCTGGCCGCCGGCGTCCAGGACCGGCTGGGACCGGGCTACCGGGTGGCGGTGGGCATGCGCTACCAGGAGCCGTCCCTCGGCGCCGCCGCCGAGGAGCTCGTCACGGCCGGCTGCACGCGTCTCGTCGTTCTCCCCCTGTTCCCGCAGTACGCCTCGGCTTCGACCGGGTCGGCGCTGGAGGCCTCCTTCCACGAGCTGGGCCGGCGCTGGAACGTCCCGGACGTCACCAGTATCGGTTCGTTCTACTACCGGAAGGGATTCATCGATGCCCTGGTGGACACGACCGGGCCCCACCTGGCCGATTTCGAGCCGGACCATGTCCTCTTCAGCTACCACGGCCTGCCCGAAAAGCAGGTGGTCAAGAGCGATCCCAGCGGTGACTGGTGCCTGTCGTCGCCGTCATGCTGTGACCGGATCGTCGACGCCAACCGGTTCTGCTACCGGGCGCAATGCTTCGCCACCACCCGGGCGGCGGCCGCGGGTCTGGAGCTGGAGGACGGGTCCTACACGACCACCTTCCAGTCCCGGCTCGCCGGTCAGAAGTGGATCGAGCCCTACACCGACCTGGTGCTCGGGGAGCTGTACGCGTCCGGGGTGCGACGCCTGGCGGTGCTGACCCCCTCGTTCACCGCCGACTGCCTCGAGACACTGGAGGAGATCGGGATCCGCGGTCGGGCCCAGTGGGCGGAGCTGGGTGGCGACGATTTCCTGCTCGTGCCGTGCCTCAACTCCGAACCGGCCTGGTCTGAAGCCGTGGCGGACATGGTCCGAGCGGCCTCGTGAACCGGGCCGAGATCCAGGCCGGGTACGAAGCCGTCCAGGCCGATCTCGCCACGGCTCTGGAGCATCTCGACGGCACCGCCGCCTTTCGTCGTGAAAGATGGGCGCGGCCGGGGGGCGGAGGAGGCGAGAGCTGGACGCTGTCGGGGGACGGCCCCATCGAACGGGCGGCGGTGAACGTGTCGGCTGTGTGGGGGGAGATGCCTGCCACGATGGCCGAGCGTCTGGCCGCCTCCGGGGAGGCTTTCTACGCGACCGGGATCTCGGCGATCGTCCATCCCCGGGATCCGCACGCTCCCACCTTCCACGCCAACCTGCGTTACTTCGAGACCGACTCCTCCGCCTGGTTCGGCGGCGGGACCGACCTCACCCCCTACTATGTCTTCGCCGAGGACGCCCGTCATTTCCACACGACGCTCCGGCGCGTGTGCGACGGCCACGAAGTCGGCCGGTACCGGGACTGGAAGGAAGAATGCGACCGCTATTTCTATCTGCCCCATCGCGGCGAGGCCCGCGGCGTCGGTGGGGTGTTCTTCGACCATCTCTCCGAGAGTCACGATGCGGTGTGGGATCTCCAGCAGGACCTGGGTCGTTCGTTGGTCGAGGCCTACATCCCCATCCTCGATCGGCGGGTGGGCACCTCCCACGACGCCGGCCACGTGCTGTGGCACGAGCTGCGGCGAGGTCGGTACGTCGAGTTCAACCTGGTGTGGGACCGCGGCACCCGATTCGGCCTCGATACCGGGGGAAGGACCGAGTCGATCCTGGCTTCTCTTCCTCCTCGCGCCCGCTGGGACGAGTCGTTCCGGCCCGTAGCCGGCACGCCCGAAGCCGACCTGCTGGAACTGGTGAAAGGCCGGCCGCGGGATTGGGTCGATGATCCAGCGGAGTGATCCGGCCGGAGGAGAGCCGACCCTCGGTCGGGATCGTTCCGACTCGCTGTCGTGGAGGCATGGTCGTAGCTTCGACGACCTCGTGGAAGTTTCGTCGGCCAGCTTCGCTTACCCGCGTGTGGGCGGCTCCGACCGCGCCGAGGTGGCCCGGGCCTTGGTGACGGCCGCCACTCCGTCCGGCGTCTTCGTGCTGTCGACCTGTTTGCGAGTCGAGATAGCGGTGGCTGGTGACGAGGTCACGCTCAAGAAAGCGCTCGGCGACATCTTCGGAGCCGTTGCCGCCGAGCCGCAGGTGCGAATCGGCGAGCCGGCGGTGGAGCACCTCTTCCGGGTCGCCGCCGGGCTCGAGTCGCCGATCGTCGGTGAGGTCGAGGTGCTCACCCAGTTCCGCCAGGCTGTGGGAGATCTGAAGGCGTCCCGTCTCGTCGACGGCGGGTTCCTCAAGGTGCTGGAATCGGCGGTGGCGTCGGGTCGTCGAGCCCGCGAGACGATGGAGACCTCACCTCACGACACGATGGCGGCGGTGGCCGCTCAGATGGTGGGGACTCACCCGGCGGTGGCAGTGGTCGGCACCGGGACGATGGCCACCGCCGTAGTAGCCGCCCTCGGCGCTCTGCCCGCTCCACCGCGGGTGTCGATGGTCACCCGGAGGCCCGAGCAGGTGTCCAGCGAAAACGTAGAGGTCGTGCCGCTGGTCGACCTCGAGTCCGTGATCGCCGAGTATCCCGCTTTGGTGTCTGCCACGGCCGCCTCCGAACAGCTGATGGACGACGAGGTGGTGGCCGAGGCTCTCAGGCTCCGCACACACCCCCTCACCCTCGTCGACATGGCCATGCCCCCCGATTTTGCTGCCCCTGACAGCGGTCTTGTGACCTATGTAGGGATCGACGACCTGGCCCGGATGGTGCGACGGCGCGACACCACCAACGGTGTTGCCGACCAGGTCTCCTTGGCGGCAGCCGATGCTTACCACAGCTATGTCCACCGCGGCCGGGCCGGGCCGGTCATCGCCGCCATGCTCGCGGCAGGGGACACGGTGGTGGACGAGACGGTGGAGCGGTTCGCCGGAAGGTTGACCGACCCCGCCGACAGGGAGGTCCTCCGCCAGGCTGCCCACACGGTTGCCCGGACCATTCTCGACAAGCCCGTCTCGGCGGTGAGGTCGAGTGGGGACGAGAGGATCGTGGAGGCTCTGGCCTCGGCTTTCGAAGATGAGTGAGTTCAGGCTGGCGACCCGGAGGTCGCCCCTGGCGAAGGCGCAGGCGTCTGTGGTGGCCGGGCGCTTGACCCAAGCCGGACACTCGGCCCGCATCGTCGAGGTGACGACCAGCGGGGACCGCGACCGGACCAGCCCGGTGGCCACTCTCACCGAGGTGGGCGCGTTCGTCCGGGCCGTGCAGCAGGCGGTTCTCGACTCCCGGGCGGAGATGGCGGTTCACTCCGGCAAGGACCTGCCCGTGGACGGCCCACCACGACTGGTGGGGTTCCATCCCGAACGGGCCGCCCCCTGGGACGTGATGTGCGGGGCGACCCTGTCGGGTCTTCCGGAGGGCGCCCCGGTCGGGACGGGGAGCCCCCGCCGCTCCGCCCAGCTCCGTCTCCTGCGACCCGACGTGGAGGTCGTCGACGTTCGGGGGAACGTGGAGACCCGGCTTGCTCTGGTGGAGAAGGGGGTGGTGGCCGCGGTGGTGCTGGCGGAGGCAGGTCTGGCCCGGCTGGGCTACGAGGATGCCATCGACCACCGCTTCACCCTCGACGAGATGGTGCCTGCCCCCGCCCAGGCGGCCCTCACCGTGGAGGCGGTGACCGGGTCCGAATCCGCCGAGACGTTGCGCGCCATCGAGGATCCCGCCACCGCTCTCGCCGTTCGGGCCGAGCGGACGGTGCTGGCAGTCACGGGGGCGGGATGCCGGGCGGCTCTCGGTGCCTACGCCACCATCGGATCGGGGGGCGCGGTCCGAGCGACCGGCTTCGTGGAGGACGAGCGGGGCCCTCGTCGGGCCGAGGTCACCGCCGACACTCCCCACGAAGCAGCCGTCCGATTGAGCGAGGAGATGGGTCTGTGACCGACGTGGCCGTGACGACCAGTGCCGACTCGTTCCAGGTGTGGGCGGACCCTCTCACCCGCTCCGGTCTGGAGCCCGTGTCCCTGCCGTGCCTCGAGATCGTGCCCGCCTCCGACGAGGATCTCGCTCGTGTGCGGGAGCTGGCGGGGGACTTCGACGCTGTCGTGCTGACATCCGCGCGTGCCGTCGCGCTGTTGTGGCCGGATGACGGCATGCCCTCCACACCGGTGGCGGCGGTGGGCGAGGCAACCGCCGCTGCCGTCGAAGCCGCAGGAGGAGTGGTCGAAACGGTCGGCAGGTCCGGAGGGGATGCCCTGCTCGAGGGGTGGGACGGCGCGGGCAGGCGCGTTCTCTTCCCTCACGCCGAGGGCACCGACCGAAGCCGCCTCGACGAGCTCGGCGCCGTCGTCGCAGAGCTGGCCGCAATCTCGATATACGCGGCGCGCCCGATCAGCCCCGGCCCCGACCCCGTCGACGCCGCCGTCTTCGCCTCCCCCTCGGCCGTCGACGGCTGGCTACTCTCTCGCAGCTTCGCCGAGCTCCGGGTGGTAGGAGCCATCGGCACCACCACGGCCCGAGCCATCGACGAAGCCGGCGGCACCGTCGACGCCATCCCCGACGGCCCATCGGTGGATGCCCTCGTCGAGGCAGTGGCCCGGGCACTGGAAAGGAAGCCATGATCCGATTCCCCGTCTCCCGTGACCGCCGCCTGCGCCGGACCGCCTCGATCCGTCGTCTGGTGGCGGAGACACGCCTGCATCCGGCCTCGTTCGTTCTCCCCGTGTTCGTCGTCCCCGGCTCCGGTATCGAGCGGCCCATCGGCTCGATGCCGGGGCACTCCCAACTCTCCGTCGACCGGTTGCTGCCGCTCGTGAAAGAGGCTGCCGCTCTCGGCGTCGGCGGGGTGATGCTGTTCGGGATCCCCGACCGCAAGGACGAGGAAGGCTCGCCCGCATGGGACCCGGAAGGTCCGGTGCCGACGGCAATCAGGGCGATCGGTGATCTGGGACCGACCGTGTGGGCGGACGTCTGCCTGTGCGAGTACACCAGTCACGGCCATTGCGGCGTGCTCACCGAGGGCGGCTCCGTCGACAACGACGCCACTCTCCCTCTACTGTCGAGGGCGGCCGTCGTTTACGCGGACGCCGGTGCCGGCATCATCGCTCCCTCCGACATGATGGACGGTCGGGTGGGAGCGATCCGGTCGGCGCTGGACGGTGCCGGGCACGCCGAGCTGGCCATCTGCTCGTACGCCGTCAAGTACGCCTCCGCCTATTACGGCCCGTTCCGTGAGGCCGCCGAGTCCGCTCCCTCCTTCGGCGACCGACGCTCCCATCAGATGGACCCCACCGCATCCCGCCAGGCCCTGGTGGAGGCCCGCGGGGACATCGGCGAGGGCGCCGACATGGTGATGGTGAAGCCGGCCGGCCCCTATCTGGATGTGATCACCCGGGTCCGGTCGGAGGTGGAGACCCCCGTCGTCGCCTACCAGGTGTCGGGAGAGTTCTCGCTGATCGAGGCCGCCGCCGCCAACGGCTGGGTGGACAGGGAGGCGGTGATGATGGAGTCGCTGGTCGGCATCAGGCGAGCCGGGGCCGACATCATCCTCACGTATTTCGCGCTGGACGCCGCCCGTAGGCTGCGGGAGGAGTGGGGATGAGTGGGGATTCGGGCGCCGGGAGCCGGAAGTCGCAAGGCTGGTACCAGCGGGCGGTGGCGGTGATGCCGGGCGGGGTGAACTCGCCCGTGCGAGCGTTCAAGTCGGTGGGGACCGGTCCGATGTTCGCCGCCTCCGCCGCCGGACCACGGGTGAAGTCGGTCGACGGGGCCTCCTACATCGATTTCATCGCCTCCTGGGGGGCGCTCATCCTCGGCCACTCCCACCCGGTGATCGTCGAAGCGGTGGAGAAGGCGGCCCGGCGGGGCACCTCCTTCGGTGTGCCCACTACCTCCGAGGTCGAGCTGGCAGAGCTGATCTGCCACGTGGTGCCGTCGGTGGAGCTGGTGCGGATGGTGAACTCGGGCACCGAGGCGACCGCTTCGGCCGTCCGGGTGGCCCGGGCCGCCACGGGCCGGCACGCCATCATCAAGTTCGAGGGCAACTACCACGGCCATGCCGATCCCTTCCTCGTCAAGGCCGGCAGCGGCGCCGCCACCCTGGGAACCCCCGACAGTCCCGGCGTGCCCCCGGCCACCGTGGCCGATACCCGCTCGGCCCGCTACAACGACCTGGACTCGGTGGATGCCGCCTTCGCTTCCGGCGACGTCGCCGCCGTCATCGTGGAGCCGGTGGCGGGGAACATGGGGGTGGTGCCCCCACAGCCCGGGTTCCTGCAGGGGCTGAGAGAGCGGTGCGACCGCCACGGCTCGGTGCTCATCATGGACGAGGTGATGACGGGGTTCCGGGTCGGTCCCGCCGGGGCGCAGGGGCGTTACGGCGTGAGCGGTGACCTCACCTGCCTGGGCAAGGTAGTAGCCGGCGGCACGCCGGCGGCGGCCTACGGCGGGTCCGCCGAACTGATGCGCATGGTCGCCCCCGACGGGCCCGTTTACCAGGCGGGGACCCTGGCCGGGAACCCGCTGGCAGTGGCCGCCGGTCTCGCCTGTCTCCGATACCTGGCCGAGAACCCCGACACCTACGACACCCTGGAGAAGGTGGGAGCCGGCCTGGAGAGCCGCCTCGCCGCTGCGGTCGGGAACACAGGTTGCGTGCAACGGGTGGGGGGGATGCTGACCGTGTTCTTCGGGCCGCAGAAGGTGAGCAGCTTCGACGACGCCTCCGACCTCGACCTCGACCGTTTCGCCCGCTTCTTCCGGGCCGCGCTGGCGCGAGGGGTCCTCCTGCCCCCGTCGCAGTTCGAGGCGATGTTCCTGATGGAGGCTCACGCGGCGGTCGCCGAGGAAGCGGCCGACATCCTGGAGGCAGCCGTCGGGGACACCCGGTGACCAAGCCGCTGGTCGAGGCCCTGATGGGCCGACCCACCCGCCGACCCCCGGTTTGGGTGATGCGTCAGGCCGGCCGGTACCTGCCCGAGTATCGGACCCTGCGTGAGACCGTGCCGTTCCAGCAGGCGGTCTCCACCCCCGAGCTGGCCTCGGAGCTGACGCTCCAGCCGATCGAGAGATACGGCATGGACGGGGCCGTGATCTTCGCCGACATCATGACCCCGCTGGAGGCAATGGGGGTCGACATGGAATTCGCTCCCGGCCCCAGGCTCCGGCCCCACTCCCTCGAGGAGGTGGCAGCGCTTCCCCCTCTCGACCCCGATCGGGTCGCCTTCATCGGGGAGACCATTCGCCTGGTGAGGAAGTCGGTGTCGGCGCCGACGGCGGTGATCGGATTTGCCGGGGCGCCGATGACGCTCCTCGCGTACCTGATCGAAGGCGGCGGATCCAGGGATTTCGCGGCCGCCCGGGCCGCGTTGCTCGCCGACCCGGGATTGGCTTCGGCCGCTCTCGAGGGCCTGGCCGAGTCGATGCGTCGCTACCTGGAGATGCAGGTGGAGGCAGGAGCCGATGCCGTCCAGCTCTTCGACTCGTGGGCGGGTGTCGTCACCCGCGAGTCCTTCGGGCGTCGGGTGGCTCCGGCGGCCCGATCGACTCTCGCCGGGATCGGCGTCCCCCGCATCTACTTCGCTCCCCACGCCCATCACACCCTCGACATGCAGGCGACCGTCGAGGCCGACGCCTACGGTGTCGACTGGCGGATACCCATCGATCGGGCCTGGGAGGAGATCGGCGACGGCGCCATCCAGGGGAACCTGGACCCGGCCGTGTTGCTGACCGACCCCGACACGATCGTCTCGGCCGTGGCCGACGTGAAGGACGCCATCGGCGATCGGCCCGGCCATGTCTTCAACCTGGGTCACGGCATCGACCGTCACACCCCTCCCGAAAATCTCGCCGTCATGGTGGAGGCCGTTCGCTCGTGACGACCCTGGTGATCGGGGGAGGCCTGGCCGGTGCCCTGACCGCCCGGGCTCTCGATCAGCACGGAGTCGAGGTGATGGTTGTCGACGCCGGGCCCGAGCCGGGCGGCGTCACCGTTCCCATCGGGCGCAACGGATACGTGCTGGAGCCGGCAGCGGGGACGGTGCTCCTGCCCCACCCCCACCTGGGCAGGCTGCTGGATGGCCTGGAGGTGAAGATGCGCCCTGCCGGATCGGCCGCCGTCCGCCGTTTCGTTCGGCATCGAGGAGTCACCGCCGCGCTGGTACCGGGTCCCCGACTGGTGGGGACACCGCTGCTCTCCTGGGGGGCCAAGCTGCGCCTGCTGGCGGAGCCGTTCGTTGGAAGCGTCGACGATCCCGACCAGTCGCTCGAGACGTTCCTGACCCGACGACTGGGCAGAGAGACCGGCCGGCTGGCCGCCCGACTGATGGCGGCAGGAGTACACGCCGGAGATCCCTCGCATCTTTCGGCGGCGGCGGCGTTTCCCCAACTGGCGTCCCTCGAGGCCCGTCACGGCTCCCTCCTCCGCGGAGCGGTAGCCTCGCGGCGACACCGGGAGGGACCACGTCCTGTGACCCATGTGGTGGAGGGGGGAACGGCGAGCATCGCCCGGGAGGTGGCCGGTTCCCTGGGTGAGGCGTGGCGCTCGTCGTGGCCCGTCGAGCGTCTGGAACGGAAAGGAAGGCGCTGGCGGGTCCACGGGCCCGAGACGGTGGAGGCGGACCGGGTCGTGGCGGCGGTTCCGGCCGAGGAGCTGGCGGTCATCCATCCCGGCAGCGCCGGGTCGCAACCGTGGGACTGGGCCCCGGTGGCCGTCGTGTGGCTGGGCATCACCGCACCCATCCTTCCCGAGGGCATCGGGGTCCTGTTCGGGCCGGAGGAGCAGACCGCCACCCTCGGCATCCTCTACGAATCCGCCTATGCCCCCCAACGCGCCCCCAGCGGACGGGGACTGGTGAAGGCGCTGGTGGGAGGGGCAATCGATCCCGGGGCGGTGGAACGGCCCGATCGTGAGCTGACGGAGTGGGTGATCCGGGACCTGGAGGCGGCCGTGGGTGGTCCCCCGCAGGTGGAGATGTCCCATGTCGTCCGGCACCGGCCCGGCATACCCCAGTACACGTCGGCGCGACGGCGAGCGGTGGAGGCGCTGCGGGGCCGGCTCCCCCCCGGGCTGGCGGTCACGGGCTGGGCATACGACGGGGTCGGTGTCTCCCAGCTCGCATCGGCGGCGTTCCGGCTGGGCGAGCAGCTCTCGACCCCCTGAACCCGCCGGGGCGTTCCCCGTTTTCGCGCATCGAATGCGCGCCATCGCCCGAATGCGCTGCGCGAAAACGGGAGGCGGTCAGCCGTGGGAGCGGTAGTA
>CAZTXD010000061.1:0-19472 GCA_964617995.1 uncultured Acidimicrobiaceae bacterium
TGTTCCACACGATCTCCGATCGTGCGGGCTGCCCGGGAAGCGGCGCCGATGGCAGCGTAGGGGATCGCCGAGAACCTGGTCATGGGGAACCTCCGATTACGTGGCGGTGTCCACCATTGTGCTAGCAGCCGCAAGCACTCGCAAGTCCTACGCTTGCGGCTGCTAGCGGCAGGGCGGTACCATTCACGCCGGGTCGTCGTCCCCTTTTCCCTTCCCCTGGAGTGTTCGTGTCGAGACTTCCTGCGCGCCTGTTCGCAATCTCCCTGATCATGTGTCTGTTCGTCCTGGGGTTCTCCGGATCGTCCGTGTCCCCGAGTCAATACCCGCCCGACGCCGGTGCCGCCGGGGTGGCGGCCTCGGCCGGGGGTGCCACGTTCCTCCATCTCGAGCCGGTCGTTCCTCCCGGGAGCGAGATGAGCCCCACCGCTGCTTGTCGACCAGTCAACCGCTCCGGGTCTCGATGCGGCAGCGAGGACCCGCCGGGTGCCCGGGCGGGCGGCATGGCCGGGGTGGACCGGTGGCGTGCCCTGGTGAGTCGTTACTTCGCCGCCGACGACGTCGACCGGGCCCTCGACATCATCAGATGCGAGTCGAACGGCGATCCTCGCGCCGCCAACCCCGTATCGACCGCCAGGGGACTCTTCCAGCATCTCGCGAGCGCCTGGCCTGAACGGGCGGCCATGGCCGGCAGGCCCGGTGCCGATATATTCGACCCCGAAGCCAACATCGCGGTGGCCGCCTGGCTCGTGTACGAGGGTGGCGGCTGGAGCCACTGGAACGCCTCCGGGCACTGCTGGTGAGCACCGGGGGCGGTAGCGTCAGTGCGGTGATCACTTCCATATATCCGGACCCGCACGCAGAGATCACCGACCTGTTCGGCTATCTCCTCGCTGCCCACCGGCCCGGGGGCAGGCGGTTGATGCTGAACATGATCGCCAGCATCGACGGGGCGATCTCCTGGGACGGCAGGTCGAGTCGTCTCGGTGACGACGACGATCGGGAGTTCTTCCATGCCCTCCGGGCCACCTGCGATGCCGTACTCGTGGGCGCCGGAACAGTTCGGTCCGAGACCTACCACCCGATCCGTTTTCCCGAGAGCTTCGTCGCCAGGCGTAGATCGCTCGGACTCTCCGATGCTCCCGAGCTCGCCATCGTCAGCCAGAGCCTCGACCTGGATCCGTTCGCCCCGGTGTTCTCCGATCCCGACAGACGACCGCTGGTGCTCACGGGAGCCGATGCTCCGCCGACAGGGGAACTGGCCGATCGGGCGGATCTCGTGGTGGCCGGTGAGACCGGAGTCGACCCCCCGAACGCACTCGACGCGCTGTTCGATCGAGGTCACGAGGTGATTCTCTGCGAGGGCGGGCCCACACTCAACGGGCGGCTCGTCCAGGCGGACCTGGTCGACGAGATGAACCTGACGATCTCGCCGATCATGCTGGCCGGTGACTCGGGACGCCTTGCCCGGGGTGGTGCTCCGTATCCGCTCGCCTTTCGCCTCGAGCGCCTCCTGGCGGGTGATCGAATGCTCTTCGTGAGGTACCTCAGAGAGGGACGGTGATACCCTGCGAGGTGGCGATGTGTGACCGACCGCGGATCGACACCTCGAAGTCGGGCCCGTCGGTGGCGATCGAGAGGCGGTCGTGGTCGATGTCGAGCGACAGCGTCACGCCCCGCACGACCATCTTGAAGACGATGGCCCGCCACTCGGCCGGTAGTCGAGGGTCGAAGCTGATGTCTCCACCGGTGTCGCGCATCCCCGCCATCCCGTAGACGAGGGCCATCCACACACCTCCCGCCGAGGCCAGGTGGACTCCGTCTGTGGTGTTGCGGTGGAGGTCGGCCAGATCGGTGAAGAGCGCCGTCCGGAAGTAGCGCATTGCCAGATCCGGCTCACCGATCTCGGCCGCCATGATCGCCTGAACGCAGGCCGACAGCGACGAGTCCCCGGTCGTGAGAGGGTCGTAGTACTCGAAGTTCGATTTCTTCAGGTCGGGGGTGAAGTTCTCGCCCAGCAAGAACGTCGCCATGACGACGTCGGCTTGCTTGAGGACCTGGTAGCGGTAGATCACGAGCGGGTGGAAGTGCAACAGCAGCGGATAGCGGTCGGGGGTTACCGTCTCGAAGGCCCACCGCTCCTTGGCCAGGAATGTCTCGTCTTGTTTCGTGATCCGGAAACCGTCGTCGTAGGGGACGTACATCTCCCTGCCGGCCGCCAGCCAGTCGTAGACCTCGTGGCTCTCCAGGTGGAGGCGCCTCTCGAGCTCGGCCCACCGCTGGGGTTGCTCGACGCGCATCCGCTCCACCGAGGAGGCGGCGTAGAGCAGGTTCATCTGCGCCATCAGATTCGTGTAGGCATTGTCGTCGACCAGCGGTGTGTACTCGTCGGGCCCGGTGACGCCGTAGATGTGGAAAGCGCCGTCGCGATGAAACCCGAGATCCGTCCACATCCTCGCCGTCTCGATGAGGATCTCGACGCCGATGTCCCACAGGAGCTGTTCGTCACCGGTCACCTCCACGTACTTGCGCACGGCGTAGGCGATGTCGGCGTTGATGTGGTATTGGGCGGTCCCGGCGGCGTAGTAGGCGCTGGCCTCATGGCCGTTGATCGTCCTCCAGGGGAACAGCGCTCCACGCAGCGACAGCTCGACCGCCCGGTCCCGGGCCTCGTCGAGCATTCCGTGCCGGAACTGGAGCAGCTTGGCGGCCACGGACGGGTTGGTGTAGACGAGGAACGGAAGCACGAATATCTCGGTGTCCCAGAAGTAGTGGCCTTCGTAGGCCTGTCCCGTCACTCCCTTGGCGGCGATTCCGGTCCCGTTGATGTGCGCCGACGCCTGGTGGAGTTGGAAGAGGATCCATCGCACCGCCTGCTGCACCGCCTTGTCGGTGCCGATGTGGATGTCCGCCTGGTCCCAGAAGCGCTGCCAGGCCGCCTCGTGGGCAGCTGCCGCCGAGTCGAAGCCGGCCGTGGCGGCGACATGGACGGAGTCCTCGGTGTGGTCGATTCCCCTCTCCGACCCGACCTCGTAGACCGTGAACGTGTCGAGAGTTGCCGGCTCGCCGGCGTCGAGATCCATGGAGAATGTCGCATGGGGGTGATCCGGGTGCTCGGTGAGCTCGGTCTTGCTCTGAAGGTCGAGTCGATGAGTCATCGACACCGCCAGGTGGATCCGGGATTGAACCGTCTCGTATCCCATCGAGATGGTTCGGTCGTCGAGCCGCATGCCGGTGGGTTCCAGCACACGGCGACCGAAGTTCTTGGCCCGCCGCGGATCGAACTCCGCCGCGGCCGGCTCCAGGTAATCGGTGTCCTGTCGATTTATGAGCTGCGACATGATCGTGACCCTGGCGGGAGAATCCACTTCCACCCGGAGGCGGCAGGCGACCAGGTCGGGCTGGACGATCGACACGAGACGGATGGCGGTGACTTCGACACCGATCCCGTCATGTGTCGTCCATCGGTAATGGTGGCTGAGGGTGCCGGTCCGGAAGTCCAGCCGGCGTTCCCAGTCGGAGATGTCCGATGTGTCGAAGTCCGCCACCTCACCGTTCACCGATAGGCGGGCAGGCGTCGGGTCGGGTGCGTAGACGATCGTCTGACCGGCGGTGGCGAAACCGAAGGCGGCTTCGGGATACATGATGGGCCACGATTCGTAGAAGCCGTTGATGAGCACACCCGGCTGGTGGGTGGGTCGATCCTGATGGAACGATCCCCGCACACCGACCCGACCGTTACCCAGAGCGAACACCGACTCGAGGAGAGAGGTGAGCTCGGGGGTGTAGGTCGTTTCGACGATCGCCCAACGATCGATCGGATAGGTATCGTGGGGGAGCTCCGAGACGATGGTGTCGGTCGGGTTCATCGCGGATCTCCTGAGGGAGGCGCCTGCTCGTGCTCCGGGATCAGCTCGGCGAGGTCTCCAACCACCAGATCCGCACCGGCGGAACGGAGGCCGCCGGGGTCGTGATGGCGGTCGACACCGACCACCAACCCGAAGCCGCCCCGCACACCGGCTTCGACACCGGCAACGGCATCCTCCAGCACCACGGTGTCCCGCGGATCGGCACCCAGGCGCCGCGCCGCCTCCAGGAATGGGTCCGGCTCGGGTTTTCCCCTCAGCCCCAGCTCGGTCGCCACCACACCGTCGACGGTGGCATCGAAACGGTCGTCGATACCGGCGGCGGCGAGGACCTCGCGGGCGTTGGCCGACGCCGACACCACGGCCAAGTCCAGGTCGAGACGAGACAGGTGATCGAGGAGGGCTACCGAGCCGGGATAAGGATCCACGCCGTCCTCGGCGAGGATCTTCGTCACGAGGCTGTTCTTGAGGTTGCCGATGGCGCAGATGGTGTCCCTCCCGGGGTCGTCGGAGGGGTCTCCCCACGCCAGTTCGATTCCCCGCGAGGCGAGGAAAGTAGCCACGCCGTCATAGCGCGGGCGGCCGTCGACATGGGCCCGGTACTCGGCGTCGGCGTCGAACGGTGTGTAGTCGGGCCCCGTCAGGTGCTCGAGGGCGTCGTCGAAGGCGCGCTTCCAGGCCGCGGCATGGACCTTGGCAGTTGGAGTGAGGACACCGTCGAGGTCGAAGAGGACGGCATCGAAAGCGGTCCATTCGACGGGGGTCACGATTTGGCTCCGACGGGAGGGACGGGAAGGGGGCAGGAGAGCCTCAGCGGGCCGCCGAGCCATCAACGCGGGCCACACCGGCGCCGGCCTCCTCGGATACGATGTCGGAGAGAGGGAACTGGACGGTGCGACCCGCCAGAGCGAACGGCTCAGTGAGCAGCATGTCCATAGTCGCCGGTCCCCGGCACACGATGTGGCCGGTATAGGAGTGGGAGCCGGTGTCGGTTTCGATGGTGACGGTGACGATCATGTCCTGTCTCGCATGTCGGTTCTCGCGATCAACGGATGACTTGTCGCGGGTCTCGTTTCGTCTATCCATCGGCAACCCCAGCCCGCTACCGAAGTGCCTTCGTCCATGCTGCCACGACGAAACGCGAATTTGAAGGACCCGACCGGGGGCCTAGCGGCCCATCCTCGGAAACGACCCCTTTACACCTCCATTATCGGCAAGGCGATACCGTCTAGTCCAAATGCGGCTGTTGCTCGTCGAGGACGAGGCGGATCTCGCCTCCGCCATTGCCCGCGGCCTGCGGCGGGAGGGCCACGCCGTGGATGTCGCCGGAACGGTCGGTGACGCCGAGATGCGGCTCACCTCGACCGAGTACGACCTCCTGCTCCTCGACTGGAACCTCCCCGACGGCGCCGGGGTTGACATCTGCCGGGCCGTCACCCACGGGCACCTCGAGCTGTTCGGCACAGAGCGCCCGCGGGTGCTGATGCTGACGGCTCGCGACGAGGTGGAGGACCGGGTCGTAGGGCTCGATTCCGGTGCCGACGACTACGTCGTCAAGCCTTTCGCGTTCGCCGAACTGGCCGCTCGGGTTCGGGCGTTGCTCCGGCGCGACGATGTGGGCTCCCCCATGCTGGCCATCGGGGACCTCACCCTCGACCCGAGCCGGTTCGAAGCCACCCAGGCGGGGGGTCGCCTCGAGCTGACGGCAAAGGAGTTCTCGCTGCTGCACTACTTCATGACCCATCCTGGAGTCGTGCTGTCACAGGAGACCCTGCTCGAACACGTCTGGGACGAGATGACCGACCCGTTCACCAACGTGGTACGTGTGACGATCTCCAACCTGCGGCGCAAGCTGATCCATCCTGAGGTCCTCGAGACGGTTCCCGGTCGCGGATACCGTTTGATCGAGAGATGAGCGGCTACCTCGCTTTCGTCCGGTCGATCCGGTTCCGGCTGTCCATCCTCTACTCCTCGGTTGTGTTCGGGCTGGGGGCCGCGATCCTCGGCGTCACTTACTTCTTCATCCGGCGCAGCCTCCGCCGGCTGCCCATCACCTACGACAGCCGGCTGGCCATCATCAACGGTCGGCCCTTCATCGCCCAGACCATCGATGTCGATACCGCCCAGTTGCTGGAACAGGGGATCACCGATCGGGCGCTGTCGCTGCTATCCGATTACCTGCTGATCGGACTCGGAGTCCTCTTTCTCCTCTCACTCATCGTCGGCTGGGTCATAGCCGGCCGGGCGCTCCGCCCGGTGGAGGCCATCACCACCGTCGCCCGGGAGATCCAGGCGTCCGATCTGTCCCGTCGGATCGACCACCGGGGACCCGACGACGAGCTGGGTCGCCTGGCCGCGACCTTCGACGGGATGCTGGAGCGTCTCGAAGCCGCTTTCAGCGCCCAACGGCGCTTCCTGGCCGACACGTCCCATGATCTGCGCACCCCCCTGGCGGTGATCCGATCCAACATCGATGTGCTGTCCGACGATCCCGACGCCGGCCTCGACGACTGGCGGGAGGCGGGAGCGGTCGTCCAGCGCAACGCCGAGCGCATGGGCGACATGATCGACGACTTGCTGGCCACCGCCCGGCTCGAAGCCCGGGCGGCCGCCAAGGTTGAGATCGACCTGGCCGAGCTGGTTGCTGAAGCAGCCGCCGAGTTGGCTCCGAGAGGGCTCGAGAGCGGCGTCTCCGTCGAATCCAACCCGCTGCCGGCCGTTATAGAGGGGGTGCCTCAATCGCTGCGTAGGGCGATATCCAATCTGGTCGACAACGCTCTCCGGGCCGCTCCTCCCGCTACCCGGATCGTGCTGGCATCGGGAGCCGACACCGCCTGGGCCTGGGTAGCCGTGGCCGACGAAGGAGAGGGGATCGACCCGGCGGTACTCGACAATGACAGACGGAGGGGTCTCGGGCTGTCGATAGTGCGACAGATCGTCGAGGCTCACGGTGGCAGCCTGACCGCCCATACCGGTGAGATACGGGGCTCCACGATAGTGATGTGGCTACCCCGCGATCCGGCTCAGGCCATCGTCACGCCTCACCCTCCCGGCCTCCCGCCGGGCAACTGATACGAGGCTCCGGTGTTTACGGCCGGTTTACGGCGGGCTCGTTAGCTTGCCGACCGAGAAGGAGGTCTTGCCACGATGATGCCGTCGAGTGAGACTCAGGATCGCAACACCACAACCGCCGACTCTCCCTTCGGTGGATCGCCCTCACGGTGGACCGGGTGGGTGACGGCTGTGGTGATGCTCCTCCTGGGAGTGAGCCTGGGCTGGCTGCTCTTCGATGAGCCACAGCCGCCACCCGCCACGACGCCTTCGGCGACGGTCGCCGAGCCGGCCGCCGACGCAGGGGAGGGGATGGTGGAACCGGTGGCGGCCGTGGCCGAGGCCCTACTGCCCAGCGTCGTCCAGATCGACACAGGCACAGGGCTCGGCAGCGGGGTCATCTACGATTCATCCGGCCTCATCCTCACCGCCGCCCATGTCGTGGTCGGCGAGTCGGAGGTCACCGTGAGGCTGTCGGATGGCTCCCAATATCAGGGTGTCGTCCTTGGGGGGGACCGCCCCACCGACATCGCCGTGATACAGGTCGACGCCGAGGGTCTGCCGGCCGCGCCTCTCGATCTCGACGGGGACGTCGAGGTGGGCCAGCTCGCCGTCGCCATCGGAAGCCCCTACGGCTTCGATTCGACCGTCACCGCGGGAGTGGTCTCAGCCATAAACCAGACGGTCGGCCGCGGCGGTGACTTCCAGTCTCTCATCCAGACCGACGCCGCCATCAACCCGGGGAACTCAGGGGGAGCACTGGCCAACCGGGACGGCGAGGTCATCGGGATCAACGTATCGATCCTCTCGCAGTCGGGTGGAAACGACGGGGTCGGGTTCGCGGTGCCAATCGATGTCGCATACGATCTCGCCGGGCCGATCGTGGACGGGGACCCGATAATCCGTCCTGTCCTCGGGGTGATGGGCGCCAATGCCGAGGGTGAGACCAGGGGTGCCCTGATCACCGACGTCGCTCCCGACTCGGGTGCCGCCGAGGCGGGGATAGAGGTGGGGGATGTCATCGTGGCGGTCGACGGGGTCAGGGTGAACGGGATCGCCGACGTCGCCGCCCAGGTGCGTACTCATCGTCCGGGCGACACGGTAACTGTCGATCTCATCCGCTCGGGGGAGGACCTCCGACTCGACGTGACCCTCGGATCCTGATCTTCGCCTGCCCGGGCCGGAACCCCGAATCGAGTGCCGAGCGCCGCCGCGCCCGTGGCTACGGGCGCCTCTCTGCCGCCAGCTCGAAGAGCCTGGCCGCCCCCTCGCCCATCGAGGCGAACCGCTCATCGCTGGTCTGACCGCGCAGGTACCTGATGTAGATCTGCTCCAGCACCACCCCCAACTTCCAGGTCCCGAACACCACATACCAGTCCATTCCCGAGACGTCCCTCCCCGAAAGCGTCCCGTAGCGTTCTACCGCCTCACGGCGGCGCAGCCATCCCGGCACCGTCACCGGCATGAGGCTGTGGGCGCGTTCGTCCACCTCTTCAGGGTCGTGCCACGAGCCCAGGAGCGTCCCCACGTCGCACAGGGGGTCGCCCCTGGTGGCCATGTCCCAGTCGTAGACGGCGACGGACGTCGAGGGGTCCTCGGCGTCGACCGCCATGTTGTCGAGCCTCCAGTCGTTGTGGAGGAGGGTCGGCTCCGGAGAGTCCGGGAGGGTGTCGGCCAACCACTTGCCCACCTCGTCGGCCAGCGGGTTGTCGGTGTGGCGAGCCCGCTCCCATCTCTGGAGCCACCCCTCGACCTGGCGTTGGAGGTAACCGGGAGGATGACCGAGATCGTCCAGATCGCATCGGGAAGGGTCCACTGCATGGAACTCTGCCAGCGTGTCGATCACGACCGTGGCCAGGGCGGCGTTGGCATCCGGATCGGAGCCGCCGCCGAAGCGAGCCGGCACCTCCTCTCTCACGACGATGCCGTCCCTACGCTCCATGATGAAGAACGGTGCTCCGATCACGCTCTCGTCCTCACACAGCAGGTGGGCGCGGGGTGCCTTCGGGAAGGTCTCCCACAGGCGGGACAGAACCCGGTACTCGCGGCTCATGTCGTGGGCACCGGGGGCGACCGGGCCGAGTGGAGGCCGGCGCAGCACGTACTCCACCCCTCCCGGGAACTCGAGCAGGTAGGTGAGGTTCGCCCTCCCTCCGCCGAACTGCCTCACCGACATCGTGCCTTCGGCTCCCTCGAGTCGTCCCCGCAGGTAGTCGCGCAGCGCGCCGTAGTCGAAACGCTCCTCCGGACGGACGTCGATCACGTCGGACATGGCCCCAATGTAGAGGAACCGGCTCCGGCGGATCCCGGGTAGTCTTCCCCGTCCCTTTCGAGGAGGAGATCCATCACGCCATTCGATGTCGGCGAGTCGCTCGTCGACGAGTTTGTCGCTCTCAGCCCCATGGAGGCCACGGGTCTGGGCATCCCCGGCTCCGATCACCTGTGGGACGACCTCGGTCCCGCAGGCAGCGAAGCCCTCGTCGAGATCGCTCGTCGCCATCGCCAGGCCGTATCCGAGCATCTAGATCATCCCGACTCCGACCAGCGGCACGCCGCCGAGGTGCTGGACGGCTTCCTCGGTCTGGCCGTAGACCACTACGACTCTGACGACTACCTGTTCGACCTCGGCCACACCTACTGCGGGTTCACCCGCCTTCGGGACATCTTCGACATCATGCCCCGGGACACCGCAGTGGCTTGGTCGAACATCACCGCCCGTCTCGGCAGCATCGGTGAGCCGCTGGCCGGGTGGCGAAGCACGCTGGCGAAGGGCATCGCCGAGGGCAAGGTCGTCGCGCGCCGCCAGGTCCAGTCGATCATCGAGCAGGCCGAGAACATGGCCGGCGACGACTCGATGGTCGTGGGTCTGGTCGAGGAAGCCTCTGCCGGCGGTCACGCCACCGCCGATCTGGAGCGGGCGGCAGCCGAGGCCCGTCGACAGTCGGGAGATCTGGCCGATTGGCTGAGGACCGAGTATCTGCCCCACGCCCCGTCCGAGGACGGTGTGGGTGAGGAGCGGTATCTCCGTTCGGCGGAGCGTTTTCTGGGAATGGTCATCGGTCCCCGCGAGGTCTACTCCTGGGGTTGGGAGGAGGTGGAGCGGCTGCGCTCCGAGCTGGCGCGCGTCGCCGCCGACGTGGACGCCGACCTCACTGTCGATGAGGTGATCGAGTTGATGGACACGGACCCGTTACGGGCTGTGCCCCGGGACCGGTTCACCGCCTTCGTGCAGGAGCGCTTGGAACAGGCCGTGACCGACCTGGACGGCTCCCACTTCGAGGTCCCCGAGCCGGCGAGGCGGGTAACCGCCAACCTGGCCCCGGCGGGAGGATCGCTCGGGGCCTGGTACATCAACCCCTCGGTCGACTGGGAGCGCCCAGGCTCGGTGTGGTACGCACTGGGCGAGGGCGACGCGATTCCGGTTTGGCAGGAGGTCTCCACCGCCTACCACGAGGGATTCCCCGGCCATCACCTCCAGATCGCCACCTCCATGTACCAGGCCGATCGCCTCTCCAAGGCCCATCGGCTCCTGATCTGGTACTCCGGCTACGGAGAGGGTTGGGCGCTCTACGCCGAGCGTCTCATGGATGAGCTCGGCTATTTCGAGCTCCCCGAGTACCGGATGGGCATGCTCGCCTCGCAGCTATTCCGGGCAGTACGCGTGGTGGTCGACATCGGCTGTCATCTCGGCTATCGAATCCCCGAGGATGCTCCGCTCCATCCCGGTGAGTCCTGGTCGTTCGAGGTCGCCGTCGACTACATCGATCGCATCGGCCTCCAGCCTCGGGACGTGTCGGAGAGCGAGGTGAAGCGCTACCTCGGCTGGCCCGGTCAGGCCATCTCCTACAAGGTCGGCGAACGGGAGATCATCGACATCCGCAACCAACTCGAAAAGGCCGGTTCACGCTTCGATCTGAAGGAGTTCCACCGCCGCGTCCTCGAGGGTGGGGAACTGCGCCTCGACCATCTCCGCCGGAGGATGCTCAGCTGAACTGACCGGTCCGCCCTCAGCACCCGGCGGCACGCAACGTGGGGTACGGGTTGACGGCCTCGCCTCCCCCCGGGTGCATCTCGAAGTGGAGGTGAGGTGGCCCGCCCCGGGCATTACCGGTGTCTCCGACGTATCCGATCACCTGTCCGGCCTCCACCCTGCCCGATCGTCCGAAGGCTTCGAGGTGGGTGCCGATGTAGGTGACGCCGTCGTCGCCGTGCAGGTAGAACTGGAGGCCGCCGATCGTGCCGGTGATCAGGTCGATCTCCCCTCCGACAGGAGCCAGGACCTCCGTCCCGCGGGGCGCGAACAGGTCGTTGCCCTCGTGGAAGCGCTCATCCTTGCGGGGGAACCCCCAGTCGTTCACGTATGAGGCCCCGGCGACGGGGCAGACCCATCCTCCTCCCGGGATGGTCAGCGTCTGCCCGGAGCGAATCCGATTCGGGTCGGCGATGTCGTTGGCCCGGGCCAGGTCCGTGACTGTCACGCCGTACTGTGAGGCTATCGACCCGAGTGTCTCTCCGGTCGACACCGTGTGGTTGGCAGCAGCCGTCCCGTTGGCGGTGTCGGCCACGAATGTGCTCCCCATCAGGGTCAGACGTGTTCCGACGTGGATGACCGACGCATCGGCGATTCCGTTGGCTTCGGCGATCTGCGCCACCGTGACTCCGTGCCGGGCAGCGATGGATGAGAGAGTCTCGCCCGCCTCCACGACGTGGAAGGTGGTCGTCGCCCCATTCCCGCCACCGCCGGGTATCTGAAGACGCTGGCCCACCCGGATGATGTTGGGATCACCCAGATCGTTGGCCCGAGCGATGGCTGACGCGCTCGCTCCGTACCGGGCGGCTATCCGGGCCAGGGTGTCGCCCGAGGCCACCGCATGCACTCGATCGGCAGAGCCGTTCTCGCCGGGGATGACGATCGACTGGCCGATGATGATCAGGTCGGGGTTGGCGATGTCGTTGACCGACAGCAGGTCCGCCATTCCGACACCATGGCTGGCGGCGATACCACTGAGCGTGTCGCCGGGGCGGACCTCATAGGCGACAGACCCGACTACCACCATCAGGGCCACGAGACCGGATATGAGGTACGACCGAACCCGCCGGTGAGTCGACACGATGAACGTCGACGCGAGCATGGGATTCCTTCCCCGGCCCCTGTCCGCCCGAGGAACGACAGACTATAACGGATCTGGGTCGCGAAAACCAGGTTGAACGCTACTCAGCTCACGACTACACGCTGTGGACCGGAGTTGCTCGCCGCCCGGAGCTGCCCACCCGCCGCCTCCATCCCGCGGCCGCGGGTATCACGGACGGTGGCGGTGACCTCATGTCTCCCAGCAGGTCCCGGAAAGCCTCGAAGGTCGTTGTCCGGAGGCTGATTCCTCCGGTCCCGGGGGTGGTTTGAGGTCGACATGGGCCATCATCGTCCACTCGATCGACACACGTCGCCCGGTGGCTTCCCGATGGTGAATAGCCGCCCGTTCCAGCTCGACGATGGGATACCGGCGGCTTATGGGGACCAGGCGGCTCCTCAGCTAGTCGTCAGCGACGTGGAGGCTGATGGCCAGGTTGACCGGCCAGCCCGCGTCTGCCGGCCGTTGGATGCCGGGGACGATGCCGGCCGTCGAAACCGAGATAGGAGCGGGGCGAATTGGCCATCTCGTCGATTCTCCTGAGGGCCTCCAGCACACGGCCATAGTTCACAAGCGGCTCGCCCATGCCCTTGAACGCCACGTTGGTGACGTGGCCGGGAACACCCGCACGGAGTGACATGGTCCGGCCGGCTCAGCCATCGGTGAGATGGAAGACGAAAACGACCCGAGTCGATTCGATGAGTCTGGGCTCGTGATCACGTCTGAGTAGGAAGCAACGATGTCAACGAGGAGGACGTGGCTGTGACCGAACCCATTACGGAGCTCGACGAGCGATTCAGCAGCCAGGACGCAACAGCCCGGCCATGGTCCGAGGTCGTGACCGTGCTGGAACAGTCGGAGATCTTCTGGCTGTCCACAGTTCGCCGCGATGGCCGGCCGCATGTGACTCCGCTACCCGCCATGTGGCTCGGTCGTGCCTTGCACTTCTGCACCGGCCCGGACGAGCAGAAGGCCAGGAACATCGAGTCCAACCCGCAATGCGTCCTCACCACCGGCTGCAACGTCTTCCTGTCCGGGCTCGACGTGGTGGTGGAGGGCCGTGCCGTCCGGGTAACCGACGAGTCGCTGCTGGAGCGGCTGGCCGCCATGTGGGAGTCGAAGCTGCAATGGCCTTTCGAGGTGGTCGACGGGGGCTTTCGGGAGCGGACCACGGAGGTAGCCGGTGAGGAGTTCGGAGCGGCGGGGACAGCTCATGTGTTCGCGGTCGAACCCGCCAAGGTCCTGGCTTTCGGTAAGGGTGAGCCCTTCAGTCAAACCCGGTACCGCTTCTAACGCAGCCCATCTCTGGCGGGTCGTCGATTAGGCGGCGGTCGCGCTGCCCTTCCTACACTCGCAGCCCATGATGCGATCACTCGGCCAGGCGTGGAGTCGCGACGCCGTCGGATTCCGGCAGGGAGAACTCGATGACGGCGACGGGGTCGCCACCATGGTCGTCACGCTCATCGGTGGCCCCGCCCTGATCGTCGGCGCCCTTCTCGTGACCGACGACGGCCTCAGTGTGGGACAGATACTCCTCATCGCTCCCGTGGCCGCCCTGGTGGGCGCGGCCCTGGTGGGCGTGTCGGCGGCAATGGCGGCCCAAACCGGCGCCAACTCGAGCTGGCTCCTCCGACCATCCTTCGGACGGGCCGGGTCGCTTGTGGTGTCGGTTGCACGTCTGGCGATGGTGGCGGCCTGGGCGGTGATCGGCCTCCAGATCGCGGGCGACTGGACCGACTCGTTGCTGACCGACGCCGGCATGTCGCCGGCGCCCCAGATGGGAATCGGCGTTGTAGCGGTTCTCGGTCTGGTCCTCGTCGTGCTGGGCCTGGTCACCACCATCCGCATCGTCATCCGCAAGCCCCTTTTCATCCTCTCGGTCCTCCTGGTGGCGTTCGTGGCGTGGCGGGTGGCGGCGGCGGGGGTGCCCTTCGCCGCCGGAGGAGACGGCTCGTTCTGGGTTGGAGTCCAGCGAGCGGTCGAGATGGCGGTCATCTTCATCCCCTTCGTACAGACCGTCGCCCGTCGTCTGCACAACGATGAGGATGCCCTGACCAGCTTCGGAGTCGGATACGCCATACCGGCCACTGTGATGCTGATAGCCGGAGCGATCATCGCCATGCGTCTCGGGGAGTTCCCCTTCGACCTGCTCGGCCTCGAGGTGGGGACGACGGCGGTGGCGTTGGCGGTTGCCTGGGTCCTGGTGGCCGAGGTCGATCAGGCCTTCTCGGGTTTCGTCGCCGCCGGGTCCGAGTCGGTCGGCCTCCTCCGGCTCGGACCGACATGGGTGATCGGGTTTCTGGTCGTGGGGTTGGTGGTGGTCGGCGCCATCATGATGCCGGACTTACCCATCGAATGGGCCGCTCTCCTCACCGCTGTCGTGTTCCCGGCTGCTCTGATATCGGCAGCCGACTTCTACTTCGCCCGGGATCATCACTACACCGAGGCCGACATCTACGGCAGGGGCGACACTGAGGGCTTCTTGAATGTGATGGGAATGACCTGCTGGATCCTGGCTGTGATCCTCGGTCACATCCTCGACCCTGTCGGCCCGGCGGAGTGGACGTCGCTGATCCCCCGTCTGGAACTCGACATGGACCTGCCGTGGCGTCTGATCATGGCGCTCCTGCTGGCCGCCTTCTACGTGGTGTTCCAGATCTGGCAGGGCCGCCGGGCGGCCTCCGTGTACGAGCTGCGGGGAATCTAGAGGCTCACGCCCCTGTAGCGAGGGAACGAGCGGCCGATATCCAACCCTCGGCCCGCGAGAGGGGCACCTGTGCGGCGTCGGCGATCGTCTCTGCCTCGGCTTTGGCCAGCTCCGAAGGAGTGTTCACCCCGATCTCGCCCAAACGGGTGGCATACACCGGGCCTATCCCCGACACGTCGGTGATGCTCGGCATCGCATCCATGGTCTCCGAATCGGAGACAGGCTTCTTCTCCGGCACGCGAAACGCGGGAGGCGCAGGCTCGCGAGGGATCGCCACGGAGACGAATCGTTCCCTCATCGCCCATACGATCGCCCCGATGCCACCGATTACGCCCAGTATTCGTGCTAGTCGTCTCACGGCCCTCAGGGTACCCGTTCCGGACGACCGGTAAGGTGGCTGAATGAAGATCGACTTCTATTGCCCTCCCGATCAGGCGCTGGAAGCCCGCACCACAGCCGGTTACGCAGCCCGCCTCGGCTGCGACGGGTTCTTCACGGCAGAGACCAACCATGACCCCTTCCTCCCGCTGGCTCTGGCCGCGACGGAGGCGCCTTCGCTGGACCTGGGTACGGCCATAGCCGTAGCTTTCCCACGTTCTCCGATGGTGACAGCCATGGTGTCCTGGGATCTTGCTCGGATGAGCGGCGGCAAGTTCATCCTGGGCCTCGGAACCCAGGTCAAGGCCCATATCACCCGGCGCTTCTCCACCCCCTGGGACAGCCCCGGGCCCCGTCTGCGCGATTACATCCTCTCGCTGCGAGCGATCTGGGACACCTGGCAGACCGGTGCTCCCCTCGATCACAAGGGCGAGTTCTACCGGTTCAGCCTGATGACCCCGTTCTTCGATCCCGGTAAGAACGAGCACCCGGATGTTCCCGTCGCCATCGCCGGCGTCGGCCCCTACCTGAGCCGGCTCGCCGGTGAGTTGTGCGACGGATTCCACGTACACCCCTTCCATACCGTCGCCTACCTCGACGAAGTGGTGCTCCCCGCCATAGCAGCCGGAGCCCGCTCGGCGGGACGCACCGTCGACGACTGTCAACGCATCTCCACGGTCTTCGTCGTGACGGGCACCAGCGACGAGGAGATGGCGGCGATGATGCGGGCCGTCAAACAGCAGATCGCCTTCTACGCCTCCACTCCCTCCTACCGACCCGTCCTCGAAGCCAGTGGCTGGGACTTCGGTCCTCAGCTCACGGCTATGAGCAAACGTGGCCAGTGGGCGGAGATGGCGGAGGTGATCTCCGATGAGGTCGTGGCCGAAGTGGGGGTGGTGGCGCCCGTCGATGAGCTGGGTCCCGCCATCCGGAGGCGTTACGGAGATCGCATCCAGCGGCTGGGTCTCTACAACCTCGCCGGATACGACTCCTTCGACGAAGATGTGGTGCGCCAGGTCCTGGCCGACCTCAGAGGGAGCTGATCACGGTTCGAAGGGAAGGCGCTGATCGAACGCTGCCGCCGCGAGATGACCCACGTCGTTGAACGCCACCAGGCGGGGTCCGGAGCCGAGCACCGTGATGGCCCCGTTGTGTACAGGGCCGAGCCGGCCCGTGAAGATGTTGGCCTCGATGTCCAGACCCGCGGCCCACAGCGCCAGGATCAGAGCGGGCCCACCGTGTGTGCCCATCACCACTGTCCCGTCATCTTCGACTAGCTCCTCGGTGGCCTCTATCACTCTGGCGGCGACGTCCTTCCACCGCTCACCCGCCGGCCGGTCTACATCGACGCCGCTCACGTAGTCGGCCCACATCTCGGGCCAGCGTTCGGCGATCTCGATCGGAAGGAGCCCCGTCCAGTCACCGTTCTGGATCTCCCTCAGTCGGGAGTCGGTCTCCAGCCGCAGCCCGAGGCGTTCGCTGAGCGGAGCCACCGTGTCCATCGACCGGATCAGATCCGAAGCCACGATCCTCGTCACCGGCTCGCCTTCCAGCCGCCGGGCGATCGCCTCGGCCTGCTCACGACCGGCTTTCGTCAACGGGACCTGTGACTGACCGATGAACCGGTGCTCGAGGTTGCCTTCAGCTTCCCCGTGCCGGACGACGATGAGCGTTCCCATCAGGTTGCGGCCGCCGTGGCGGTGTCGACCCTGGGATCGGCGGCTCCGGTTCGGAGCCCGTCGACGACGTTGATGGCCGACATGGGCCCCCAGCCGGCCTGAGGAAAGTCGAGGCGCTGGATGCGATGGCCCTTCTGTTCCAGGCCGCTCACGACCTCGTCGGGGGTACCCGGCTCGACCTGGATCGACGAACCCGCCGGAGATCCAGAGAAGTCGCTCGCCCAGCGGGGATAGGCCATCGCCGCTGCGGCCTCAAGACGGCGGCCCATGAGGTTGGCTGCCAGTTGAGTGACCAGAAGCGGCTGGATGTGGCCCCCACGGGTGCCGATCAGGGCCGAGAGCTCGCCTCCGCTCGTCCACAAGGTCGGTGACAGGGTGTGCATCGGTCGCCGTCCCGTCGCCAACTCGTTGGGATGCCCTCGCTCCAGGGTGAAACCTCGTCCCCTGTCCTGGAGCAGGAACCCGCATCCCCTCGCCGACAGACCCGAGCCGATTCCATGGAAGTTGGATTGGATCAACGACACGCCGAG
The DNA here is from genome assembly GCA_964617995.1 of uncultured Acidimicrobiaceae bacterium. Taxonomy (GTDB): domain Bacteria; phylum Actinomycetota; class Acidimicrobiia; order Spongiisociales; family ZC4RG35; genus CAZTXD01. The sequence continues at coordinate 17,338 of CAZTXD010000061.1, forward strand.
GCCGTGGCGGTCGACCACGCACATGTAGGCCGTCCCGCCGCTGGCCCGACTCATCCCGAGCTGCTCGCCGGCTCGGTCCCGGGAGATCCGATCGGCCAGCTCCGCTACCCGCTCCGTCGCAACCAGGTCCGTGGGATTTCCCTCCATCGTCTCGGGGTCGGCGAGCGTGTCGTCACGATCGGCGGCGGCGTGACGGCAGGCTTCGATGGTCACATGCCAGGCGAGTGGGTCCTCGTCCTGCTCGAGTCCGAAAAAGTCGAGGATCGCCAGGCTCAACAGGGCGATGTAACCCTGCGAGTTGGGTGGGACGGTCCAGGCCGTCGACCCGAAGACGTCGACCGAGAGAGGCTCCACCCATTCCTGGTGAGCCGTCTCGAGGTCTTCCCGGGTGATGGCGTTCTCGACGGCCCGTGTGATCGCCCGCCCGGCCGGCCCCCCGTAGAAGCCGTCCCGACCGTCCTCGGCGATCGCCTCGAGAGTCCTGGCCAAGTCGGTTCGTACGATGCGCCTTCCTTCCAGCGGCGGTGTTCCATCCGGATACATCGGGGCTGCAGATGGCTCATCTGCCAGATCGTCCCCCCGGAGGGCGAAAGCCCGCGCCAGTTCGCGGCTGGCCGGGAATCCGTCGCGGGCCAGGCGAATCGATGGTGTGAGGATCCGTCCCAGTTCCAGACTTCCCTTTGATCTGTGCAACTCGATCCAGCCGTCCACACAACCCGGCACCGACACTGCAGCCGGATGCCGCTGCGGGATCGAGGTGTGTCCCTCGCGACGCAGCTCTTCGGCCAGCTGCGCAGCTCCCGATCCTGCTCTCCCGGAGGCGTTGAGTGCTTCGGGGGCCGGTCCGGTGCCCATCACCAGAGCGAAGAGGTCCCCTCCGATCCCGCAGGTCTCGGGAGCGACGACACCTTGAACGGCGTTGGCGGCGATGGCGGCATCGACTGCATTGCCGCCCTGGGAGAGGGTCTCCATCGCCGCTTGCGTGGAGAGCCCGTGAGGCGTAACAGCCATGCCTCCGTAGCCGCTGACGGATACAGGTCTGAGAGGGATCGAAGAACGGGTCATCGCGCTCGCTCAGCGCCTCAAGTCGGGCACCACCCGGTTGAGGGCATCCAGTACGGCTCGCACCACAGCCCGCGACTCGTCCTCGTCCACCAACGACGATCCGACCATGAGCCGCTCCGTCTGACTGGTGACCAGCACGATCTGAGCGATGGCCACCCGCCGCGAGCCCAGCGACGCAACGTCCACCGATGCCACTGCGAAAGACGCTTCGGCATGCAGTGCCTGGCCCAACGCGCCCACCACCGCCTCGGCAACGAGCCGGCTGCGTGTGGCATTCGCCGCTGCCCCGGTCGTCTCGCCCACGAGCTGATCGTTATGCCAGTCGAGCGTGACTCGCACCGTGGAACGCGAGCCGTCGGTCGTCTCGGCGATGTCTACGATCGCCGGTCGATCACCCATCGTCAGGTCCCCGTCGGAGAGCTGTACAACCGACACGATCCGCCGGTCTACCTCGATATCGAACACCGCGGCCGCCAGCGATTGCACGTCCCTTACGACCTGCTTGGCGGGTTTGTTACGGCGGGCGAGGACATGGATCTCGTCCAGTCGGCTGTCGTTACCTACCACCCTCACGGCCTCGACTCCGTCGAGTCGGCTGAGTTTTGCCTGCAGTCCAGTCAGGTCCATGGGCGTTGAGGGTACAGCAGATAGATGAGGATTTCGGTTGCGAATCTCACGAATCACCGCGATTAAGGGTCAACATCCGGGCCTGATAGGCCGATGGTCTCTTGAGCGGCGAGTCCCCGACGGCTACATTCCATTGAGTCTCTCTGCAGAGAGGTCGCCACGGTCGATCCCAGCATCGGCTGGGGCAGGTTTCAATCGGGCAGAGTCAGGGGCTGGACGTGTTGACATCCAAGAGTTCCCGGCGAGAGTCGGGAGCAGCGGGGGTGACCCGGCGACGCGATCGGCCATCATCCACCACCTAACCAAGCGAAGCGGATCGGAACACTCGGCAAGAGCGCCGGGTGAACCCACACCGATAGGTGGTCGAAAATTATGAAAGGCAAGCTGATCCGTATCCTTGCCGCAGCCGGCAGCCTTGCAGCACTCGTGGCCGCAGGTTCCGC
>CAZTXD010000062.1:0-19199 GCA_964617995.1 uncultured Acidimicrobiaceae bacterium
ACCCCCCCCCCCCACCCCCCCCCCCCCCCCCGTTTTCCCCCAACCACCGGCGCGCTATAGCGCGCTTTTGATGCGCGAAAACGGGTCGGCGGCTTCAGGTTGCTTGCTCGACCAGCGGGGCCACCTTCGTGCCCAGCAGCTCGATCGCCCGCAGCACCTGCTCGTGGGGGAGGGTTCCCACGCTGATGTGGAGCATGAAGCGCTCCACGCCGAGTATCTCCCGCAGCCGGATGATCTTGGCGGCGACCGTCTCGACGTCGCCCAGCACCAGGGATCCCTCCGGGGAGCGCATCATATCGAATTGGCCCCGGGTCATCGGGCCCCAGCCTCGTTCCCGGCCGAGGCGGCTCATGGCGATCGAGTACGACGGGAAGTACTCCTCGGCTGCCTGCTCGGGGGTGTCGGCCACATAGCCGTGGGCGTGCACGGCCAGGGGCGCGGTGGCGAGGTCATAGCCGGACTCGGTCAGGGTGCGCCGGTGGAGGTCGGCCAGGACACGGAAACGAGCCGGGTCGCCGCCGATGATCGCCAGGGCGACCGGCAGACCCCGGGTGCCTGCTCTGACGATCGACTCGGGCGTTCCGCCCACGGCCACCCACACCGGAAGGGGGTCCTGGTCGGGGCGGGGGTAGATGGCCTGATCCTGGAGGGGAGGGCGGAACCGTCCCGACCAGGTGACCCGTTCGTTGTCGCGGATGGCCAGGAGCAAGTCGAGCTTCTCGGCGAAGAGGTCCTCGTAGTCAGACAGCGAATACCCGAACAGCGGGAACGACTCGATGAACGATCCCCGGCCGACCATCAGCTCGGCCCGGCCCGACGACACCAGATCGAGGGTCGAGTACTGCTGGAAGACGCGAACGGGGTCGTCCGACGAGAGGATGCTGACGGCCGGGCTCAGCCGGATGCGGCTGGTCTGGCCGGCGATCGCCGCCAGCACCACCACCGGAGCGGAGGAGGCGAAGTCGGGTCGATGGTGCTCACCGATCCCGTAGACGTCCATTCCCACCTCTTCGGTGAGCCGAGCCTCGGCCAGTACCTGGCGCAGGCGCTCTCCGTGGCCGATGGTCTCACCGGAGTCGGGATCGGGATACGACTCGGCGAATGTGGTGATGCCCAACTCCATGGATTCCTCGAATTCGTCGGTGGTGGTCTCAGTCAACTTCCCGCCGGGGGTGCGCTATTCCGTCGTACCCTGCCGGTCATGCGACGAATCGTCGACCTCTCCCATCCGGTCGAGTGTGGGATGACGACCTATCCGGGTCTGCCGGCTCCCATAGTGACCGACCACCTGACCCGGGAGGCGTCGCGGCAGCACTACGACGCCGGAACCGAGTTCCACATCGGGAAGATCGAGATGGTGGCCAACACCGGGACCTACCTCGACACTCCCTTTCACCGCTTCGAGCACGGTCATGATCTCGCCGGCCTCGATCTGGAGACAGTGGCCGATGTGCCCGGCGTGTGTGTCGCCGCTGCGGGCCCCGCCATCGCTCCCGAAGTGATCCCGGACGTGGACCTGACAGGCAGGGCTGTCCTGTTCGCTACGGGCTGGGACCGTTTCTGGCGCACCGACGACTACGGCCGATCCGACCATCCCTTCCTCACCAGGGCGACCGTGGAGGTGCTGGTCGCCGCCGGGGCGGCGGTGGTGGGGATCGACTCGGTCAACATCGACGACACCTCTGGCGGATCCCGCCCCGCCCACAGCGGGCTCCTCGCAGCCGGTATCCCCGTCGTCGAGCATCTCACCGGTCTGGCGCCCCTGGTGGGCATCCCCTTCCGCTTCTTCGCGGTGCCTGTCAAGGTGATCGGCATGGGGACGTTCCCCGTCCGCGCCTTCGCCATGACCCATCCGGCGTGAAATTGAATAGACGCTGACGTGAATCGGCGTCACCGCCACCCGCCCGCGTCGCCCCATGTGGACCCTGCCCGGCTGCCGTGGGGTCAGGCAGTTCGAGGAGCCGCCACGTTCAGGGAGCGCCGGCGGCCTTGTTCTTGAGCCATCCGTAGATGCCGGTCCCGATCAGGAGGATCATGGCGACGACGGTCAGCCAGAAGAGGCCCTCGATGATCGCTCCCAGGATGGCCAGCACCAGCCAGATGACTATGAGGGTGAGGATGATGGCCGTCATGACCCTCAAGCTTGCCAGCTTGGCCGGTGTCCCGCGTAACCGGAGTAGGGGCCCGCTTTCAACCAGGATGGGAGGTGACCGCATTGGGATAGGGTAGAACCACCATGTTGGAGGGCTCTTTCGTCCAGTTGGCACTCGTCATGGCGGTGGCGACCGCCATCGGGACACTCGCTCTGGTCCTGCGCCAGCCCCTGATCGTGGCCTTCATCGCCGTCGGGGTGCTGGTGGGGCCCGCCGGTATGGGCTGGGTGGCGGTGGGCACCGAGTTCGAGCTCCTGGCCAGCCTCGGGATAGCCGTTCTCCTCTTCCTGGTGGGCCTCAAGCTGGACCCGCAGCTCATCCGCACGACCGGTCCGGTTGCCCTGGCGACCGGCCTCGGCCAGGTGGCGTTCACGTCCGTCGTCGGCTTCGTGATCGCATTGACGCTGGGTCTGGACGTGGTACCCGCCGCGTACGTGGCGGTGGCTCTCACCTTCTCGTCGACGATCATCATCGTCAAGCTCCTGTCGGACAAGCGTGAGCTGGAGGATCTGCACGGTCGGATCGCCGTCGGGTTCCTGATCGTCCAGGACATCGTGGTCGTGCTGGCCCTGATCGTCATCACCGCCCTGGGCGATACCGGCCCGGGCGGGGTGGGAACCGAACTCATTTTGATCGTTCTCCGAGGGGTCGCCTTCCTGGGGGTGCTGCTGGCGTTGATGCGCTGGGTGTTGCCCTCACTGGTGGGGCGGTTGGCCCACAACCGGGAGCTCCTGGTTCTCTTCGGGGTGGCATGGGCGATCGTGCTGGCCGCCGCCGGGGACCTGCTGGGGTTCTCGGTGGAAGTGGGGGCGTTCCTGGCCGGGTTCTCTTTGGCCTCCACCCCCTATCGGGAGGCGATCGCCTCCCGGCTCGTGAGCCTGAGGGATTTCCTGCTTCTGTTCTTCTTCATCGACCTCGGCGCCAAACTCCAGCTCGATCTCGTCGGAGAGCGGGTGGGGGAGGCAGTCGTGCTGTCGCTGTTCGTGCTGGTGGGCAACCCTCTCATCGTGCTGGTGATCATGGGGGCGATGAGGTACCGGAAGCGGACCTCGTTCCTGGCAGGTCTCACGGTGGCCCAGATCTCGGAGTTCTCGCTGATCCTCGCCGCCCTGGGTCTCAGGGTGGGTCACATCGACGAGTCGACCCTCGGACTCGTGACCATGGTGGGTTTGATCACCATCGGGCTATCCACCTATCTGATCCTCTACTCCCATCCGATCTTCGAGCGGCTCTCGCCTCTCCTGTCGATATTCGAGCGGCGGCATCTCCGGCCGGGAGAGGAGCATCATGAGCTGTACGAGGGGAACGTCGACGTCATCCTCTACGGTGGGGGACGACACGGGGCACTCATCTCCGAGCAGCTGGAGGAGCACGGCTGGCGGGTGATGGTGGTGGACCTCGATCCGGACGCGTTGGAGAAGTGTCGCCGGCAGGGTCTGGAGGTCCTCTACGGGGACGCCGAAGACCCCGAGTTCGTCCTCTCGCTGCCCCTCGAACAGGTCCGGTGGGTCGTGAGCACCGTGCCGGGCCTCGACATCAACCTTGCTCTCCTCCACGGTCTGCGGGCGGCCGGCTTCCAGGGCAACGTCGCCCTCACCGCCCACACCCCCCTCGACAGCCACCGCCTCCAAGAGGAGGAGGTCGACATGGTCATCGCCCCGTTTGCAGTTGCAGCCGAGCGTCTCGTCGACACGTTGATCAAGTCGGCTCCACAGACCGTACCGGCGACGGAGGGCGACGGGGAGATCGGTGGCTGATCCCGTCCCGCTTCTCGTCGGGATCGATCACTCACCCGGCTCGGTTTTGGCGCTGGCACGGGCCCGCCACCTCGCAGATGAGACGTCGGCGCCGCTCGTCCTCTGTTCGGTGCTGCCCGACACCGCCTCGTCTGCCGAGGTGGAGGCGGTCCGCTCGCAGCTGGACGATGTCTCCGACGGCCAGTCGACTCGCGTCCGCCAGGGCGTGCCCTTCATCGAGCTGATCGAAGAGGCGAGGAATGTGGGAGCGGCCCTCATCATCGTGGGAGCGACAGGCGAACACACCGACGGCCAGAAGGCACTCGGTGTCACCGTCGATCGTCTGACTCGCAAGGCGGACCGGCCCGTTCTGGTCGTGAGAAGGCACTCCGAGAACGGCTACCGCTCGGTCCTGGTGGGACTGGACGGGTCCTCCGATGCGATCGCGGCAGCTAATCTGGCTCGTGAGCTGGCGCCGAGAGCGGAGATCACCGGGGTCCTCGCTGCCTCCACGGTGGGCGAAGAGTGGCTGAAGGGTCGGAGGTTCGACGAAGAGGACGTCGCCTTCTACCGCCACCGCATCGAAGAACTGGCTCGTGAGAAGCTCAGCGAGGTGGCTGCCTCTTTGCCGATCGACATGCAGAGAGTCCTCCTCGGACGTCCCCAGGCAGTGTTGGTGGAAGCGACCATCGACCACAACGCCGACCTGGTGGCGGTGGGACGGCGCGGGGTGTCTCCGCTCGCCTCCGTGCTGCTCGGAAGTGTCGGCCACCACCTGGTGCATGAGGCCCCGTGCGATGTGCTGGTGCACAGATCACCCGATCCCGACTTCAGGCTCCCCTGACGCCGTCGCCGTGCGCTCCGATGAATGCCGCTTCAACCCCCGAGGCGGATCCCTAGATTTGCACCAATGAGCCGAAGAGCCGACATGTTCATCGACCTGGAGAAAGACCCCCGCGAAGGCGGGCCTACGACGGGTGACGAGCGGACACTGCTGGCCGAGTTCCTGCGCGTCCAGCGGCTGACGTTGGAGCTGAAGTGCTCCGACCTCGACCCTACCGAGCTGGCCCGGAGATCGGTCGAGCCTTCCACCCTTTCCCTGCTGGGGCTGGTGCGTCACATGGCCGACGTGGAGCGAGGCTGGTTCCGACGGGTGATGGCCGGAAGGGACGACCCCCCGATCTACTACTCCAAGTCCGATCCCGACGGAGAGTTCGACGGTGTCTCGGCTGATCCCGACGTGGTGGCCGAGGCATGGGACACCTGGCGAGCGGAGATCGACTTCGCACAGCGGTTCGTGGCCGAAGCGCCCGATCTGGACATCACGGGCAACGATCCCTGGCGTGGACCCATCTCGTTGCGGTGGGTACTGGTCCACATGATCGAGGAGTACGCCCGCCACAACGGGCACGCCGACCTGCTCCGCGAGCGCATCGACGGACGGGTGGGCCAGTAGCGCACGCGGTCCTGGCTCGGATCGCTCCTCCGTCGAGAGTGCATTGGACCGCGCCAGGGGCGGGATCCTGCACGCTCGACGGGATGGCGGGTCAGTCGCCGGACCCGACCGGAACGTCGGGGCGATCCCGGTGCTCGAGGCGCCCATCGGCATGAATGGCGAACCGCCCCTCCATGCGGGGATGGACCGGCTCCCGAGACGGCCACGGCCACCCACCGAAGCCGGTGCGGCGATAATCCAGGATCGCCTGTTCGATCTCCTCGGGGCTGTTCATGACGAACGGGCCCATCTGGAACACGGGCGCTCCGATGGGGCGACCACCCAGTAGCAGGAACTCCGCCGGTTCGCCCCGGTTGACGATGGGGACATCGACGCCGTCTCTCAGGTGGATGCCGAGATCCGCCTCGGCTGCGGTCCCGGCCACGGTCAGGTCGGAGCCGATGAAACAGTGGAGCGTGCGGTCGACTCCGGCGGGGGCCGCCGGGAGGACCCAGCTGACATCCGGTGCCATCCGGATCAGCCATATATCCAGATCCGAGCCGGGCTGGGAAGCCCACGAATCGGGTGTGGCGGCGGGCGCATCGTGGCCATCGAGGCTCCCGGCTATCACATCGACGGTTACGAGTCCGCCCCCAGCGACAACCGTGGGCACCTCCTCGCTCCATAGCATCCGGAAATAGGCAGGCACCATCTTGTGGGTGGGAGGGAGGTTCAGCCAGATCTGGAACAGTTCCAGCTCGTTGGGAGCGGAGGCGTCGACGAGGGGGAACATCTCCGAGTGCTGGATTCCAGCCCCGGCTGTGAGCCACTGGGTGTCGCCCTCGCCGTAGCGGGCAGTGGCCCCCAGGGAGTCGGAGTGGTCCACGTAGCCGCGACGCACCACCGTCACCGTCTCGAAACCACGGTGAGGGTGCTGGGGGAACCCGGGGACCCCGAGCCCGTGATACATGCTCCAGCCGTCGAGATAGGAGAAGTCCGAGCCCAGGTTGCGGCCGTCAAGAGGAGCGGCCGGTCCCTGCGATTCGTTCCCCGCCGGGAAGTGGTCGACATGGTGGACGGTCATGATGAACGGATCCCGCCCCACCCAGGGCATGGTCAGCTCGGTCACGTCCAGCACGGCGTTCATCAGCACCTCCGTATCGGCCGTTGAGAATACCGCGCCGCCGAGGCGACAGTGAAGGGCTTGGCGCCGATGGGATCAGAACCCCACCAGCCAGCCCGCCAGCCCATAGGCGGCCAGGCCGGCGGCCAGCACCACGAACAGCGACCTGCTCCGTGCCGCCGCCAGTGCTCCCAGCAGGGCGGAGATAACCGGCAGGTCCCCGGGACCGGACGCCGAATCGACCAGGGCGACGGCGGCCAGGCCGCCGAAAAGCGGAGCGGGAAGGCGGTCGATCAGCTCGGCGAGACGCCCCTCGGGGGCCGGAAGCAGGGCGGTGGTCGTCACCCGGGAAACGTAGGTGAGCACGCCCGCCGCCACGAGAAGCTGCCAGATGCTCACCGTGTTCGACCGGGAATACACACCAACGCCGCCACCACCATGCAGCCGAGGGCACCCGCCGCGGGCCAGACGACGAGCAGGCCGAGGGAGAGCGCCCCGGCGATCACCGCCCTGACGGCGTCGGACCGCCGGCGGACGGTCAACGCCGCCAGACCCACGAAGAGGACGGGGAACACGACTTCGGCGAGGGCCTCGATGCCTCCCAGGTCGGCGCCCATCACCCCCAGCACCGTCCCTCCCACCCAAGCTGTGTACGCCGCCGTCCCCGCCACCAGTAGGGTGCGACCGGCCGAGCCTCGCCCGGCGATCGCCAGGCCGGCCGTCTCATCGACCAGGAACCACGAGCGGGCCAGCCGCGACCACATTCCGCCTTCCAGGCGGGAGCGGAGCAGCGCACCCAGTGGCAGGTGGCGAAGGCTCAGTGCGGCTATCACTACCAGGACGGCGAGGGTGCTCGCTCCGGATGCGAGCAGTCCCACCATGGCGAACTGGGCCGCCCCCGAGAACACGATCACCGAGCTGACGATGGTGGGACCCGGTCCGATCACCCCACTGGCGGTCGCCCCGTAGATGACCCCGAACACTCCGATGGCCAGTGCGACCGGCATGATGGAAGTGAGGGTTATCTCGGGCCCGTCGCTCACGGCTCCAGCATTTTCGCGCATCGAATGCGCGCTATAGCGCGCCTTCGATGCGCGAAAAGGACGGTGGCCGCCGCACCGGGGGAGTGGGTCAGGGTGCGGGGTCGGACTGGAGGGGCCGCAGGTTGTGGACCGAGAACACCACCCGGGGCCCGAGGTCGGCGTACTCCGAGTGGGGGTCGAGCACCTCGACGTCGACGCCGATCCACTCGGGATAGCCCATTTCGGGGTGGTACGAGGCGGAGCCGGTCAGCCGCACCCCGCTGTCCTCGATTCCCTCCGCCGACGAGAACAGCCAGGCGAGGTCCGCGAACATGTCGTCCACGGTGATGGGCGACAGCTGCCTGCCGGTGACGTCGTCGAACTCGACCCGCCAGTCGACCACGTGCAGCCCCGCCACCTGTGTCCACAGGGTTCCGGCCGCCGGGCAGTCGCAGGCGACGGCCGTGAGGAACTCGTAGACGTCGGGCCGCTGCGAGTCCCACACGTCCTGTGCCTCCCTCAGGTCGGCCAACGACACGTCATCTCCTGGAAGGCCCGGCTCGAGGTCCACGGCGGTCCAGTGGGTGCCACCGTCGTAGGCTCTCGCTTCCATGTCGATAGCGATGTCGGTGGGGTATCCCAGCTCAGGGTGGTAGGTGACCTCGACGCTACGACCGTCGGCGATGGCCCTCTCCACTCGGTCGAACAGGGACTCGACCGTCTCGTCGCGAGGGGTCGAAGCCTCACCGTCCCAGACCACCATGGGGCGGGGAAGGCGCTGATCCGGGTCGCACTCACCGCAGTCGTCGCGGAACTGGAACCGGTAGGTGGCGATTCCGGCCTCGTCCCAGAGCAGGCGGGCCGCGGCCAGCTCGGCGGCAGGCCCGGCGGACATCGACTCGGCTGACTCGGGCGCGCTGGTCGAGCCGACCGTGGCGGTCCCGTTCCCACAGGCGGCCACCACGAGGATGGCGACCGCGGCGCTGTGTCTCCAAACCATGGTGCTTCGACGTAGCCGGCCGCCGACGGGTTCCCGCCCGAGCCGGCGGGTCAAGGCGACAGGCCCCTGACCGCCTCGTCGATGGGGGTGTCGCCGCCGACCACCTCGAAAACCCTTCCCACCGTGTTGTCGCTTCTCAGCGCTTCGGCGATCACAGAGGCGACGTCGGCGCGGGGGATCCGTCCTCGATCGACGTGCCGGGCGAGGCGGACACGACCGGTCGCGGGGTCGTCGGTGAGGCTCCCGGGCCGCACGACCGTCCAGTCCAGCGAGGAGTCCATCAGAGCGGCGTCGGCCCGTGCCTTCGCCCGCAGGTACACAGAGAAGACGGAGTCGTCGGAGGGCGGGTGGTCTGTGCCCATCGCCGACACCATCACGAACCGCCGCACCCCCGCCGCCTCCGCCGCTTCCACGGCCTTGACGGCGGCGCCGTAGTCGACGGTCTCCTTGCGGGCGGCTCCCGACCCGGGACCGGCCCCGGCTGCGAACACGAGAGCGTCGAACCCGCCGATCGTCTCTCCCAGCTCCGAAGTCGACACCTCCTCCAGGTCGACCACCTCGGCGCCCATCCCCACCGCCTCCAGGTCTCCGATCTGTTCGGGACGCCGGATCAACCCCACCACCTCGTGGTCGACCGACGCCAGCTCCCCCAGCAGGCGAGCGATCTTCCCGTGACCTCCGGCGACGACGATCCGCATGGCCTGCACAACCCTACGTGCGCCGGGCCGAATGGGGAACCGTCGAACGACCCGGGCCTACAATCCGAACGTGCCCGACGAGTTCCCGCCCGACCCGAAGGCAACGCTGCATCGCCACCTGCGGGTACAACGCGACCAGCTCCTCGCCAAGCTGGACGGGCTGGGAGAGCGGGATGTGCGCTGGCCGATGACCTCCACCGGTACCAACCTCCTCGGTTTGGTCAAGCATGTTGCCAGCGTCCAGCTCGAGTACTTCGGCGAGGTCTTCGGGAGGCCGTCGGGTCGCCCGTTGCCGTGGCTGGGCGATGGCTCGGAGGTCAACGCCGACATGTGGGCCACCGCCACCGAGACCCGGGCCGAGATCACCGACCTGTACAGGTTCTCCTGCGCACACGCCGACGAGACGATCGGGACGCTGGAGCTCGACTCCATCGGTGAGGTGCCGTGGTGGCCGCCGCAGCGGAACCAGGTGACGCTCCATGAGATCCTCGTCCACATGACCGCCGAGACGGCCCGACACGCCGGACATGCGGACATCATCCGTGAGATGATCGACGGCAAGGCCGGCAACGATGACGGGAACCTGCCGAATCTGTCCGCCGAGGACTGGGGTGCCTACCGCTCCCGGCTCGAGCAGGTCGCCCAGGCAGCCGCGTCCGGATCGCTTCCCTGAGGGAGTCGTCCCCGGCGAAATTCGGGAGACACGCCCAGCATGCGGTGCGACGATGCGAGGGATGGAACCGCAGTTGCGCCGTTCGACCCACGATGACAACCCGCAGATGCACCGGTGGCTCGACGAGCCCGGGATGGGGCGGTGCCTCCAGGTCGCCAGCTACTACTTCGTACGGCCGGGTGATCCCGCCACGATCCAGCCGATTCGCCGGGGGCATGGCGGCGGAGCGGGCGGGATCCGAGGTGGCGTAGCGGGGATGGCCGACGCCATCTTCGAGGAGCCACGACTGGCGCAGGTCTACGACCCGCTCGATCCCGACCGCAGCGACCTGGACGTCTACGTGGCCATGGTCGACGAGTTCGGTGCCCGCTCCGTACTCGACATCGGATGCGGCACCGGGACCTTCGCCTGCATGCTGGTCTCGCGGGGGATCGAGGTGACCGCCGTTGACCCCGCCGCCGCGTCCCTCAACGTTGCGCAAACCAAGGCGGGTGCCGATCGGGTGCGGTGGGTGCACGGCTACGCCACCGATCTCGGGCCGCTGCATGTCGACGCCGTCTTCATGACCGCCAATGTTGCCCAGGTGTTCCTCACCGACGAGGAATGGCACCAGACGCTGTCCGCCGCCTTCGACGCCCTCCGGCCCGGCGGACGGCTGGTGTTCGAAACCCGCGACCCCGCCGCACGGGCGTGGGAGGGCTGGACCCCCGACCTGACACGCGACCGAAAGAACATCCCCGAGGTCGGTGTCGTAGAGCACTGGAACGAGCTGCTCCGCGTCTCCGGTGAGCTGGTCACCTTCCGGGGCACGGTCGTCTTCGAGAGCGACGGAGCCGTCTTCGAGTCCGAGTCGACGCTCCGGTTCCGGTCCCGGGAGGCGATCGAGTCTTCGTTGACGGAGGCCGGTTTCGTGCTCGAAGAGGTGCGCGACGCCCCCGACCGGCCGGGCAAGGAGTTGGTGTTCATCGCCCGTCGAGGAAGGGCGATCTCCGTCTGACCACGGCCCGCCGAACGTTCTGGGGCGATACCAACGCGATGCGGACCCGTGGCCGAGTGTCCACGGGTCCGCAATCTTCGTGCTGATGGATATTCAGGCGGCGCGGGTGGCGAGGCCTGGCCGGCTCGGGTCATAGGGCACTAGCCACATGGCGAGTGTGCCGTCCTCGGAGCGGGCGTAGACGACCACGCCCTCCGACGTGTTGTGGCGCGAGATGATCTCCCGCTTTGCCGCCTGCTGGTTGGCCGCCTCGGTGTGCGGATGGTCCATGATCGGCTCCTTGGAAGTCGAACTGTGTGTCTCGCCACGATGATCCATCACATCATCCATGAAGTCCAGTTAATTGTTTCATACGCTATTGTGAAGGGTTCCTGTATGATTGACAGACGTCTGCACGCCCTCCGGATGGTCCACCAGCATGGAACCGTCACTGCTGCCGCCCGTGCCTTGTATCTCACTCCGTCGGCCGTCTCCCAGCAGCTCCGGAGCCTGGCCGAGGAACTCGGTGCCGAGCTGCTGACACCGCAGGGCCGGGGGGTGGGTCTCACCTCGGAGGCCCAGGTGATCCTCCGCCACGCCGATGCTCTCTTCGCCGAGTGGGAGGAGGCGCTGGCGGACCTGGCCGCGGTTCAGGAAGGGTCCGCGGGGATCTTGCGACTCTCGGGGTTCCCAACGGCGGTCGCCTCGTTGCTGGCGCCGGCGGCGGCTCACCTGGAGCGTGCTGCGCCGGCGGTGACGGTGCGGGTAGTGGAGGCTTCCCAGCCGTCGGACTCCTACGGCTTGGTCATGGCGGGTGAGGTGGACGTGGCGTTGATCGAAGCAGGGCCCGAGGCCCGACCCATCACCGATCCTCGCTTCGAACAGCGAGAGCTGCTGATCGATCTCCTCGACCTAGCCGTGCCCCACGATCACCCGTTCGCCCGGCGCGACATCGTTGCTCTGTCGGAAGCGGCCGAGGAGCCGTGGATCACGTCCTCCCCCCGTGCCACCTCCCGCCACCTGGTGCTCGTCGCCTGCGCTGCGGCCGGGTTCACTCCTCGCATCGTCCACGAGGCGCTCGAGTGGTACGGGGTCACCGCCCTGGTCGCCAGGGGCCTCGGGGTGGCGCTCCTTCCCCGGCTGACACAGATTCCCCCCGGCCTGGCGGTGAGGCGGGTCCCCCTACAGGGTCCCCCGCAGCCGTCTCGTGTGATCCTCACCTGTGTGAGGAGCGGCAGCAGCCGCCAGCCCCTGATCCAGCGGGGCCTCGATGCCCTCGGCCACGCCGCCGCCGAGCTGGAGTGGGTGGAGGCGGAGCCACCATCGTGACGCCCGTTGCCGCCGAGCTCACTTGATCGCCGGGTCCAGCTCGTCTGTGCCAGGTCGATCGAGGGCCGGTTGCAGGCCGTCGCCTCGGGCCAGCGACGCCGCCGCTTGTACACCAACCCAGGTTGAACCATGGAGCTCCGAATTGCGGGACGGTGTCGATCGACTTCATGAACAGGCGCTCGGCGCTGTCGAGATCGTCGGCCATCAAGGACGTACGTCCCTCCTCGTTCAGTTTGAGAGCCCTCTTGACGTGCCTCGGCTTGGGCTCCTGCGACCACTCGGGCGGCGGGAAGCCCAGGACATCGATCATCACCCGATGGTACGTCTGCGAGCGTGACCTTGCTCAGCCCGATCCCAACGCCCGATGCAGGAAGGCGGCCATCTGCGCCCGGGTGACCTGCTCGCCGGGGCAGAAGCGATCATTCACAGGAGGGTTGCACCCCCGGGTGACGCCGGCGGTGCCCAAACGGTCGATGTCGCTTTCGAACACCGAGCCGTCGTCATCGACGAAGAGGTTGCCGCCGCCGTCGTCGGTGTAACCGAGAGCTCGCACGAGGAAGGCCGCCATCTGGGCTCGGGTGAGGGGGTCCTGGGGGCAGAAACGGTCGTTGACGGGAGGATTACAGCCGCGGGTTATCCCGGCGGCCGCTAGTCGCTCGATGTCGGCTTCGAATACGGAACCGTCGTCGTCGACGAAGGGGTCGTCGAGCCGTTCCGTCAGTCCGAGAGCTCGGACGATGAAGGCGGCCATCTGCCCGCGGGTGACGGACTGGCCGGGACAGAAGAGGTCGTTGTCGGGTGGGTTGCAGCCCCGGGTTATGCCGTTGAGGGCCAGCCAGACGATGTCTGCCTCGAAGATCGAGCCTTCGATGTCGGTGAAACCCCCGGGAGCGATGGCGGGCATGAAGATGTCCCGACCCGTGACCTGCTCCTGCACGGCGACGGGGACGCCGAAGGCCATGTCGAATCGGTCCGAGTCGGGATACCACGTTTCGGCGAAGTCTCCCAGCGGGTCCACCGCCAGCAGGTAGTAGATGCCGGTTGGGACACCCTCGAATCGGAACTCTCCGGCGGCGTCGGTGCGCTCCACGTCCAGGAGCTGAAGATCGGGATCGACCAGGCCGACGTCCACGTCGGGAACGGGACCGAAGTACTCGCCGAAGACCGTCCCGGAGATGCTCCCGGTGGTGTCGACCACGAAGTCGACGCCGGACGTCGTCTGCCGGTCCTCGACCACCACGACGTCGGCGGAGGAGAAGTCATCCTCGCCGTCGTACCAGACGTCGCCCTCGACGTAGTAGAGCTTGTATTCGCCGGGTGGGAGGAGCCCCGCCACGTAGTTTCCGTCCTCGTCGGTGCCTGCCTGCTGGACCGGCTGCTCGCCGGCGACGGCATGGATTTCGACGGTATGCCCGAACAGGCCGGCGTGACTGTCTCCGACCCTGCCGGCGATGGCCCCACCCTGGGTGAGGTCGGCGTCGATCCCGGTGGTTTCTTGCCCGTCGATTACCGTCACTGGATCGGCCGAGGCGAGGTCGTAGCGGTTGTCGTACCACTCCTGTAAGTACTCTTCCAGGCTGAACCTCACCGTGTAGTCGCCCGGTGGCAGGTCCATGATGATGTAGCTGCCGTCCCCGGCGGTCTCGATGAATCCGATGAAAGGGTCTTCGTGGATGAGCTCGGCTTCTACCCCCACCCCGGCTGTCGGCGTCCCGTCGACGGTGACGACCCCGGAGATGGAACCGGTCTGGGTGGCCGGCGTGGCCGTCGCCATCCCGGCGATGAGGCACGCGCTCACAAGGATGGCCAATGCCCCGCCCTTCCGGGAGAACATGCTTGTCTTTCCAGACCGCTCGGTGATCATGCCAGTACCTCCGCGTACATGCTCTCGACGAGATCGGCGTGCTTCGACTCCACGTAGCCGCGACGCACCTTGAGGCTGGTGGTCACCTCGCCGCCGTCGACGGTGAAGTCCTCGGGTAGGATGCGAAAGGCCCGGATCGACTCGGCCCGTGAGACGGCCCTGTTGGCCGCCCTCACCGCCTCCGCGACCTCGTCACGCAGCGCGGGGTGATCCACGTTCTCGGCTACGGTCCCCTCCACATCGTGCTCGGCGGCCCACACCTGCCACTCGTCGGGGTCGATTGTCACCAGCGCCGCCACGAATGGGCGGCGGTCGCCGACTACCACACACCCGCCGATCAGCCGGTGCGCCCGCACCCGGTCCTCGAGGCTCGCCGGCGCCACGTTCTTCCCACCGGCCGTGACGATGATCTCCTTCTTGCGCCCGGTGATGTAGAGGAAGCCGTCCTCGTCGAGCCTCCCGATGTCGCCTGTGTGCAGCCACCCGTCGTGGTCGAGGACCTCCGAGGTGGCTTGCGGGTTGTTCCAGTAACCCTGCATAACGTGACCCCCCGAGATGAGGATCTCGCCGTCGTCAGCGATGCGGATCGTCGAGCCGGGTGTGGGTCGCCCCACGCTCCCGATCCGGGTGGCACCGGGTAGGTTGACCGCTCCGCCGGCGGCGGTCTCCGTCAGCCCGTAGCCCTCCAGGACCTCGATTCCGATCCCACGGAAGAAGTGACCCAGGCGCTCTCCCAACGGTGCGCTACCCGAGATGGCATAGGTAACGTCTCCTCCCAGCACGGCGCGGATCCGCGTGTAGACGAGTGCATCGAACAGGCCGTGCAGGACACGCGTGGCCGGCGAGAGGCGGCCTATGTCCCGCTGACGGGATTGGCGGATGGCTACATCGGCTGCCAGCTCGAAGATCCGTCCTTTACCGGATTCGTGGGCAGCCAGCCGGGCGCGGTTGTAGACCTTCTCGAAGACACGGGGAGCGGCAAAGATGAAGGTGGGCCGCACCATCTCCAGCTCCTCCACGAGCTTGTCGAGACCGGATGAGTAGTAGAGCAGAGTCCCCGTCTCGATGGCCGCCAACTGTACGAGCCGGGCGAAGATGTGGGCCAGAGGCAGGAACATGAGTGTCCTCGCCCCGGGGTGGAAGAGGTCTCCCATCTCCACGATGGTGTTGCCCAGGGTCCACGTCAGGTTGCCGTGTGTCAGCTCGACTCCCTTGGGCCTCCCGGTGGTTCCCGAGGTGTACACGAGTGTGGCCAGGTCGGACGTCTCCACTGCGGCCCGCCTCCGCTCCACTTCGGCGTCAGAGACCCGCTCGCCGAGCCGTTCCAGCGCCTCCAGGTCATCGAGGTCGAACACCGCTTCGCACGTTCCCAGCCTCCCCGCACGTGCCTCGAAGACCCGGCGCCGATCCTCCCCGTCGACGAAGATCGCCCGGGCGGCGCTGTCGGCGACGATCCACTCGACCTGTTCGGCCGACGAGGTCTCGTAGATGGTCACAGCCACAGCACCGATGGTCCACAGAGCCAGATCCAGATAGGTGAACTCGATCCGGGTCGGTGAGAAGATCGCCACCCGGTCGCCTCTTTCGATGCCGGCCCCGATCAGGCCTTTGACCAGGCTGCGGACCCGCATTGCCACGTGCTCGAGGTCCACCTGACGGAAGCCGTCGGATTCACGGTGGGCGAGGGCGGGGCGCTGAGGTTGTGCGGCCGCCTCGGTCCACAGCCTGGCGGCCACGCTCCCGCTCGTCTCTGACGCCCAGCGGGTGGGAGCGGTGAGTTCTTGCATGCGTTGCCTCCCTATCGGCTTCCCGCAGTTTCGGCTCTACCGTCCCGGTCGTCTGTCGGGGTTTACCCCGAATTCGATCCGCGGGCAGCCAGCACACCTTCCAGGAATCCGCCCAGTATCTCCCTGTAGGCCGCCGGGTCGATGTTCCATGAGGAAACATGGCCCGCCTCCGGCACCTCGACGAGCTCCACCCGGTCGGCCACTTCGGCCGCTAGTCGCCGCGACACCTCGACGGGCACGCGATCGTCATCGAGGCCGTGGAAGACCAACGTCGGAGCCGTCAGGTTCTCGGAGGCCCGGTCGACGTAGTCGATGCCGTCCCAGTCGACGTTCCAGCGCCAGTCGGAGATCAGCATCGCAACTGCGGTGAGAGAACCGGGTACCGGGACAGGAGTCCCGGGCAGTGTCCGCCGCGAAGCCTCCAAACGGACGGTCGAGCCCATGTCGATATTGGGCGAGTCGAACACGACCGCATTCACGTCGTCGGCGTGAGGGGATCGTTCCAGGAAGGCCATGATCACGGCCGCTCCCGTGCTGTATCCCACCAGGACGACCGAGCCGGCGCCCTGGGTGAGGGCGTGCTGCACCGCCGCCTCCAGGTCCTCCCATTCGCTGAGTCCGAAGCGATAGATGCCGCTGGGGTCAGCCGGGGCTTCCGGGTCGTTGCGATAATCGATCACCAGAGAGGTGGCACCGGCGGCGTGATATGTGGGGAGGCTACGGATCGCCTCACGGCGGGAGGCACGCCAACCGTGGACGTGGATCGCCCACACCATCCCGTCGCCGCCAGCCACCTGCCAGGCGCCGATCGTCCCCAGCGGGGACTCGAACGATGTCTCATCGAATCCGAGTCCTACGTCGGATGGATCGCTCGGATAGGTCCATCCTTCGATGTCGACGGCCTCGCAGTCGGCCACCGCTGTCGGACACAGCGGCGGCGGCTCCCCCCTCACGATCTCGAACCCTCGAGTCACGTCCAGGCCTTCGATAGCTGTGATGTCACCCAGTCGCCCGTACCCACCGGCCCATGCGAGGCCTGCGACCCCCGGCTGTGTCGTGTCGTCGCGTTCGTCGCTCGATGTGAGTGTGATCGAATCCCCCGTCTGCTCCCGCACGTACACACCGAAGTCGCCGGTGGGCGGCAGTGGAAGGAGCGCGTCGCTGTGGAGCATGTTGGAGAACACGATTCCGCCTGCCCCGTAGAACACGAGCAGCAGCGCCACCACGATCACAGCGACCCGCTTCGCCCACCGCGGTAGCCTCCGTTCTGAGCTCATCCGACGTCTCCTCGTTCGGTTCCGGCCATGGTCTCTCGATTCGAGCGCGGGCGCTATCGGGGTCTTCCCTTAGGGGTCGGCGATGTCCCCGGGACGGACGAAGCCGGTCTGAAAGGCCAGATACGTGACCTCGTTGCGGCTGGCCACCCCCAGCTTCTCGAAGATCCTCCGCATATGGGCCTCGAGGGTCTTGGGGCTGATGATCAGCTCGTCGGCCACTTCTCGGTACTTGAAACCCCGGGCGATCAGGGTCACCACCTCCCGCTCTCGCTGGGTGAGAGTGTCGAGCTCGGAGTTGGCCGAGGCGACGTCGTCGATGCGCAGCAGATGACCCGCCACGCTGCGCGATACGGGCCGTCCTCCGGCGAGAGCCTGTTCGATCTGTTCGGCGAGCTCGGGACCCTCGGTGGTCTTGACGACGTAGCCGTCGACCCCGGCGCGGAAGAGTCTGATCACGTCCTCGGCAACGGTCGACACGCTGAACGCGAGGAACTTGATGTCCGGCTGGCGCCTCTTCACCTCCTCGATGACGGTTGCCCCTCCGCCGCCGGGGAAGCGAACGTCGAGGAGGACCAGGTCCGGCTGGCGCTCCAGGATCATCTCGATGGCAGGCACCGCCTCGGAAGCGGAGCCGACGACCTCGTAGCGCCCCTTGAGATAGCGCTGCAGCCCGTAGAGCATCAACGGGTGGTCGTCCACCAAGAAGACCCTGGGCAGGTAGGGAAGCGTCATGGCCCCGGAAGCGACAGCCGCACCTCCGTGCCCTGCTCCGGGCGGCTGTTGATGTGGACGTTGCCTCCCAGAGCTGCCAGGCGAGTCTTCATCGAGTGGACGATGCCGCCCCCGTCACCGGCGGTGTCGAGGTTGAAGCCCCGTCCGTGATCGCGGACGCTCACCATCACCACCCCTTCGTCATCGAACCGGGCGAAGAGGTCGATGGTCTCGGATCCGGAATGGCGGGCGGCGTTGGTCATCGCCTCCGACGCCGCCTCCACTAGGGCCCGCAGACGTGGCGTCATCTCGGTGTCGTCGTTGATGACGTCGTCGATACGGACGCGGTAGAGGTCCTCCACCATCGCCCGGGCGTCGAGAAGCGCCGCCCGAAAGCTTTCCTTGTAAGGAGACCGATACTCATTGATGGTTCGGGTCAGGTCCCGTTCCTGTACTCGTGCGAGATAGCGGACCTCGGTGGGGTCGTCGGCGGCGGCGCTGATCAGCTTCAGGGTCTGGAGGACGGAGTCGTGGAGCCGGCGGGCGATCTCGGAACGCTCCTGCAGCCGGCCGGTTCGGGCCTGCTCGACGGCCAGCTCCCGCTCGGCCTCGGCGCGCTCCCGTTCGGCGAGAACACGGAGCGACTCCCGCTGGCGGATGGCATGAAAGGCCCATCCGACGACGAAACCGACGACGAGGAGCTGCATGCTCCCCACCACCCGCGTGGGCCTGAGGTCCATCAGCGTATGCAGTACCGCGAACACCGCGGTGGCAGCGGCGCCAGCTGCCACGGTCCAGCTCACTCCGGCGGCGTAGGCGACCAGGAACAGCCATGACACCGGATACCCGCCGGCCACGAAGACAGCGGCGCCAGCTGCCCATCCTGCCACCACCAACAGGAGGGCAATGGAACCGTCCACCAGTGCGTACACCCGTGAAGCGAGGAACCCCCTGCGGAAGGCCACGACCATGAGCGCGGCGCCGCCCGTGGCGAGCAGCGCCGCGCCGATGAAGACACCTCGATCCGGGGGCGGCTCCTCGGTGGCCAGGGCGACGAAGATCAAGGTCAACGACCAGACCCAGCCCAGGAGCCTCATGATGAGGACAACCCACGACAGCGTCCGGTCCACCTCGGGGAAGACGGCCGCACCCGCCCCTGCCCCTGTCATGGAGGCGAAGCCTATCCGACGGGTCCGTCGGGTGACGGTCGGTTTTCCTAGCCCATCAGTCGAGATGGACTGGTCTCGGGCCACTCGGATCCCCGGCGGCAGAATGCACACAGAGTCGACCGGCTACATCCAGGTTGGATGACGGGGAGCAACACTGACAATCGTCATGAGAGGGCTTTTGGGAGTGATCTGGGAGTGATCTGGGAGGGTGGGTCGGCACTCTGCGAGAGTGGCCTCTGCTCAGAA
>CAZTXD010000063.1:0-19075 GCA_964617995.1 uncultured Acidimicrobiaceae bacterium
TGCTCATGGCCGAGAACCCGTCCCGGTCCCTGCGCAAGATCGCCGAGGTCTACGACCGTATCGCCTTCGCCGGCGTGGGCCGCTACAACGAGTACGACACGCTGCGTAAGGCGGGCGTGCGTCAAGCGGACCTGATGGGCTACCTCTATAGCCGCGAGGATGTCAACGCCATGGCGCTGGCGACGGCCTTCGCTCAGACGCTCGGCTCGATCTTCAGCCACGAGCTCAAGCCCTACGAGGTGGAGATCCTGATCGCCGAGGTGGGTCTGGAAGGGGAGGAGAACAAGCTGTACCGCGTCTCCTACGACGGCACGCTCTCCGATGAGCGCCGCTTCGCTGCCATCGGCGGCAAGGCCGAGGACCTGGTGGCCGTGCTGGACGAGCTGTGGCGGGAGGGCCTCAGCCTGGAGGAGGCCATCGAGACGGGCACCGAAGCTTTCAACCGGGCCGAGGAACGAGACTCGGAGGGGTGGGAGATGGTGGTTCTCGACTCTGCCAATGGACGGCGACGCTTCCGGCGTCTGGACTGACGGGCTCAGCCGGTGGCCCGCCCCGATCCGATGTGACCACCGCAGATCCCATCTTCTCCTAGGCTGTCGAGGGTGGAACGACGCATCTTCGGCCTGGAGAACGAATACGGCGTCACCTGCACGCTGCGGGGTCAGCGCCGTCTGAGCCCCGACGAGGTGGCGCGGTACCTGTTTCGCCGTGTCGTCTCGTGGGGTCGGTCGTCGAACGTGTTCCTCGAGAACGGTGCCCGCCTGTACCTCGACGTGGGCAGCCACCCCGAGTACGCCACCCCCGAGTGTGACTCCCTCACCGACGTCGTCGCCCACGACAAGGCGGGCGAGAGGATCCTGGAGGGGCTGGTCCACTCGGCCGAGCAGCGGCTGGAGGAGGAGGGGATCCGCGGTGAGATCTACCTCTTCAAGAACAACACCGACTCGGCCGGCAACTCCTACGGTTGTCATGAGAACTACCTGGTGAGCCGCCACAAGGACTTCCACCGGACCGTCGACGTCCTCATCCCCTTCCTCGTCACCCGCCAGATCTTCCTGGGGGCCGGCAAGCTCGCCCAGACGCCCCGGGGCACCGGCTATTCCCTGTCCCAGCGCGCAGAGCACATATGGGAGGGCGTGTCGTCGGCCACCACCCGCTCCCGCCCGATCATCAACACGAGAGACGAGCCCCACGCCGACGCCGAGCGCTTCCGTCGTCTCCACGTGATCGCCGGCGACTCCAACATGAGCGAATACGCCACCTATGTGAAGGTGGGGACGGTGGTGGCGCTCCTGCAGATGATCGAGAGGGACGTCCAGTTCCGCGACCTGACGCTGGAGAACCCGATCCGCTCCATCCGGGACATCTCCCACGACCTGACCTGCCGCAAGAAGGTGCGTCTCGCCAACGGTCGGGAACTGTCGGCGCTGGACATCCAGTGGGAGTACCTGGACCGGGCGATGCGCTTCGCCCGCAGCCCCGGGTTCACTCCACAGGTGCAGCGAGCGGTCGACATGTGGGAGCACCTCCTCACCGGTCTCGAGAAGGACCCCATGACCCTCGACCGGGAGGTCGACTGGGTGATCAAGTACAAGGTCCTGGAGCGATACCGGAGCCAGCGCAGCATCACCATGGCCGATCCCCGGCTGGCCATGCTCGACCTGTCCTATCACGACGTCGACCGCTCCCGGGGCGTCTACAACATGATGGCGTCCAAGGGAATGCTCGACCGGATGGTGACCGACGCCGATATCGCCAACGCCGTCCGGGTGCCGCCCCAGACCACCCGTGCCCGCCTTCGCGGGGAGTTCATTCGTGTCGCCAAGGCCCGCAAGCGCGACTTCACCGTCGACTGGGTGCATCTCAAGTTGAACGACCAGGCTCAGCGCACCGTTCTGTGCAAGGACCCCTTCAAGTCCCACGACGAGCGCGTCGACAGGCTCATCGACAGTCTGTAGCTCGCTTCGCTCGCGGCTCGCTCGCTGTTGTCGGTTTTCGGTTCTCGGTGGTCAGTACCGATTACCGACAGCTGAGAACCGACTTCCGACTTCCGACTTCCGAGGTCGTTCCCTTCTGTGGTCCCGTCCGTTTGAATGGTCCCTGTGCGCGCAGTGATCGAACGGCTGCTCAACCTCCTCGCCTTCCTGCTCACCAGCAGCCGGCCGGTCACAGCCAACGAGATACGGAACCGGGTCGCCGGCTACGGGAGATCCTCCGATGAGGCATTCCGGCGCATGTTCGAACGGGACAAGGATCTCCTGCGCCGGATCGGGATACCCCTGGAGCTGAACCAGGGGAACGGCTGGGGGATCGAGGCAGGCTACGTCATAGACCCCGACGACTACCGCCTTCCCGACCCGGGACTCACCGATGAGGAGAGGGCCGCTCTCGCCCTGGCCGCCCGGGTCGTTCGGCTGGGTGGGGGACCGGCCGCCCCCGACGCCCTCCTGAAGCTGGGAGGGACCGGCCCCGGCGGAGGCTCCGAGCCACTGGGAGCAGACCTGGGACCGGCGGCCGACACGCTCGGCGACCTGTTCTCGGCGGTGTCGGAGCGACGAACCGTCGCCTTCGACTACCGCGACCGTGAGCGAACCGTGCAGCCCTACGGGCTGGCCCATCGCCGGGGCCACTGGTATCTGGTGGGAGGCACCGACGACGGCGTCAGGGTCTACCGGGTCGACCGCATGGAGGCTCTGGAGGTGGCCGCCCAGCCCGACGCCTTCCGCCGACCTTCCGACTTCGACCTGCGACGGGAGATCGACGCCCATCCCTGGGAAGCCGGCCCCGACGAGATCGTCGTCGCCACCGTCGAGTTCTCCCCGGAGATGGCCTGGTGGGCGGCGCGCACCCTCAAGGTCGATCACCAGGGCGGGGCACTGACCGTCGATCTGCCCGTAGCCAACGTGGACGCCTTCATCGGATGGATAGTCAGCTTCGACGACGACGCCGAGGTGAAAGCTCCCGCGGAGTTACGCCGGATGGTCGTCGAACGGGTGGAGGCCGCCGTCGGATGAGCAGCCGCACCGCCCAGCGCCTCACTCGGATCCTGACGATGCTGCCGTGGGTGATCGCCCATCCCGGCTCCACCGTCGACGAGGTGTGCGAGCGCTTCGGGTACAGCGACCACAAGGATCTGGCTCGCGACCTCGACATGGTCTTCGTTTGCGGCCTGCCCGGGTACGGGCCGGGCGATCTGATGGTGGCGTTCATCGACGACGACGAGGTCGTGGTGGACACCGCCGACTACTTCGAGAGAGCGCCTCGGCTCACCCCAACGGAGGCGCTCTCGATGCTGGCGGCGGGAATGGCCGTGATGGCGATGGGCCAGGGAAGCCCGGCGCTGGAGTCGGCGGTGGACAAGCTGGCGGCGACCGTGGCCCCCGACACCGGCGACGGCTTGGCCGTCGACGTCGACGTCGAGCCGGAGCTGGTCGGTCCGCTCCGTACCGCCGCCCGGGATCACCGGGTGGTGGACATCACCTACACCTCGCTCGCCCGGGGGGAGACGACCCGGAGGTCGGTGGAGCCATGGGCGGTGTTCACGTCCCTGGGTAACTGGTACCTCACCGGATACTGCCGCCTCGCCGCGGGAGAGCGCATCTTTCGACTCGACCGGATCCGCGAGCTAGAGGTCGGCGAGGAAGAGTTCACGCCCCCCGATACACCCCCGGAGCCCGAAGTGCGTTACACACCATCCGACGATGATGTTCGCTGCCGCATAGCCCTCGACGAGGACGCCCGCTGGGTGCTCGACTACTACCCCGTGGAAGTCGTCGAGGACTCCGGGGAGCGGGTGACGATCGACTTCTCGGCGTCCGATCCGTCGGTGGCGGCACGCCTGCTGCTGCGTCTGGGTGCCCGGGCTCGCCTCGTCGACGGGACCGAGGTGGAGGCAGCCCTGAGGGAGGTAGGAGGGCGGATTCTCGCCCGATACGGACAGAGTTGATCCTTTCCTTCAGTTTCTCCGAGCGGGGGTCGATAGATGTGAGAACGCGGAGTGCGGAGAAACACCAAATGACCACCATCAAGACGACATGTTCCCGATGCGGCGACATCCACCTCACTCCCGGCGATCTCGCCCTCGAACTGATACCGACCAGTGACGAAGGCAGCTATCGCTTCACCTGCCCGGTCTGTGAGACCCTTCAGCGTCGCCCCGCCAACGCCCGGGTCGTGAGCGTCCTGCTCGCCACCGGGGTCAGCTATCAGATCATCGACGACAGCCCGATCACCGAAGACGAGATAGAGCGGTTCGCGGCCGCGCTCGACAGCGAGCCCGACCTCTTTCGCCTCCTCGCCGGCTGATCGGTGGTCACGGTCGGACATCTTCGGACCGACGTCGGGATCTGCTGACACCGGCCTCGAAGTTGGGACCCCCCCCCGGTCTCGTTCTGACCCGTCCAGGCCCCTACCATTAGGGAATGCTTCAGGGCAGCGAAATCATCATCATCCTGCTCGTGGCCCTCATCGTCCTCGGCCCTGAGCGTCTGCCCGACATGGCCCGCAAGATGGGACGATGGTCGGTCGAGCTGAGGAAGGCTGCTCGCGACCTCCGAGCCGGCCTCGAGTCCGAGGTGGGTGACCTCAAGCAGATCCGGCGAGACCTCCAGGAGCCCGTCAAAGAGGTGCAGGACGAGATGCGGGACGCCAACCGCCAGCTCGGGGAAGCCACCGGAGACGTGCGCCGGCTCCCATGGGTGGGCCCCGATCCCGCATCCGGTCCGACTGCCGCCGACGCGCTGGCTGATCTCGACGAGATCGAGGGCGGCTCCGAGCCGGACCAGGGTCAGTGAGAGAGGACCAGGCCCGACCCATCCTCGCCCACCTGGCCGAGCTGAGAATGAGGATCGCCAAGGCGGGTGCGGCGGTGCTGGTCGGGGCGATAGTGGCGTTCTTCTTCGCCGACTGGCTCCGCCACGTCCTCGAGCTCCCCTTCTACGACTCCGTACCCGACTCGGAGTTCCAGGTGTTCAGCCCCACCGAGCAATGGGGAGTTCTGATGCGGATCGCCTTCTTCGGCGGGATCATCCTGGCGAGCCCGGTCGTCCTCTACCAGGTGTGGGCGTTCATCAACCCGGCCCTCACCCAACGGGAGCGGCGCTGGGCGGTACCGATCATCTCCAGCATGGTCGTGCTGTTCGTGGGTGGGGTCGCCTTCGGCTACTGGACACTTCCCCGGGCCCTCGGATTCCTCACCGACATTCTCGAGGGGGTCCGCAGCGACCTGCGGCTGTCGGACTACTACTCGTTCACCTTGCGCTTCCTGATGGCCTTCGGAGCATCGTTCCTCTACCCGGTGTTTCTGTTCGCCGCGGCCGCCGCCGGCGTCGTCAGCTCCGAGCAACTCGCCCGTGGGCGCCGATGGGCCGTCCTGCTGGTGGTCGTCGCCGCCGCCCTGATCACACCCACCGGTGACGCGCTCACGCTCACCCTGCTGTCGGTGCCGCTCTACATGATGTACGAGATCACGTACTGGTTGGTGCGTCTCGTGCTCCGTAAGTGACCTTCCGCGACTACTTCACAGGTCTGCCCTTCGCTCCCGACCCGTTCCAGGTCGAGGCGGCGGAGTCCATCGCCTCGGGGCGTTCGGTGGTGGTCACAGCACCCACCGGAGCGGGCAAGACACTGGTGGCGGAGGTAGCGGTGCATCTGGCACTGAAATCGGGGCAGCGAGCCTTCTACACCACCCCCATCAAGGCGCTCTCGAATCAGAAATTCGGCGACCTGACCCGCCACTACGGACCGGAGAGGGTCGGTCTCCTGACCGGTGACAACGTCATCAACGGGGACGGCGACGTGGTCGTGATGACGACCGAAGTCCTCCGCAACATGATCTACGCCCACTCCGACGCCCTGGACCGGGTGGGTGTCGTCGTGCTCGACGAAGTCCACTACCTCCAGGACCGGTTCCGGGGGGCGGTCTGGGAGGAAGTGATCATCCATGCTCCCCGCCACCTGCAGATAGTCGCTCTCTCGGCGACGATCGCCAACGGTCACGAGTTCTGCGACTGGGTGGCCACCCGCCGGGGGACCACCGATCTGGTGGTGGCGGAAGACCGACCGGTGCCGCTTCGAGCCGAGTACATGATCAAGGACCGCCGGAGCCACGAGATCACCCTGCTCCCCACGTTCGTGCACCGAGACGGCAGGAGGAGACCGAATCCCCGCATCCAGCGCATGCTCAGCCTCGAGCGGGGAAGGGCCCGCCGTTACACCACCCCCCGCCGTACCGAGGTGGTGGAGGCTCTGGAGGCAGAAAGCATGCTGCCGTCCATCTACTTCATCTTCTCCCGGGCCGGGTGCGACGCGGCCGCTCTCGCCGTGACCGAGTCGGGTTTGCGGCTCACCGACACCGACGACAGGTCCGAGATCCGGCGGGTGGTCGAGAAACGCACTGCTCATCTCAGCGACGCCGACTTGTCGGTGCTGGGTTACGACCGCTGGGTCGCCGGCCTCGAGGCAGGTGTTGCGGCCCATCACGCCGGCATGGTTCCCGCCTTCAAGGAGACCGTCGAAGAGCTGTTCGCCGCCGGGATGCTGGGCGTCGTGTTCGCCACCGAGACGCTGGCGCTCGGCATAAACATGCCGGCGCGCACGGTCGTGCTCGAGAGCCTGTCGAAGTTCACGGGGGAGAGCCATGAGCTGATGATGGCGGGCGACTACACCCAGCTCACAGGACGCGCCGGACGGCGGGGCATCGACGAGGTCGGTCACGGTGTTGTGCTGCACTCCCGGTTCGTCCCCTTCGAATCCGTCACCGAGATCGCCGCGGCCGGGAGTCATCCGCTGGTGTCCAGCTTCCGGCCGACCTACAACATGGCCGCGAACCTCGTTGCCAACTACGACGAGGACCAGGCGGTGGAGTTGCTCCAGGCCTCGTTCGCCCAGTACCAGCGGACGGGTGACACGGCTCAAGCCGAGAAGCGTCTGACGGAGATGGAGACCCGTCTGGCCGAGGAACGGGAACTGGCCACATGTGAGCTCGGGTCGGTGGAGGAGTATGCGGAGCTGTTGCAGGCCGAAGGCCCGCGTGACGGAGGCGTGGCCGGAACGCTGCGGCCGGGTGATGTCATCGATGTCCCCTCCGGTTCGAGGGCGGGGCGCTACGCCGTGTTGAAGCTGCTGGCCCGCGACCGGGGCTCGCGACTGCTGGTCCTCGGCACGTCGGGGAGGGTCTCGACGATCGGTAGACGAGACGTGGTGGAGGGCTCGTCCCGGGCCGGACGCATCGACCTGCCCACCCCCTTCCGTCCCCGCGACCGTCGATTCCGTCAGGATGCCCTGCGCTCCCTCCGTCGCGTGCCAGATCCCGTCGACTCCCGGCGCCGCCGGCGAACACGTGAAGTAGTGCATCCGGTGGCAGGCTGCCCCGACGCCGACGAGCACGTTCAGGCCCTGAGGAGGGCTCGCCGCACCGAGCGTCGCATCCACCAGCTGAGGGAGTCGCTCCGGGATCGGGGCTTCGGGCTGGTCGAGGAGTTCGATGCCATCCGCTCGCTACTCACCGAATGGGGCTATCTGGACGGATGGGACCTCACCCCCCGGGGAGTCCGGCTCCGGTTCATCTACAACGAGCTGGACCTGCTCCTGACCGAGGCGTCGGAGCGGGGGTTGCTGCTCGGCTTCGACCAGCGCGAGCTCGCCGCGTTCTGCTCCACCTTCGTGTACGAGCCACGCCGAGAAGAGAGCGGCGTTCCCGCCTGGCCCACGGCGGTGCTGGCCGATCGGTGGGACGACCTCGATGCCCTCTGGGATGAGCTCGTGGAGGCGGAGCGCCGCCACCGACTGCCCCTCTCCCGTCGCCCGGATCCGGGCGTGGCTCGGGCCGTCTACGAATGGGCGGCGGGTAGGGAGTTCGAGGACCTGACCGACCGCGCGATGGCTCCGGGTGATTTCGTCCGGGTGGCGCGTCAGCTCGTCGACCTCATCCGCCAGATCAGAGACGCCGTGCCGGAAACACGTGAGGTGGCTGCCGAAGCGCTTCGCTCCATCGATCGGGGGGTGGTCGCCGCCCAGGGAGTGGGGTGATGCGCTGGGTCGTCGGGGTGAATCGGGCAGCCGGCCCGCGCCCGGTGGATGTCCGGCGAGTGGAACGAGCCCTGGCCGATGCCGGGGTGGAGGCCGACGTCGAGACATTGGGTGACGTGGCCGAGATGAAGCGTTTCGTCCGGGAGGCAGCCGGGGTCGAGCGACTGGCGGTGGTGGGGGGTGACGGCACCGTGAACCTGACCGTGAACACCCTCTACGAGACCGGGGACGGCCCCTTCCCGATTCTCGGTGTCGTGCCGGCCGGCACAGGCTGCGACCTCCTGCGGACCTTTGGCATCCCCCAGGAGATGGAAGGCGCCGCCCACCATCTGCGGGGCGACGCCGTCTACACGATCGACGTAGGAGTCCTCTCCGGTGATTGGGGGGAGCGTCACTTCGTGAACGTAGGTCAGGCCGGAGTGGGAGCGGCAGCCACCGAGACAGCGGTGAGGATCCCACGCCGGCTCGGCTCCCAGCGCTACATCATCGCGTTCGGCATGCGCCTGGTCCGTTTCCCGGCGGGAGAGGTGGAGCTGGCCACCGAACGAAGGACCCATCGGGGACGGGCCCTGGCCGTGATCGTCGCCAACGCCCAGTTCTTCGCCGGTGGGTGGAACATAGCTCCCAAGGCGATGCTGGTCGACGGAGCCTTCGACCTGCAGGTCATCGACTCCGCCAAACTGGCGGCGCCCGCCCTGGTGCCGAAGGTGATGAGGGGGCTGCACCTGCGCGAACCGGGTGTGACCCGGATCTCCTCTCGGAGATTTCGTCTCGAGACTCAGCATCCCTGGCCGGTGGAAGTCGACGGTGACGCCATCGGGAATACACCTGTGGAGGGATGGGTTCTCCCCGCAGCCATTCGCCTGAAGATCTGAATTAGGCTCGGACGACGCCGGCAGGCGCCGCCTATACTCCCGGCCGCCCCGAACCAACTGGGGGACATTGGAATGACCGACGACATCGAAGAAGAGTTCGACGACCAGTCGGACGAGGAAGATTTCGACGAGGAAGACATCGACCTCGACGACGACGACGTCGTTGATCTCGACGAGGACGTCGACATCGATGAAGACCTCGAGGAAGACGTGGAGGAAGACCTCGAGTCCGATCTCGAATCCGCCTTCGATGCCGATCTCGACGACGACGATGACGAAGGCGACGACAGCGACGACGAGGAGACGGCCGAGGCTCTCGACGAGCTGGAAGCCGAGGAGCTCGAGTTGCTCGACGAGGAGGTCGAAGACGCCCTGCTGGTCGACGAAGCCGCCGAGCTCAGGGCCATCAGACGGGAGGAGCTGACCCTCAATGTCGACGCCCAGCTGCAACGCTCCGACGAGTTCGTCTGCCAGTCCTGCTTCCTCGTGAAACGGGTCAGCCAGCTCGCCAACAGACGGAAGATGATCTGCTACGACTGTGCCGACTGAGGCTGTCACCGTCGTCGTTCCCACCTACAACGAGAGGGACAACCTGCCCCATCTGGCAGCGGCAGTGCTGCTTCACGGTTACTCCCTCCTGATCGTTGACGACGGGTCTCCCGACGGCACAGGCGACATCGCCGACGACATCGCCGCCGACCTGACCCGGGTGAGTGTCATCCACCGGAGCCACAAGCAGGGCCTCGGTCCCGCTTACGCAGCCGGGTTCGAGCGTGCGCTCGCCGACGGAGCGGAGGTGGTCGTGGAGATGGACGCCGACTTCTCCCACAATCCCGAGGATCTCCCCAGGCTGATCCAAGCCTTGACCGACGGCGCCGATGTCGCCATCGGATCGAGATACGTCCCCGGCGGCGGCACCCCCGATTGGCCCATGCGGCGCCGCTTCCTGTCCAGAGGAGGAAACACCTACGCCCGGGTGATGCTGGGGATCCCCATCCACGACGCCACCGCCGGATTCAGGGCGTTCCGGGCGGAAGCGCTGGCAGCGTTGCCGTTCCGGGAGGCTGAGGCCTCGGGATACGGGTTCCAGGTGGAGATGGCGTGGAGGGCGCACCTGGCCGGACTGGACATCCGGGAGGTTCCCATCCTGTTCCGGGATCGGCTCAGAGGCACCTCCAAGATGGGCTTGCCCATCGTGGCGGAGGCGATGTGGCTCGTGACCAGATGGGGCCTGGCGAGACTGGCGGGACGGAGCGGGTCGGCCGAGTCTTCCCGGGACCGATGAAGGTCGAGGCTCGTCCTGCGGCGGAGGTGGATCTGCCCACCCTGGTCGAACTGTATCGTCGGCTCGAAGAGGAGATGACGGGCCTGCATCCCATGTGGCCCCGAGCCGACGGGCTGGTGGAGCCGGTGGAGGACTCCCTTCTCGCTGCCCTGGAGGATCCCGACACTCTCCTCCTGGTCGGTGAGGTCGATGGAGTCCCGTTGGGATTCATACTCGGCAGGGTCGAACTTTCGCTCCCTCAGGCAGGCTACGAGGAGATCGGCGTCATACGGCTCGTGTTCACCGACCCCGAAGCCCGGGAGATCGGTGTGGCCGAAGCGTTGCGAGACGAGGTCATGTCGCTGTTTCGTCGGCGGGGGATAACCAAGTTCGACGCTCATGTCCTTCCCGGTCATCGCCTGGCCAAGAACTTCTTCGAAGCAGGCGGCTTCTCCGCCCGCTCGATCGTGATGCACCACGACGACCATCCCACCGAACGGCCCGGACGTGACCCCCGGCGCTTCTGACAGGCCCATCCCGGGTGTCGGGGTGGTGGTGGTACACGAAGGCCGGCTGCTGCTCGTCCGACGCTCGAACGAACCACGCATGGGACAGTGGGCGGTGCCGGGGGGCAAGGTCGAGCTGGGCGAGACGATGCTCGACGCCGGACGCAGGGAGGTGAGAGAGGAGACCGGCCTCGAAGTGGAGATCGGGGAGGTCGTCTGGGCCGGTGAGACCGTGGGGCCGGGTCGGCCACCGGCCTGGCACTACGTCCTGGTCGATTTCATCGGAGCGCTGGTAGGCGGAAGCCTCCGGGCCGGAGACGACGCCGCCGAGGCAGCCTGGTTCACCGTCGAGGAAGCCCGTTCCCTGCCGCTGACCCCGACGATGCCCGCGCTGTTGGACGAGCTCGTGCGCCGCGGCATCGTCGCGTGACGGGTTCTCAGACGAAGGCTTCGCTACCGTGAGAGACGTGGACGTGACTGTTGACCTCCTTCGCCGGCTCATCCAGAACCAGTGCGTGAACGACGGGACCCCCGAGTCGGGTCAGGAGTGGAGATCCGTGGAGACACTGGTCGACTACCTGGGGGTTCGGGGCGAGATCGTCGAACCGGCCCCGGGACGGCAATCGATGATCTATCGGATTCCCGGAGCGAACCCCGACGCCCCGAGCCTGGCCCTCGTTCCCCACCTCGATGTCGTGCCCGTCAGCGCCGATGGATGGTCGGTTGATCCGTTCCGGGCCGAGATCTCCGACGGTTTCGTCTGGGGTAGGGGAGCGGTCGACATGCTCAACGTCACTGCCGCCATGGCCACCGTCTTTCGCCCCTACCTGCACGGCGGGAAACGGCTGGAGGGGGACCTCGTCTTCATCGCCGTCGCCGACGAGGAGAACTCCGGACTGTTGGGGGCGAAATACCTGGTGGAGAACCACTGGGACCTGGTGAGGGCCGACTACCTGCTCACAGAGGTCGCCTACCCCTCGATCCCGACCGAGTCAGGGCCGGTGTACCCGGTGGCGGTGGGGGAGAAAGGCCCGTACTGGACGAGGATGACGACGACCGGCACGCCCGGTCACGGCTCGGCTCCCTTCGGTGCCGACAACGCCATCCGGACGATGGTCGAGGCACTCCACGGACTGTTCACCACCCCGATGCCGGTGGCGATCACCGACGAGTGGAAGGAGTTCGTGGCAGGTCTCGAGCTCGAGGAAGATCTCGCCGACGCCCTCGTCGACCCCGATCGCGTGGACGAGATGATCGAGGATCTGGCAGTCGACGATCCCACCTTCGCACGCTACGTCCATGCCGCCACGCACCTGACGGTGTCGCCCAACACCGCCACGGGAGGGGTCAAAGCCAACGTCGTGGCAGATTCAGCGGCGTCGGAGATCGACCTCAGAGCCCTCCCCGGCATGGACCGGGAATACGTCGATCAGCACCTACGCAAGGCCATGGGCAACGTCGCCGATCAGGTCGACCTCATACCGATGGCGGACCATCTCCCGAGTATCTCGTCACGGGGCAACCCCCTGTGGGAGGCGATCGTCGATGGCATCGAGACACACACCGGGTCGCGACGCGTCGTTCCCGCCCTCATGACGGTGGCAACCGATGCCCGCTTCTGGAGGGAACGGGGGACGATCGCTTACGGTGTGGGGTTGTTCGACGATCGAATCGAGTTCGGTGAGTTCCTCAGCCTCTTCCACGGTCACGACGAGCGCGTGTCGGTGGAGTCGGTCATCCGCACCACCGTCCTCCTGGACACTGTTCTGGAGAACTTCGGATCACCCCGGGCATGAGAGCAGCCGTCGTCTGCGACCTCGACGGGGTCGTGTACCTGGGCGACCAGCCGACGTCGGGAGCGCGGGAGGCGCTGCTGGCCCTGGAGGAGGCAGGGCTCACGATTTCGTTCGCCACCAACAACTCCGCCCGCGAGCCCGCAGCGGTGGCCGCCAAGCTCGCCCGGGTGGTCGGCTACGACGCCGGCACCGATCAGATCATCACCTCGTCGCTGGTGGCCGCCTCCCTCATCGACGAGGGGCCGGTACTGATAATGGGCGAATCGGGGGTGGAAGCTGCAGTGCTCGAAGCGGGTTTCACCCTCACCGACGATGCCGGGTCCGCCGCCACGGTCGTGGTCGGTCTCGACCGCAACCTGAGCTATGAAAGGGTCGCGCTGGCGGCCGCGGCAGCCCGGGCCGGAGCCAGGCTCATCGTCACCAACCGTGACCCCACCTTCCCCGCCCAGTCGGGTCTGTTGCCGGGGGCGGGAGCGTGCGCCGCTGCCGTGGAGACGGCAGCGGGAGTCCGCGGTGTCACGGCCGGCAAGCCGAGCGAGGCGATGCGCGGCATGATCGAACGGCGCCATCCCGAGGGTCCGATCTGGATGGTGGGGGACCGGCCGGACACCGACATCGCCCTCGCCAACGGTGGGCGATGGCGTTCGATACTGGTGCTCACGGGAGTGACGCCCGACTACGAGGATCCCGACCCCAAACCCGATCACGTCGCTGCCGACCTCGCCGGCGCCGTCAGGTTGATCCTCGAGGATGACGGACGCGTGCCTGGGATGTGGCGCCCCCATCGGTGATAATGGGCACCATGGAGGTCACACCCGAGGAAAGGCAGCGATTGGAGGAGGCGCTTGCCCGACTGGAGGAGCTCGATCCCGCCGAGATACCCGACCAGGCCGCCCGTCTCGCCGATCTGCTGGAGCGGTTGCTCGACCCTCCCGAGGAGGCAGTCTGACCCGCGCCCGTCTCGACGTCGAACTGGTGCGGCGCGGCTTGGCTCCGAGCCGCAGCGAGGCACGTCGTCTGGTGGGGGACGGGTCGATCATCGTTCGCGGCATTCCCACGCCCAAAGCGGCGACGCTGGTGAGCCGGGACACACCCATCGCCCTCACCGAGCCGCCCGGCTACGTCGGGAGAGGAGCTCTGAAGCTCCGGGGCGCGCTAGACACCTTCGGGATCGATGTCGCCGGCCTGCGTGTTCTCGACGCCGGCGCGTCCACCGGGGGATTCACCCACCTCCTCCTGGAGAGAGGGGCGGCGGAGGTGGTGGCCCTGGACGTGGGTCACGGCCAGCTGGACGAACGTCTCCGACGCGACGGGAGAGTGGTGGTGATGGAGAGGACCAACCTCCGCCACGTCACCGCCGACCAGACCGGAGGCCGGTTCCCGTTGATCGTGGGGGACCTGTCGTTCATCTCTCTCTGCACGGTGGCGGCTGCCCTGGCGGGATTGGCCGAACCCGGAGGTGACCTGGTCCTCCTGATCAAGCCTCAGTTCGAGGCCGGTAAGGGTGAGGTGGGCAAAGGGGGCATCGTGCGAGACGAGACGATCCGACGTAGGGCGGTGGAGAAGGTCCTGGCGTGCCTGGCTGAGGAGTCCCTTGGGGCCATCGGTCTCACGTCTTCGCCTCTAACGGGCACGGGAGGCAACCGGGAGGTCTTCGCCTGGTGCCGGGCCGGAGCCCGGCGAGTCGGCGACCTGGAGGTGCCGGCGTGAAGGTCGGGTTGGTCGTCCACGACGGACGGGGCGAGGTGATCGAGTTCGCCCGTGTTTTCCTGGACGCTGCCGCCCAAGCGGGGGTGGCGGTGGTGGCCGACGAGGCGGTAGCGGAAGCAGTGGACCCCGAGCGGCTCTCCCCGGGCACACCCGACGTAGTGGTGGCCGTGGGGGGAGACGGGACGATGCTGGCCGCCGTGCAGGTAGCGCTCGAGCACGACGCCCCCCTCTTCGGCTTCAATCTCGGGACGATCGGATTCCTGACCGAAGCCGAACCCACGGACATGGAGGCGGTGCTGGCGGCGTTGGCGTCCGGCTCGTTCACAACCGTGCCGAGGATGGGCCTGTCGGCCACTCTGAAGGGCTCTGCGGCTCAGGGCCTCAACGACGTGGTGGTGGAGAAGATCGACACGCTTCGCCTGGTGCATCTGGACGTGGAGGTCGACGGTGAGCCGTTCATGACCTACCGCGCCGACGGCCTCATCGCCGCCACCCCGACAGGGTCGACCGCCTACAGCTTCTCCGCGGGGGGACCACTGGTCGACCACTCCATCGAGGCGATCCTCGTGACACCGGTCGCCTCCCATTCCCTCTTCGCCCGAACGGTGGTGTTACCCCGCGACACTGTGATCCGGGTGACGCCGCGGCAGGGCCGGCCGGTCCGGGTGAGCGTCGACAAGGTCCCTCTGGGCGAGGCTGTCGACGGCGACACCGTCGAGATCCGTCGGGCATCGGAGCCGGTGCATTTCGTGAGGTTCCATCCGTTGTCGTTTGCCCGGGCGATAACCGAGAAGTTCCGGCTGGAGTAGAGGGGATGATCGACGAGATCGCCGTTCGCAATCTGGGCGTGATAGAGGCTGCTCGCATCGAGCCAGGGGGAGGTCTCACCGTCATCACCGGCGAGACGGGCACCGGCAAGACGCTGCTCCTGGGTGCGTTGAGGCTGCTGCTGGGCGGGGACTCGCGGCCCGAGTTGATCGGGCCCTTCGGGGATGAGGCCGTCGCCGAGGGGAGATTCGTCGATGCGGAGGAGCAGGAGGTCGGGGCGGCGCGCCGGCTTCCCCGGGACGGACGCAGCCGGGCATACCTCGACGGGGCTATAGCCTCGGCCCGGGCGCTGGAAGACCGGATAGCCCACCTGGTGGACGTGGTCGGCCAGAACGAGCATCTCTCGTTGACGAGACCGGGGGAGGCCCGAGTCCTGGTCGATCGTGTCCTCGACGAGGAGGGAGTGGTGGCCCGCGACGGCTATCACCGGGCGTGGGACACCCATCGGGAGGCGCTGGCCGCTCGCCACCGTCTGGGCGGTGACCGTGCCGCGCTGGCACGAGAGCTGGACCTGGTGGCGTTCCAGAGCGAGGAGATAACAGGAGCCGGCTTCACGGAGGGCGAAGACGTCGAACTGGAGCAACTGGGGCAGCGTCTGCGCCACTCCGACGAGATCGTCGCCTCCCTCGCCGAGGCGCTCGAGCACATCGCCACAGGGAGGGATGGCGTGGGCGAGGCGGTGGCATCGGTGCGCAAGGCGGCTCGTCTCGACTCCACGCTGGAGGAGCTGGCCGGCTCCCTGTCGGGGGCGGTCGACACGTTGGGGGACTTGGGGCAGCGGCTTCGCATCACCGCGGAGGGCATCGACCGTGACCCCGAGCGGCTGGAGCTGGTGGAGAGCCGCCTCACCGAGCTGGGAGAGCTGAGACAAAAGTACGGGCGGACCCTCGAAGACATTCTCGCCTTCGGAGCGGAAGCCACCCGCAGACGACAGGAGCTGGAGAGCCTCCTCGAGCGAGCCGACATCATCGACGAGGAAGTAGCCGCGTCCGAGGCCTCTCTCGAGGCGGCCGGCCACGGCCTACGGGAGGCCCGCATCCGCGCCGGGAAGCGACTGGCCGAAGACGCCGTGGGCCACCTTCGGGACCTGGGGTTCGGCGACCCCATAGTCGTCGTGGACGTGGCACAGGCCGAGCCGGGTCCCTCCGGAGCAGACTCTGTCGCACTCCTGTTCGCCTCCGACTCGCGCCTCACCCCCCGGCCGGTGGGCGAGGTGGCGTCGGGCGGGGAGCTCAGCCGGCTGGTGCTGGCGCTGCGTCTCGCCGGAGGGCGGGGGGAGGCACGCACGCTCGTGTTCGACGAGATCGACTCCGGCATCGGAGGGGCCACGGCCCTCGCCCTCGGTCGAAAGCTCTCGGACCTGGCCGCCGACCGGCAGGTCCTGTGCGTGACCCACCTTCCCCAGGTGGCGGCGTTCGCGGACCGCCATTACGTGGTGTCCAGAGAAGGAAACACCGCCACGGTGGCGAGCATCGACGCCGGCAGCCGGGTCGAGGAGCTGGCGCGCATGCTGGCGGGACTGCCCGAATCCGACCGGGGGCGACAGGCGGCGGAGGAGCTGCTGGACATGGCGACCGCCGGATGACCTATCCGGGTGGCTACTCTCGATGACATGAGCTGGAGCCACATCGAGGTCGACCGGAAGGGACCGCGGGTCACCGTTCACCTGGCCAGGCCGGAAAAGCGCAACGCCCTCAGCCTCGAACTCATGACAGAGGTCACCAAGGCACTCCGGGAGGTCCCGGGCGACGCCCGGGCGGTGGTGGTGGCGGCGGAAGGGCCGGCGTTCTCCGCCGGCCACGACCTGTCGGAGATGATCGACCGCCCCCAGTCCTTCTACGACGATCTGTTCGGAGTCTGCACCGAGATGATGGAGACGATCCAGGCGATACCCCAGCCGGTCATAGCCCGTGTCCACGGTGTGGCCACGGCGGCCGGCTGCCAGCTGGTCGCTTCCTGCGACCTGGCGGTCGCCTCCACCGAGGCGTGGTTCGGGACCCCGGGGGTGAAGATCGGGCTGTTCTGCACGACGCCGGCCGTCCCCCTCGTACGAGCCATCGGACGGAAACGGGCGATGGAGATGCTGCTCACGGCCCGTGTCGTCGACGCCGACACCGCCCTCGCCTGGGGTCTCGTCAACCGGGTGGTCCCGCCCCAGGACCTCGACGCCGCCGTCGACGAGTACGTGGGGACGATCGCCGGTTTCAGCAGTCACGTGATCGCCCTGGGCAAAGACACCTTCTACCGCCAGACCAACGTGTCCCAAAAGGAGGCCTACGGCGTCGCCTCGCCCGTCATGGCCGCCAACGCCGGTGACGAGCATGCCCAGGAAGGCATGTCGGCGTTCCTGGAGAAGCGTCGTCCCGTGTGGCCCGACTGAACCGTCCCACCCATCCCGACCGGAGACGAGGAACTCGATGACCGAGCGTGTCGACGTCACTCAACTCACACCCCTCCTGTTCATGGAACGCTCCTCTCAGGTCTTCCCCGAGAAGACGGCCATCTCCTATGGGGAGCGAACACTCGACCACGCCCAGATGGCCCGGGAGGTCCAGCGAGTAGCGGGAGGGCTGGCCGGCCAGGGCGTGGGGGAGGGCGACCGGGTCGCCTATCTGATGCCGAACCTCCCGGAGATGCTCATCGGCCACTTCGCCGTGCCTCTCCTCCGCGCCGTGTTGGTGGCGATCAACACCCGGCTGTCAGGACCGGAGGTCGCCTACATCCTGCAGCACTCGGAGGCGAAGGTGCTGGTTATTGACACGGCCCTCCTCGGGCCGCTCCGCCCTCACATCGGCGAGTGTCCCGACCTGGAGATGGTCGTGCAGGTGGCGGACGTGGAGCCGACGGCGGAGCTCGCCGTGGCGACCATCCCCTATGGGGAGCTGGTGGACGGCGGCGACGGCGACGAGAGGCCGTGGCGGGTCGACGACGAGCTGCGGCCCATCTCCATCAACTACACGTCGGGCACCACGGGGAGGCCGAAAGGAGTCCAGTACAGCCACCGGGGGGCCTATCTCAACGCTTTGGCGGAGCTGGTCCACGCCCGGGTCGGCCCCGACTCCGTGTTCCTGTGGACGCTGCCGATGTTCCACTGCAACGGCTGGTGCTTCACCTGGGCCGTCACCGGTGTCGGAGCCCGGCACGTGTGCCTCCGCGAGGTCGACTACACCCACATCTGGCGTCTCATCGAGTCGGAGGGCGTCACCCATTTCAACGGCGCTCCTCCCGTGCTCCTCGGCGTCGCCAACCATCCCGATGCTGCTGCTCTCCCCGAGGGATTCACCATCACCACCGCCGCCGCTCCCCCCAACCCGGTGACCCTGGCCCGGCTCGAGGATCTGGGGGCGCACATCGTCCACGTCTACGGGCTCACCGAGACGTACGGACCCTACACCGTCTGCGAGTGGCAGCCGGGATGGAACGACCTGGAGTCGAAAGACCGGTCCCGCTTTCTCTCCCGGCAAGGAGTCGCCTATCTGGGCGCTGATCCGGTACGGGTGGTGGACGAGGACATGAAAGACGTCCCGCGGGATGGGGCGACCCTCGGTGAGGTGGTGATGCGGGGCAACAACGTGATGATGGGCTACTACGCCGACCCCGAGGCGACCGCTCACGCCTTCCGGGGGGGCTGGTTCCACTCCGGTGACCTGGCGGTGTGGCATCCCGACGGTTACATCGAGCTGAGAGACCGGGCCAAGGACATCATCATCTCCGGGGGCGAGAACATCTCCACGATCGAGGTGGAGCAGGCCATCGTGTCCCATCCCGCCGTACTGGAGGCGGCGGTGGTGGCCGTGCCCGACGACAAATGGGGGGAGCGCCCCAAGGCGTTCGTCGTCCTCAAGGACGGCAAGGTCGCATCCGGCGAGGACATCATCGCCCACGTGCGCGATGCCCTCGCTCATTACAAGGCGCCCGACCGCGTCGAGATCGTCGCCGAGTTGCCCCGGACCTCCACCGGCAAGATCCAGAAGTACGTGCTGCGGGAGGCCGAATGGACCGGCCACTCCTCGCGCATCCACTGACATCCCGTTTTCGCGCATCGAATGCGCGCTATAGCGCGCATTC
>CAZTXD010000064.1:0-15039 GCA_964617995.1 uncultured Acidimicrobiaceae bacterium
TCGCGCATCGAATGCGCGCTATAGCGCGCATTCGATGCGCGAAAACGGGATCGGGTTAGAACGCGGCGTCGGGGAGGTGCATGAGCGAGCCGTCCTCGGACTGGGCGGCATGGCGCCGAGCCGCCACCTTGGGGGCGATGTCTCGGATGAAGAACCGGGCCGAGGCCACTTTGCCGGCGTGGAAGGCCGACTCCTCCGCCGAAGGAGCGGCGATCTCTCCGTGGCGCAACAGCTGCCAGGCGATCACGACCTCGGCCATGGAGTAGAGGAGGGCGTTGGCGTGGAGGCCGGCGTGATAGACCTGCTCGGTCGCTCCGCCCATCGCTGCCGTCAGGTCCTCGACCATCCGCCCCAGGTGGGCCTGGGTGTCGTCGAGGGCCCGACCCAGCATCTCCCTCTCCGACGCCAGCGGGTCGCCGTCGTCACCGGCCTTGACGAAGGCGGCGATCTCGGCGGCGAGGGAGGCGAGGGTCTGACCCTGGTCACGGGCGATCTTGCGGAAGAACAGGTCCATCGCCTGGATGCCGGTCGTACCCTCGTAGACGGTGTCGATCTTGGCGTCCCGGATGTACTGCTCCATCGGATAGTCCTGGATGTAGCCGGACCCGCCCAGCACCTGCAGGGAGAGCGACAGCAGCTCGTAGGCCTTCTCGGACGAATAGCCCTTGATCAGGGGCAGCAGGAAGTCGCTGCGCTGCTCCCAGCCGCCTTCCGGATCGACGATGGCCAGGTCCTGGGCCCAGGCCGCATAGGACCACAACGCCCGCAGACCCTCCGAGTAGGCCTTCTGGATCATCAGCATCCGGCGGACGTCGGGGTGCGAGATGATGGGAACCCGGGGGGCGGTCTTGTCGGTGAGGCGGGTCAGATCCGGCCCCTGGACCCGCTCCCGGGCATGGGCGAGGGCGTTGAGGTAGCCCGTCGAGAGAGTGGCTGCCGACTTGGTCCCGATCGTCATCCGGGCATGCTCGATGACCCGGAACATCTGGCGGATGCCGTCGTGTATGCCGCCCACGAGATAGCCGACGGCCGGCCTCTCCAGCCCGAAGGTGAGCTCGCACGTGGCGGACCCCTTCAACCCCATCTTCTTCTCGAGGTTGGTGGCCACCACGCCGTTGCGCTCCCCCGGCGACCCGTCGGCGTTGACCAGGTACTTGGGGACTATGAACATTGACAGGCCTTTCGTGCCGGGACCGGCACCCTCGGGCCGGGCCAGGACGAGATGGACGATGTTCTCGGCGGCATCGTGCTCGCCTCCGGTGATGAAACGCTTCACACCCTCGAGG
The DNA here is from genome assembly GCA_964617995.1 of uncultured Acidimicrobiaceae bacterium. Taxonomy (GTDB): domain Bacteria; phylum Actinomycetota; class Acidimicrobiia; order Spongiisociales; family ZC4RG35; genus CAZTXD01. Next base: position 1,287 of record CAZTXD010000064.1, read on the forward strand.
TGGTATGTGTTGCCTTCTATGGGGACCGCCTTGGTGGTGGCGGCGCCGACGTCGGAGCCGGCATCTGGCTCTGTCAGCACCATGGTCCCCGCCCAGTTCCGCTCCACCATCGCCCGGGCCAGCTCCTTCTGCTCCTCGGTTCCCTCGTCGAATATGATCCGGGCGAACAGGCCCACTCCGTGGTAGAAGGTGGCGGTGGGGTTGGCCCCCAAGAACAGCTCCTGGGTCGCCCAGAAGACACTGGGCGGCACTTCGGTGCCTCCCAGCTCCTCGATGAGACCGAGACGCGACCAGCCGGCGTCCTGAGCCGCCCGGATGGAGCGCTTGAGCCCCTCGGGAAGACGGACCTCCCCCTCGACCAGCTCCAGGGGCACCCGATCGGCCTCGACGAAGGAGTCGGCCCACTCGTGACGGGCGAACCGGTCGACCTCGCGGAGCAGATGGATGACGGTGTCACGATCGAGGTCGCTCCATCTCTCCAAGTGATCCTGGACGCGATGCACCTCGAACAGGTTGAACTCGAGGTCCTCGAGATTGGAGCGGTAGTGACTCATTCGCCTGCCTTTCCCGACCGTTTGATTCTTGAGTGCCTATTCTAATTTGAAAGTCTGCTCAAATAAACCCCGGCCGTTAGCCTGACCGGCGCATGCGCTATCGAGTAGGTCTGGAGACGCGGACCCGCATCCTGGAAGCCACCCGCGATCTGGTGGCGTCCCAGGGCCTCGACGGGACAACCATCAAGGCGATCTGTGATCGGGCCGGGATCCTGGCGGGTAGCTTCTACAACCTCTTCGCCTCCAAAGAGGAGGCCATCTTCACGGTGGTGGCCGACGCCATCCGGGCCGTCGACCCCGACCCGGACGGACCGAACACGCTCACCGAGCTGATCGAGGCCTACGTCGACTTCATCGAGACTCAAGAGCCTGCCGCCCGGGTGTACCTGACGGTTGCGGTCACCGGGGGGCTCACCGACCCCGACATACGCTCTCGCATGCTCCGCCATCATGAGCAGCGGGTCGACCGATTCGCCGAAGCCCTGCTGTCGGCCAGGCCCGATCTCACCGAGGAGGAGATCCGCCAGCGGGTAGAAGCGCTGCTGGCTGCCCTCAACGGCCTCGCCTTCCACCGCCTGCTCGACCCCTCGTTCGACCTGAGGCGTCACGCCCGCGGGCTGCTCCAGATCGGGGGACGCTGAGCCCTCTCCCTCAGTCGGCCAGCGTCGACGACACCCAGCCCCCGATCCTCTCCACGGAAGGGACGCCCCGGTCCCAGGAGGCCCACCCGTGGGTGAGGATCGCGACCACGTACACCGGCATCCCGGCCCCGTCGTAGACGACACCGACCGAGTTGGCGGTCTGGGCGACGAACCCGTTCTTCTGCGCCACCTCCCAGCCGGAGGGGACCCCCTCGGTCACTCCCCAGGTCTGGGAAGGGATCACCGACGTCATCAGGTCCTTCGCCACGGCCCGGCTGGATCCGTCGAGCGGACCCCCGTGGTCGAGGAGGACCATTCGGAGAAGGTCGGCCTGATCGTGAGCCGAGGTCGTCGTCCTGCCCCACGCCGGCTCGTAGTCGCCCACCACCGTGGTGTCGTCCAACCCGAAACGTCTCGCCTGTTCCCCGAACCACGGGGCTGCTCCGAACGACCGCCACAGCTCCCGGACGGGCTCGTTCTCCGACCTCGTGATCATCGGCTCCAGCAGGTCCATCTCCCTCCCGGTCGGGGAGCGCCCGGCGTCCTGGGCCTCGAGCAGGGTGCCGCCCAGCACCATCACCTTGAACACCGAAGCCGTCGGCTGTCTGTGCGGCCCATTCATCGAATAAGCACATGAGGTCTCTATGTCGTAGGCATAGGCGGTGAACGACACCTCCGGATGGGCCTGCTCTATCGCTGCTACCCGTCCCGCCGTGAACGGGTTCTCGTTGCACAGGTCGGGCTCGAACAGCCGCACCGCCACCCGGGCAAACTCGGCGCGGGTCATCTCCGTGTAGCCATCGAAAACGCCCGAGGACGTGTCGAAGAGACCGTGATAGCCGGCGACGCGGGCCGCCTCCGCGAAGAAATGCCCTCCGGTGTCGGTCCAGGGATCCCCATAGCCGGCGGGGGCGTCGAGCCCGAACGCCCGCGCCAGCATCTTGGTGATTTGTCCGCGGCGGAGGACGTCGTCGGGGCAGAAGAAGCGGTTACGAGGGGGATCGCATCCGTGCACCACCCCCAGATCGGCCAGATGGTCGATGTAGGGCTCGGCGGCTCCTCCCCACGTCGTGTCGTCGTCCACGAAGTGATCCACCGTGCCGGGGCGTGCCGCATCCATCGCCTCCTGGTGGCGGGCGAGGAGCACGAGGACCTTGGCGGCCTGGGCCCGGGTCAGCTTCCGATCGGGACACGAACGGCGGTTGGTGGGCGGGTCGCAGCCGTGGATCACGCCTCGTTCCGCCAGCCACTCCAGGGCCTGCTCGGCCGGATGACCGTCGTCGTCGACGAAGCGCCCGCTGTCCCCGACCGCCACGGCCGGGAACACGGCCGTCATCGACATGACCACCGCCACCAGAACGACGCCGACGGCCCTCGCTCCTAGCGGTATGTCCACCACCAGCTCTGGGTCGTCGACTCACCGTTCTGGGTGATGGTTCGATCGACCCGCACCGAGCCGCCGCTCGAATCCACCGTGCCGGTGACCTTCCCGGAGACACGACGACCGTCGGAGCCGCCGTTGTCGATCACGTCGATCACCGACGAACGTGCGCCGCGGGGGTGATAGCCGCTCATCTGCCAGCCGCCGGCGTTGCCCCACAGCTCCACCGTTATCGAGGTGGAGGTGTGACGGGTACGGATGGTGACGGGGTTGACCGTGTCGTTGCGGAAGGCGACGTCGAGCGACGGGTAGCCGAGGGTGGCTTCGATCCCCACCGGGTAACGGTTGATCCAGATGCTGTGGGGCCGGTGGGCGACACGTTCGTAGCCGCCCCAGAAGATGGCGTTGAACATCGTCGTGGCGAACTGGCTGATCCCTCCGCCGACGCCGGAGCAGTAGCCGCTGCTGCACAGCACGGGCGCTTCCACGTAGCCCTTCGACCGGGTGCGGGGACCCACGACACCGTTGATCGAGAATGTCTCCCCCGGGTATACGACATGGCCGTCGAGGGTGTCGGCCAGGAGCTGGATGTTGTGGACCCGGGGCTCGCAACAGTCGTGGAAGGTAGTGAAACGCGACACCCGCTCGGTCGGGGGAAGGGGCGGCGGGGTTATCGGCTGCAGCTCGGACAAGGCCCGCACCAGGAACGTGGCCATCTGGGCGCGGATCACCGGCTCCTGGGGGCAGTAACGGTCGTTGTCAGGCGGATTGCATCCCTTGGTGATGTCGGCGCCGGCGATGGCTTCGATGCTGTAGCGATGCACCGAATCCCCGGTGTCGGAGAACCCGGCGCCGCCCGTCACCGGCTCGAGGCCGAGCGCCCGGACCAGGAACGTGGCCATCTCCCCCCGCCTCACGGGGTCATTCGGACAGAACCGGTCGTTGGCGGGAGGGTTGCATCCCTTGGTTATCCCCGCCGCGGCGAGTCGCTCGATCGAGGAGCGAAAGATCGAGTTCCCGATGTCCGTGAAGGGGTTGCCCTCCGAGGGCGGCAGATCCAGCGCCCGATCGAGGAAGGCGGCCATCTCCCCCCTCGTCACCCGACGCTCGGGGCAGAAGATCGGCTTGTCGTCGTGGCAGCCCCGGGTGATCCCGGCTGCGGCCAGACCCTCGATGGCGGCCTCATGCGGGCTCCCTTGATCGTCGTAGAAGGTTCCCCCGGGGGGCAGATCCTCCTGGCCCAGCGCCGGCACGGCGAAAACGAGGAGAAAGAGAGTCGGCACGACCACGACAAGGACTCGGCGCATCCGGGGCAGTTTTGCAGGGCCACCGGGTTGCGCCAATACGTTACGGTGGTCACATGATCACGATCGACAAGCTGGCGGTAGGCCCCTACGACAACGACAGTTACGTCGTGGCCTGTGAGGAAACCCGGGAGGCGGTGGTGATCGATGCCGCCGCCGAACCCGACCGGATCCTGTCGGCCTGTGAGGGGCTCGAGGTCGGCTCGGTGCTGACCACTCACGGCCACCTCGACCACATCGCCGCTCTCGACGTGGTCAAAGACGGCCTGGGTGTGCCCTGGCTCCTCCACCTGGCCGACGTGGATATCGCCGGGCGCTCCCCCGACGAACCTCTCGACGGGCGGGCGGAGGTCGTGTTCGGCAAGGTGGCGCTTCATGTGGTGCACACCCCCGGCCACACTCCGGGATCGGTGTCGTTCGTCTTCGAGCCGGAGGACGAGTCCGATGTGCACGTCCTGTTCTCCGGGGACACTCTCTTCCCGGGAGGTCCCGGAGCGACTCGATGGGACTACTCCAGCTTCGGCCAGATCATGGACAGCCTCGAACAGGAGCTCTTCCCGCGGCTCCCCGACGACACGATCGTCCACCCCGGCCATGGTGCCTCCACCACCATCGGAGCGGAGCGTCCCCATCTGGGCGAGTGGAGACGTCGGGGATGGTGACCATGGAAATGGGCCTGCAGACCATGACCTCCTTCGAGGCCACGCTGACCCTGGCGGAGTGGGCCGAAGGGGAGGGGTTGGATGCCCTGGCCGTAGCCGACCACTACCTGACCGGGACCGACTCCACCTATGCCCTCGACCAGCTGGTGCTGTTGGGGGCGGTTGCGGCCAGGACCGGGCGAATCGCTCTCTCGACACTGGTCAGCCCCATCACGTTTCGTCATCCGGCGGTGATGCTGAAGTCGGCCGTCACCCTCGACGAGATCTCCGGTGGTCGTTTCACCCTCGGCGTCGGAGCCGGCTGGATGGAGGAGGAGCACGAGCGTTTCGGATTCGACTTCCCCTCCGTGGGTGAGCGTTTCGAACGCCTCACCGACGCCCTCCGGTACCTGCGGGCAGCCCTGGGAGATTCCGACGAGGGTTTCGAGGGCGCCTACTTCCGGCTCGCCTCCGGCCCTCCGCCGGAGCCGACGGGGAAGGCGGTCCGGCTGGTGGTCGGCGGCTCCGGCCCCGAGAGGACACCGAGACTGGCCGGCACCTATGCCGACGAGTTCAACCTCTTCCCCGGTCCTCACCCGTTCGGTGCCCGCATAGAGGCGGCCCGGAGCGCCGCCCGCGAGGCCGGCCGGGACCCCGACGAGCTGGCCATCTCGACGGCTTTCCCCCTCGTGGTGGGCAGCGACGCGAGAGAGGCCGACGACAGGATCGAGGCGGTGGCGGCCCGCCGGGGAGTCGACGCCGACCGGGTCCGAACCCGTTATCGGGAGCTGGGGATACCGATCGGGACCACCGACGAGTTCCTCACCTCGCTCGAAGAAATGGCGGATGAGGGTGTCGGACGGGTCTACTTCCAGGTCGCCTTCGACCCTCTGGAGGACATTCGCCACTCCGTCTCCCTTCTCCGGGGCTGACCGCCCTACCCTCCGGCCGATGGATCTCTCGATCATGACCGAACCGCACATCGGCGGGACCTACCAGGAGTTGCTGGCCCTGGCCCGGCTGGCCGACACCGACGGCCTCCACTCTTTCGCCCGGTCCGACCACTACTACTCGGGTAGGGACCCGAAACCGGACGCCACCGACGCCTTCGCCACCCTGGGCGGCCTCGCCCGCGAGACGGAGAACGTGCGTCTGGCGGTGTTGGTATCGCCGCTGACGTGGCGGCATCCCGCGGTGATGGCCAAGGCCGCCGCAACGTTCGACCAGATGTCGGGTGGTCGCTTCGACCTGGGTGTGGGTACGGGCTGGATGGAGGAGGAGCACGCCGCCTTCGGCATCGACATGCCCGCTCTGGGCGAACGCTATGCCCGGCTGGAGGAGGCCCTCGACTACCTCACCGCCGCCTTCGCTCCCGGGCCGAGCAGTTTCCGGGGCGAGTTCTACCGTCTCGACGCCACGGTCGAACCCACCCCCGCCGACGTCCGCCTGATCGTGGGCGGGGGCGGTGCGAAGCGGACACCGGCCCTGGCAGGGCGCAAGGCCGACGAGTACAACACGTTCCTCGCGCCGGCCGAAGAGGTGGCGTCCCGGGTGCGGGTCATGAGAGAGGCAGCCGGTGACCGGGCCGTGACGGTGACCGCCATGGGCCCGGCGCTGGTGGGGAGGACCGACGCCGAGTACCGGGACCGTCTCGGCTCTGCCGCCGCTGCCCGCGACGTGTCACCGGAGGACCTGGAGGCTCGCTATGCGGCCGCCGGGGTGCCGGTGGGCCCGCCGCAGCGGGCGGCGGAGACCCTGGCTGCGCTGGAAGAGGCCGGGGTGGAGCGTCTCTACGTCCAGTGGCTGGACGTCGGCGACGTCGATGGGCTCGCCAAGACCCTGGAAGCGCTGAGGGCGGGCTGACCCAGCCTTTCTGTGAACGGAATTGCTCCTGACAGGTGCAATTCCGTTCACGGTTTCTGCTCGCGCCGGTGCCCGCCATACCATGGGAGGATCGTGAGCACCCCTCTTCTCCAGATCGAGAACCTCCACGTCGAGGTCGACGGAACTCCCATCCTCAAGGGCGTCGACCTCACGGTCGACCACGGCGAGATCGCCGCCCTCATGGGACCCAACGGCTCCGGCAAGTCCACCCTGGCCAACGTCCTCATGGGACATCCCGGCTACGTCGTGACCGAGGGAAGGATCCTCTACAAGGGAGAGGACATCACCGACGCCGCTCCCACCGCCCGGGCTCAGAAAGGGCTCTTCCTGGCCTTCCAGTACCCCGAGGAGATCCCCGGAGTCTCGGTGATCCAGTTCCTCCGCCAGGCCCTCTCCAACCGCACCGGGATCGACTACACGGTGCTGGAGCTGCGGCTCAAGATCATGGAGACGATGAGGGAGCTGGGCATCGAATCGTCGTTCGCCGACCGGCACCTCAACGAAGGCTTCTCCGGAGGGGAACGGAAGCGCAACGAAGTGCTGCAGATGGCCATCCTGGAGCCAGAGATGGCCGTGATGGACGAGACCGACTCGGGTCTGGACATCGACGCCCTCCGGATCGTCGCCGATGGTGTGAACCGGCTCGCCACCTCCGAGCGTGGTTTCTTGATCATCACCCACTACCAGCGTCTTCTCGACCACGTCACGCCCCACCGGGTCCATGTGTTCATGGACGGACGGATCACCGCCAGCGGTGGCAGCGAACTGGGCGAGCGCCTGGAAGAGGAGGGATACGATGCCTTCCGCCAGCCGTTACCGGCGTGACGGCATAACCCTCCCTGAGAGATCGTTGACACAGACAATGGCCCTTCTAGACACCAAGGCAATCCGAGCCGACTTCCCCGTCTTCGCGGACAAGGACCTCCATTTCCTGGATTCGGGCGCCAGCTCGCTGAAGCCGCGCCAGGTCATAGAGGCGATGGCCGAGTTCACCGGGCACGGTTACGCCAACGTCCATCGCGGCGCCTACAAACTGTCCATCGCGGCCACCGAGCGCTACGAGGCCGTCCGCGACCAGGTCGCTTCCTTTCTCGGCACGCCCGAGCCCGACGAGATCGTGTTCGTGCGAGGCACCACTTCGGGCATCAACCTCCTGGCCCACGGTTGGGGATCGAATCACCTCCGACCGGGCGACCGCATCCTCCTCACCGAAATGGAGCACCACGCCAACCTCGTCCCCTGGCAGATGGTGGCCCGCCGCACCGGCGCCCGCCTCGACTTCATCCCCCTGGGAGAAGACCACCGTCTCGACCTGACCCACCTCGACCGCCTCCTCGACTCCGACACCAAGGTCGTCTCGATCACGGGCATGTCGAACGTGCTGGGCACCATTCCACAACTCCCCGAGATCCTGGACGCCGCTCGTTCGGTGGGTGCCTTCTCGGTCGTCGACGCCGCTCAACTGGTGCCTCACTTCCCCGTCGACGTCACTTCCCTGGGAGCAGACGCCATCACCTTCTCGGGTCACAAGATGCTGGGACCGACCGGGATCGGCGTCGTCTGGGCCCGACCCGAGCGGCTGGAGGAGATCGAGCCGATCGAGGGAGGCGGCTCCATGATCTCCGACGTCACGCTCCACGGGGCGACATGGACGAAGATCCCCCACCGCTTCGAGGCCGGCACACCGCCGATCATCGAGGCCATCGGCCTGGGTGCCGCCCTCGACTACCTGGAGAAGGTGGGCATGCCGGCGATCGCCGCCCACGACACCGCCCTCACCGCCTACGCCCTAGAGGCCCTTGCCACCGTTCCCCAGCTCACCATCCAGGGGCCGGCGAGCTCGGAGTCCCGGGGTGGCGTGATCAGCCTCACCCTGGGCGACGTCCACGCCCACGACCTGGCCACCATCCTCGACCAGCACGACGTGGCGGTCCGGGCCGGCCATCACTGCGCCAAGCCCCTGATGCGGGTGCTGGGGGTGGCAGCCACCGCCCGGGCCTCGTTCTACGTCTACACCACCACCGAGGACATCGACGCGCTGGTGGCGGCACTCGGCGAGGCCGGCCGGCTCTTCGGGGTCTCCTGATGGCTCTCGAGGACCTCTACCGGGATGTGATCCTGGACCACTACCGCAACCCTCGGCATCGCAAGCCGCTGGATGCCCCCGACTCCACCGCCGAGGGAGTCAACCCGTTGTGCGGCGACGAGGTGACGGTCGAGGTCAACTTCGACGGCGACACCGTTTCGGACATCTCGGTGCAGGGCCAGGGTTGCTCGATCAGCCAGTCGTCGGCCTCGATGATGTCGGACATGGTGATAGGCAAGAGCCGCGCTGAGATCCGCTCGGTGGCGGAGCGGTTCCACGACATGATGACCGCCGAGGACGAGCAAGCCGCCGGTTTCGACCCCGCCCGACCCGGATCCGTGCTCGGGGACCTCGAGGCGCTGCAGGGCGTGCGGCGCTACCCGGTCCGGATCAAGTGCGCCAGCCTCCCCTGGACCACCCTGGAACAGGCGCTCGGTTGACCCACCCGCAGGGCGAAGCCGACCCGGCCGAGGTTGACGCGGCCGACACATCTTCACGACCGGCTCCGGGAACGGCGATAGCGATCGGACTCGGCGCCGGGGCGCTCTCGGGCCTGTTCGGCGTGGGCGGTGGGATACTCATCGTCCCCGCCCTCACGATCCTGGCCCGGATGGAGCAGCGCCTCGCCCACGGCACCTCCCTGGCGGCCACCGCCCCGTTGGCAGCGGCAGCGCTGGTCGGTTACGCCCTGGCGGGCGAGGTGGACTGGCTGGTCGCACTCCTCATGCTCACCGGATCCCTCCTCGGCGCCGTCCTCGGCACCCACCTCCTCGGTCGTCTCCCCGTCGGCATCCTGCGATGGGGCTTCGCCCTGCTCCTGGTCCTCACCGCCGTCCGCATGCTGATCGCCGTGCCCGAGGGCCCCGGCGTGGTAGCCATCGACCCGCTGGCAGCGGGCGGTCTCGCCTCCATCGGGCTCTTCACCGGATCGGTCGCCGGCCTGATGGGGGTGGGAGGCGGGGTGATCATGGTGCCCGCCCAGACCGTGCTGTTCGAGGTCTCGGCGGCGATGGCCAAGGGCACATCGCTGGCCGTGATCGTTCCGACGGCGGTGGTCGGGAGCGTGAGGAACGTTCGCAAGGGCAACACCGACCTGCGCACTGCCGGCGTGGTGGCGGGCGCCGGCGTCCTCTCTTCGTTCGTCGCGTCGCAGGTGTCCATCGGGCTCGACGACCGGCTGTCCGCCGTGCTGTTCGGCGGATTGCTCCTCGTGGCGGCCGTGCGCCTCGTGTTGAGCAACCAGCGAACGGAGACAACCATCTCGTCGACGTAACATCGGAGGCGAGCCGGCCCGGGAGCCCACCGATGGACGACAAGACCGAATTCACCGACCGGCGGATGCCGGTGATCTACCTCAGTCACGGAGCTCCGCCTCTCGCCGACGATCCCCTCTGGACCCGGCAGCTGGCGGAGTGGTCGGCGGCCATGCCCAGACCCGGCTCGGTGCTGATGGTGTCGGCGCACTGGGAGGAGGATCCCCTGACTGTCTCCGCCACCACCACCGTCCCCCTCTACTACGACTTCTGGGGCTTCCCCGACCGCTACTACCAGGTCCAGTATCCCGCTCCGGGGGCTCCGGCCCTGGCGGACGAGGTCACGAAGCTGCTGTCGGGCTCCCACGATGTGCACCGCGACCCGACACGGGGCCTGGATCATGGCGCCTACGTGCCGCTGGTGGAGATGTATCCCGAGGCCGACGTCCCGGTGCTCCAGATCTCTATGCCCACCCTCGATCCCGCCACCTTGTTCGAGGTGGGGCGCCGACTAGCACCTCTTCGTGACCAGGGGGTGCTGATCGTCGGCAGCGGTTTCAGCACGCACAACCTGCGCGAAATGAACTGGCATCTGGGTCCGGAGGGGCCCGCACCGAGCTGGTCGAGTGAGTTCGACGACTGGCTCCGGGGTTGCCTGGCGACCGGCGATGTGGACTCGCTGATCGATTTCGAGCGGGCCGCCCCCGCCGCTCATCTGGCTCATCCCCGCACCGAGCATTTCGCCCCGTTGTTCGTGAGCCTCGGCGCCAGCACCGATGCCGGCAGCGTCGGAGAGTCGACGGTGGAAGGTTTCTGGTTCGGGCTGTCCAAACGCTCGGTCCAGTTCGAGTAGTCGCAGTTGTCGGTTGTCGGTTCTCGGTTGTCGGTTGAGTCGGAAGTCGGAAGGCAGTGGTCGGTTGTCAGTTCTCGTTTGTCGGTAGACGGCCGCTGGGGAGCCAAGCTACGGCGGATGGCCCCGACCATCCCGGGGCTCAGCCGCGTGCAGCCGTGGGGGGTGTGGGGAGAGTCCCCCCACAAATCAACACGGTCCTTTCAGCGGTTCCCGGTGTCGGGTTCGAAGTCTTCCAGGACTTCCTCCAGGCGCTCACCGACCGCCGTGAGACGCTCCCGGCAGAACCCCAACAGCTCGGCTGCCCGCTGCACGTCGTCGAGAAGCCCGTCGACGTCGACGTCCTCGCCGCGGAGCCGGCCATGTATGGCACGCAGCTCCTCGAGGGCCGCCCGGTAGGTCAGGTCACCCTCAGGCATCCGTCTCCTCCACCAGCACCGTGGCCGTCCCGTCCGCCAGACGCAGGTCGAGGCGATCACCCGGCGCCACCGCCCGGACCGAGCGCACCACGCCGCCGTCGGCATCGGTGACGAGGGCGAAGCCTCGCCGCAGGGTTGGCTCCACTCCGATGGCGGCCAGCATCTCCTCCATCGCGGTCACAGTCGACGCCCCGTCTCGCACCGCCCGCCGGGCACCGTCGGCTATCCCCACCTCCAGGTGCCGAAGGCCGTCCCGCTGACGGGCCAGCGAAGTTCTCGCCTCCCCGAGCTGAGCGGCGACGCGGTCCAGTCTCCCAGCGGCGCGCCGGCAGGCCGCCCGGGCCTCATCTGCGATCATCCGCCGGGCGGTATCGATCCGTCCGGCATACTCGCCCACCCTGCTCACCAGCCATTCCCCGGCGGCGCTGGGAGTCTTCACGGACACCGCCACCGCTTCGTCGACCACCGTGCGATCCGTCTCGTGGCCGATACCCGCCACCACGGGAACCGGACACCTCGCCACGGCCCGTCCCAGCTTCTCGCTGTCGAAGGCGGCCAGGTCGAGCTTGGCTCCTCCCCCGCGCACGATGGCGATGACGTCCACCTGCCGGCGGGCCAGCCTCCCCAGGGCGTCCTCGATGCCTTCCGAAGCCCCCTCGCCCTGCATCGCCGCCTGGGCGGTGACGACACCGAAGCGGTATCCGGAGCGCCGGAGCTGGTCCAGGAAGTCGGCGTGTGCAGCCGAGCCCCTGCTGGTCACCAGCCCGACCTCGAGAGGTACCAGGGGGAGGGGAAGCCGGCCGTTGGCCTGGAGGGTACCCTCGGCGGCCAGCCGCCGAAGCACCTCCTGGCGGTCCAGAGCCAGCCGCCCCGCTATGAACTCCGGGTCGAGCTCGAGCAGCGACAGCCGCACCGTCGATCTCCGACGATCGAGGCCGAGCACCGCCCTGATTCGAACCTCGATGCCTTCACGAATCGCTCCGACGCCGGCTGCTTCCAGCCGACGATCGATGTCGTGCATCACCCGGCCCCTCGCCGCCACCTCGACGACCTGGCCGTCGGCGGCAGGGTCGACCAGCCGGAAGAACGCTGCTCCCCGGGCGCTCCGACGGAAGCCTGAGATCTCGCCCCTCACCCACAACGGACCCGGGACCGTCCGAGCCAGGGCCTCGTCGATCCGTCCCAGCAACTCGGAGACGGTCAGGGTTTGCGGCTCGCCGCTCACATCACGCCGCCTTCGGTCATCCGTTTGATGTCGAGTGCGGCGTCGAGCTCTTCGGGATCCATCAACCCCTGCTCCAGCACCAGCTCGCGTACCGAACGACCCGACGCCGACGCCTCCTTGGCGATGCGGGCGCCGGCGTCGTAGCCGATGTAGGGGTTGAGGGCGGTGACGACGATGGCGTTCCGCTCCACCAGTTCGCGGGCCCGCTCGGTGTTCGCCTCCAGGCCGACCACGCACCTGTCGGCGAACACCCCCGCGCTGGTGGCGAGGATGTGGATGGACTGGAGGAGGTTGTGGGCCATCACCGGCATCATCACGTTCAACTCGAAGTTGCCGTTGGCGCCACACCAGGCCACTACCGTGTCGTTGCCCATCACCTGGGCGGAGACCTGCATGAGCATCTCCGACATGACCGGGTTCACCTTGCCGGGCATGATCGACGAGCCCGGCTGGAGGCCCGGTATCCGCAGCTCGGCGATGCCGGAGGTAGGCCCGGAGCCGAGCCAGCGGATGTCGTTGGCGATCTTGAACAAAGACCCGGCCACCGTCTTGAGGGCACCGGACGCCATCACCACCGCATCCTTGGCGGCCTGGGCCTCGAAGTGGTCCTCCGCTTCCCGGAAGGGATGACCGGTACGTTCCGCCATGAGAGCGATGGTGGCGGCGGCGAACCCGTCAGGAGCGTTGATCCCCGTGCCGACGGCGGTCCCTCCCAGCGCCAGCTCCTCGAGACCGGCGACAACCGTCTCCAGCCTCTCGATCCCGTTGTGGACCTGGGTGGCGTATCCGCCGAACTCCTGGCCCAACGTCACGGGGGTGGCGTCCATGAGGTGGGTGCGACCCGACTTGACGACGTCGGAGAACTCCTCCGCCTTGGCTCGAAGCGCGTCCGTCAGGACCTCCAGGGCGGGGATCAGCTCCTCTCGCAGCCCAGCCACCGCGGCGACGTGGATCGCCGTGGGTATGACGTCGTTGGAGGATTGGCCGAAGTTGACATGGTCGTTGGGATGGACCAGCTTCGACCCGGGCTCGCCCCCCAGAATCTGCGTCGCCCGGTTGGCGATCACTTCGTTGGCGTTGGTGTTGGTGGACGTTCCCGACCCGGTCTGGAAGATGTCGAGCACGAAATGATCGTCGAGATCCCCGTCCATGACCTCGTCGGCCGCTTCCCGCACCGCCGCCACCACCTGCCCATCCAGGTTGCCCATGTCACCGGACACCGACGCCGCCGAGCCTTTCAGCAGGCCCAGGGCCCAGATGAAGCGCCGGGAGAAGCCGATCCCCGAGATCGGGAAGTTGTCCTTCGCTCGTTGGGTGGACGCCCCGTACAACGCCTCGGCGGGAACCCGCACCTCACCCATGGAGTCCTTTTCGATACGTTCACCCATGTTCGCTCCTTGCGTTCCTCCGACGGTAGTGGACCCACCCCGACCGTTTTCGCGGCTAGCAATAGCGGGCCGGCGCGGCGTAGCTGCGCGCCAACCGTCAGTGGGGCCCGCGGGGGGGGGGGGGGCC
>CAZTXD010000064.1:15049-18343 GCA_964617995.1 uncultured Acidimicrobiaceae bacterium
CGTCCCCCGGCGGTTTTGGCCCCCCCCCCGACGTTTTCCCCCCATCCCCGGCGCGCTTTGGCGCGAATTGGATGCGCGAAAACGGTCAGAGGGCCAGCGGGTGGTGCTGGTGACCGTCGTCGTCGAAGTTGGCGGGGTCGAGCCATACCTCGAGGGCGCCCCTGATACCGGGCCACTCCCGGTCGGTGACCGAGTACCAGGCGGTGTCGCGGTTGCGGCCCTTGTAGACCATGTGCTGGCGGAACGTGCCCTCATAGGTGAATCCGAGCCTCTGGGCGGCTCGCCGGGAGGCGGCGTTGAGGGCGTCGCATTTCCACTCACAGCGCCGGTAGCCGAGGTCGAACACGTTGCGCATCATCAGGTACATCGCTTCGGTGGCGGCGGTGGTTCGGCGCAGGGAGGGCGAGAAAGCGAGGTGACCCATCTCGATGGCCCCCTCCCCGGGTGTGATCCGCAGGTAGGCGCCCCAGCCCAGGGCGACTCCGTCCACGTCGAACGTGAAGAAGAGAGGGTCCCTCGCTCCAACCCAGGCGGCGGCCGTGGCGACGAGCTGATCCTGGGAGCGAAACGGTCCGTAGCCCATGTAGGTCCACATGTCGCCCGGATCGTCCGAGAACGCCCGCCACAGCTCGTCGAACGCCTCGGGGATCAACGGCGCCACAGTCACGTACCGTCCCAGCATCTCCCCGCCCGACGGCCACGGCGGCGGCGACCACCCGTCGACCGGGAAACCCACCTGCGGTTCGCTCATCGGAGGATCCGTGAAGTCGACTCGAAGGCACGATCGAGACGCTCCTTCAGGCCGTCCTCGCCGTCGACCCCCCGCACCGACACACCGAGGAGATCCACCAGCCCGTGGAAGTCGTCCAGGCTGACGACTTCGGGCAGGGGTATCGCCATCCCTGCTCCCTGCTCCACCTCGTCGATATGACCCATGTTGTGATAGTTGCCCAACGGCAGGCACAGGCCGGTCGCCTCGTACCCGTATGCCAGGAACGCCGTCGCCTCACACGAACCCCCCGCCATGAGATGCCGCTGATGCTCGATTCCCGCTTCCGCGGCCGCTGCAGCGACCAGGTTCGTCAGTTGATGGTCGAAGACGCTGGAGGCGTCCCCGACCCGGACGACCGGCCCGGCCCCCAGTGGCGAATCGGCGAAGGAGCGGCTGCACTCGATCGACAGGACCCGCGCGTCGCGGGGGATCGTGCCGTCGCGACATGCTCCGATGGCTCCGACGAAACCGACCTCCTCCGCCCGCGTCAGCAGCACCCCGAAATGCCGGAGTGAGACGTCGCCGCGGGCCCGGTCGAGCGCGGCCAGGGCCGCGGCCACGCCGGCGAGGTCGTCGCACGCCGGAGCGAGGGCGAATCCCTCTCCCATCCCACCGCGTCTGGAGCCGAACGACCAGCGGCCGATGTCGCCTTCGGCCAACGGAGCGCTGCGGTCGAGGCGTACGGTGCCGACCGAGGAGGAATGATCGAACTCGTCGAGGCGGCCGCGATGGGCTCGATCTGATCGGTCGAAAAGCTCCACCCGGGCCCCTTCGAAGTACTCGCGGCGCACGCCGCCCCGGAACTCGACCGTGACCTTCCGCCCCTGTATCCCCGTCACCACGAACCCGGGATGGTCGGTGTGAGCGACCGCTATCACCGGAGCGGACGACCGACGACCTCGCTGGGTGATGAGCACATTGCCGTGGCGGTCGTCGGCCCGCACCAGGTCCTTTCTCCTCCTGACCCACGCCGATACCCACGCCAGGACCCGGTCTTCGTGCCCGGGTGCCGTCGGGATCGAGGTGAGCTGTTCCAGCCAACGACGTTCGGTGGTTCGATCAGCCATCCGGCCTGAGCCTCCCGGAAGAGCGGATCCGCAGCAAGGTGGGCCTAGCGATCGAAGGGCGTGTCAGTGAAGAACTCCGACGCCGCCGGAACGGTGGGCTCTTCCTTCCGGGGCGTTTCGATCCCCAACCTGCTGCGGACGGCGTCGTAGCCTCCCGACTCCAGCTCCTCGGCCAGCTCCGGCCCGCCCGACTCGACGATGCGGCCGTCGAGCATCACGTGGATCCGATCGGGTGACAGGTAGCGGAGGATGCGGGCGTAGTGGGTGATCATCACCACCGCCACGTCGGGGCGCCGCATGGCCTCCACGGCCTCGGCGACCTGACGGACCGCGTCGATGTCGAGGCCCGAGTCGATCTCGTCGAGGATCGCCACCTTCGGCTCCAGCACCACCATCTGGAATATCTCCGAGCGCTTCTTCTCCCCGCCCGAGAGGTCGTCGTTGAGGGAACGGTCGAGAAACTCGACCATCCCGAAACGCTCGGCTGCCTCGTCGATGCGTCGCTCGACGACGTCGCGATCGATACCCCGCTCCTCGGCCGCCTCCTTGACGAATGCCCCCAGCCTGATGCCCGGGACCTCGGTGGGATACTGGAACCCGTGCAGGAGCCCGCGTCGGCTCCGGTCGTCGATGTCGAGGGCGAGGATCTCCTCCCCGGCGAGCAGCGCCGATCCCTCCGCTTCATACGTGGGATGACCGGTGAGGACATGGCTGAGTGTGGACTTGCCCGAGCCGTTGGGACCCATGATGGCGTGTATCTCCCCGAAGGGGACCTCGAGGTCGACGCCTCGCAGGATCTCCTCGGTGGCGATCGACGCCTTCAGGTCCCGTACTTCCAGTGCCAGCGTCATCCTTCTCCTCCCGGAGAGTCGTCGTCCCAGCGCAGGTACACGACGCCGTCTTCGACCTTCACGTCGTAGACCGGCACCGGCTTGGTGGCGGGCAGGGCGTTGGGGTTGCCCGTCTCGAGATCGAAGGCGCTCCCGTGACGGGGGCATTCGACTTCGAGATCGAACACCTCCCCTTCCGCCAAAGAGGCCTCGGCGTGGCTGCACCGATCTCCCAAGGCGTAGACGTCGTCACCTATCCGGAACAGGGCGACCCGGTCCTCGCCTATGTCGACACGTAACCCCGCGCCCTGTGGCACCCGATCGGCGTCGACCAGCTTCAGCCAGCTCATGACAGCCGCCCCTCCTCCTGGGCGGTGACAAAGCGCCGGAACACGGCCTCCTGCACCGGGTCGGCCACGACATCGATCGGGAGCCGGTCTATCACGTCGGTGAAGAACCCCCGCACCAGCATCCGCTCGGCCTTGATCCGGGGAATGCCCCGGCTCTGGAGGTAGTAGAGGTGCTCTTCTTCCAGAGGCCCCACCGACGACCCGTGCCCGCACACCACGTCGTTGCACAGGATCTCCAGGTTGGGAACCGAGTGGGCCTTGGCGTTCTCGGAGAG
>CAZTXD010000065.1:0-18264 GCA_964617995.1 uncultured Acidimicrobiaceae bacterium
CGCCATGGGCCCCCCCCTCTGCCGTTTTGGCGCATCACCTGCGCGCTATAGCGCGCATTTGCTGCGCGAAAACGTCAGGGACGGCGGCGGAGGGTGGCGACCGATAGGGCGGCGGCACCGAAGACCAGCACCGACATGACGACGATGACGTCGTGCAGACCCGTCATCTGCTGGACGGCACTGGCCTGAGCGGCGTCGGGAGGGCCGCCCGCTGCCGCCACCCGCGTGGCCCACAGCGAACCGAGCACGGCGATGCCCGTCACCTGTCCGAGGAGACGGGTGAGCGTCAGGATCCCCCCGCCCACCCCGGCGTACTCGGGAGGCACCGAGCCCATGATGGCGCTGTTGTTGGGAGACTGGAACACCCCGACTCCCAGACCCAGGGGAAGGGCCAGAAGCACGAAGTGGGCTATCGACGTGTCCACGTCGAGGGTGAGAAGCGACACATAGGCGGTGGCGGTGATGATCAACCCGGCCACCGTCAGCGGCCGGACCCCCACCCGGTCGGACAGCGACCCGGCCCACGGCGACACCAGCCCCAGGACGAGGGGCGCCGCTCCCAGCATCAGCCCCACCTGGTCGATGGGTCGCCCTTGGACGCTCTCCAGGTAGAAGGGGAGCAGGAAGAAGGTGCCGGCGAGTATCACGAACTGGAGATACCCGGTGACGACGCTGATGCTCAGCAGTTCCGAGCGGAACATCCGGAGCTGGATCATCGGCGACTCGCGACCGGTCTCCACCCGAACGAAGGCGGCCGCCCCGACCGCAGCAGCCCCGAACAGGCCCAGGATCAGCGGGGCAGCGAAACCCCGCTCCTGGCCGAGCGTCATGGCGAGGGAGACCGCCAGCAAGGTCGCCGACAGCAGACCCGCCCCCATGTAGTCGAAGCGCTGTCGGATGCGGTGGACGGTCCGGGGCACATAGCGGACCGCCAGCAACGTCCCGACGATGCCCACCGGGAGGTTGACGAAGAAGATCGACCGCCACCCGAACGACGAGATCAACAGCCCTCCCGCCACGGGCCCGGTGATGACGCCGACCGACACAGCCGTCCCGATCAACCCGAGGGCCTTGCCGCGCTCGGTGGGTGGGAACGCCTCGATGAGGACCGCCGGCCCCAGAGACAGCACCATCACCGCACCCAGGGCCTGCACGACTCGAAAACCGATCAGGAAACCGACCGAAGGCGCCAGGCCGCAGAGCACCGAAGCCACGGTGAACAGGGCGAATCCCGTCGTGTAGATCCGTTTCTTGCCGATCACGTCGCCGGCACGGCCGACGCTGAGCGTGAGGGTCGCCAGGGTGAGGAGATACGACAGCGCCACCCACTGGATCACCGCGAAACGGGTGTCGAGCTCGACCACCAGACGGGGCATGGCGACGTTGACGATGGAGCCGTCGATGGTGGCCAGGAGAACCCCCATCGAGACGGTGAGCATCACCCACCACTTGTCTCTGTAAGCGGGCGGCGCGGCGGGTTCGGGGGGAGGGGCCCTCACGGTCCCCACCGGGCCCCGACCCCGGCGGCGATGATCCCCACCCATCCCGGCCACGACATCGCGGCATGGGCGGCTCCCCCGACGACGGTCCCCACGGTGAGAGCGCCGGCGGCGATGAGTCGGGCCGTCCGCAGCCTCTCGGGGTGCAACGCCGTCGGCCTGTGATCACACACCGATCTGACCCGGTCGGCCGGGGCGAGGACCATGAGAGCCAGCCCGGCCACAGCCAGGCCGACGGTGGTCGTCCCCGGGAGGCTCCACGACACCCGCAACGCGTCCGAGATGACGGCGGTGAGCGTCACCGCCAGGCCGATCGCCCCGGCCAGCCACACGTTGCGCTGGGGCGCCGGCTCGGGCAGGCCCGTGTCCACGGCGACCGCCAACGCCAGCGCCAAACCCATGGCCCACACCAGCGGTGTGCGCGCCAGGGCACCCACGAACACGCCGACGACGGCGATGTCGCTGACGAGAGGACGCAGCCCGGTGGAACGCACCACGATCCGGGCAGTGAGCATCAACGCCGCCAGAGCCACCGCGCTGGTGCTGCCCGCCACGATCGACACGGCGGCGGCGACCCCGGCGCCGACCAGAGCCGAGACGGGGTGGTCGGGGTCGAGCTCGCGGATCATCGCCCACGACAGGAACACGGTGAGGGCGGCGTCGAGCATCGCCTCCGCCGGGGAGCGCCCGCCGGGATAGGCCAGAGCTGCCAGCGCAGCCCCGGCGCAGCCGGCCAGCATCCACCGGTGGAACGGATCGGCGAGAGTGAGGGAACGACCGAGATGCGTGAGTCGTTGCACGACCCCCGGACGCTACCGCCCGAGCCCCGGTAGTCGGAACACGAGCGGACCTGCCACGTTCCGTTGCAGCCCCGGTTGCCGGAGGGCGTCGCTGCCTCGGAGCGCTTCGGGCTAGGTTCCGTCGACGCTCCGCGCCAAGGCAGTCATGGCGGCCCGGAGGGCACGGTCGACGGCGGCTTGCACCACATCGCGGTGGGGGTCGTAGCCAGCCATGTCGGCGTCGTTGGCAGTGAGCGGGTTGCCGTCGATCGCGAGGACGGCGCCGGCGGCGGCGCCGTGCAGGGAGGCGACGACGAACAGAGCGGCCGTCTCCATCTCGACGGCTACCACCCCGGCCCTCTGCCACAGCTCGAGGTCCGATCCCAGGACGGCGTGCGGATAGAAGACGGCGGATGTGAGCACGATCCCCTCGTGGACGGTTCCGGCCGCTTCCACCAGCAGCGAAGTCAGATGCCGGTCGGCTACGGCCGGGTAAGGGTCCGGGACGACACCGGCCGTGTAACCCTCGGCGCGTACGGCCGCCGTCGCCACCACCAGGTCCCCGTCGGTCACACGGGCCTGGATGCCTCCTGCGGTTCCGGCTCGCACCATGACACGCACCCCGGCGCGGCACAGTTCCTCGAAGCAAACGGCGGCTCCCGCCGCACCCACCCCGTGAGAGATCACCCCTATGCGGCTTCCCTCATATGTCCCCGCATACGACACGTACTCCCGGTTGCGGCCCAGCGGCGTGGGGTCGTCCAGGAGAGCCGAGGCCTTCTCGGCCCGGTCGGGATCCCCCACCACCACCATCGCCTCGGGAAGGTCCCCGGCCCGGACGGCGATGATGGGAAGGAGCTCGTCGGGTCCCACGGGCATCAGATGACCCTATCCGATCCCCCGTCCACGGGTATCTGGGCCCCGGTGGTGGCGGAGAAGTGCTCCCCCAGGAGCTCGGCCACCACACCCGCCACCATGGCCGAGGTCACCTCTACCGACAGCAGATTCCTCCGCTTGTACTCCTCGATCGTCATCCCGTACCTCTCTGCGCGTTCGGTCAGCAACTCGGGGGTCCACAAGCCGGTATCGAAGACGGCGTCGGGATGGACCACGTTGACTCGGATCCCCTCCTCGGCCCACTCCAGGGCCGCGACCCGGGCCAACTGGGTGAGAGCGGCCTTCGACGCCGAGTAGGCGGCCGCTCCCTTGCCGGGAGCCGGCACGTTCCTGGAGGCGACGACCGCCACGGCCGGGGAGGCCGGTGAGCGGAGGAGCAACGGGTGGAGGAGGCGCAGGAGGGCGACGGCGGAGTCGACGTTGACTGCCTGCACGTCACGCCACTCGGAGTCGTCCATCTCGGCCACGGGCCGGGTGGCCCCGAACACACCCGCGGCCAGCACCGCCAGGTCCACGCCGCCGAAGCGCTCCACGCCCGCTGTCAGGGCGGCGGCCTGAGCCGAGTCGTCGGTCACATCGACCTCGAGACCGAGCCAGCTCTCATCGTCGAATGTGCTGCCCGCAGCCGGGGAGATGTCCAGACCGATGACTGCGGCTCCCCGGCCAAGGAGCTCCGCCGCACATGCCCGCCCGATCCCCGATGCCGAGCCGGTCACCACCGCTACCTGTCCCGTCAACGGCGGGGGGGTGCCCCGACGGCGCAGCTTCGCCTGCTCGAGATCCCAGTACTCCACGTCGAAGAGGTCGCCTGCCTCCAGGGCCCGATACCCGCCCAGGTGGTCCTCGGACCTCTCCAGCACCGGCATGGTGTGGTGGTAGATGTCGGCGGCGATGTCGGCGTCACCGGCTGTTCGGCCGGCGGTCAGCATGCCCAGTTCCGGGTCCAGCACCACGCGGGGTGCTGGGTCGAGCATGGTCAGGTCGGCGGAGGCGCGGTGACGGTTGGCCTCGAAGTAGACCCGGTAGCCGGCCGCGTAGCCGTCGACGTCCCTTCCGACCATCGGGACACGCTTCGTCATGATGATGTGATCTGGTGTGAGCGGGCCCCGGTCGGCGAGGGAGTCGAGATCGGGGCGGGCAACGAAACGGGAGACGGTCTCGTCGCGGTGGCGGGTGACGATCAGCGGTGCTCCGGCGGCCGCCGACATGTCCCGGCGCAGGGCGGCGAGCTCCTCCGCCGCCACGTCGCCGAGCCGTCGCTGCGGACCGGCGTCGATGGGGGCGTTCTCGTCGAGCCATTCTTCGGCGAGCGTTATCAGCTCGACGTGGCCGGCGTAGGCGTCCCTGGTGGTGTCTCCGAACGTGAACAGACCATGGTTCATCAACACCATTCCGTCCCACCACCGATCATCCCCCTTCGGCCACAGCCCGGTAACGGCCTTGGCCAGGTCGAAGCCGGGCATGACGTAGGGAACGACGAGGACACGGGGGCCGAGCACCTCTGTCACTCGCTTCGATCCGTCGGACAGGTTGGTGAGGGTGACGATCACGTCGGCATGGCTGTGGAGGGCGGCGGGGTGGGGGATGAGGGCGTGCAGCAGCGTCTCGACCGACGGCTGCGGGGCTGAGGGATCGAGACGAGCTGCCGAGAGGGCCGCCATCATGTCGGGATCGGAGAGAGTGTCGAGCCGGAGGAGGTCGGCGAGGCGAGCCAGGGACAGGGGCGTGAAACCCGGTGTCTCGATGGTGGCGAGATCCCATCCGCTGCCCTTGACATACAGCGTCTGGATCTCCTTCCCGGTCAGGTCCGTCCATCCGGCCTTCACCGACGTGTTGCCCCCGCCGTGCAGCACCAGCGCCGGGTCGGAGCCGATGAGGCGCGACCCGTACACGCACTCGTCGAGGGGGCTCGAAAAGGTCAATGAATCGTCCCACCGGTCTCTCAAAGGAGGGCTCCTTCAGGAGCGGCGGAGGACGCCGGGGCGACTACCAGCAGCGGGGGGTGTCTGTTCACCATGTCGGATGATTGGAGACGCCACCGTCCACGACCAGGTCGATGCCGGTGATCCAGCGGGCCAGATCCGAGGCCAGGAACACGCAGGCGTCGCCCACGTCGGCGGCAGAGCCCAGACGTTTCAACGGCGCCGCCTCATGCCACCGAGCAACCCCCTCGGGCCACCGGGCCTCGAGACCGTCGGTGTCGATCAAACCGGGCGACACAGTGTTCACCCGCACTCCGCGGCGTCCCCATTCCAGGGAGGCAGCGCGGGCGTGCATGAGCAGCGCCGCCTTCGAAACCGCGTAATGACCGTGCGTGAAGGCGGGATGGGACCCCTCGATGGAGGCGATGTGAGTCATCGAGCCCCCCTCCAGCATCGCCGAGAGTGCGGCCTGACTGATCCGATGAACGGCCGTGAGGTTACTGTCGATCATCTGCCTCCAGGCGGAGTCGTCCATGTCTGCGAGGGAGGCAAGCGGCTGGATACCGGCGTTGTTGACGAGATGATCCAGGCGCCCCGCCGTTTCGACCACATGACGCACCGTCGCCCGGGGTCCATCCTCGGAGGTGAGGTCGGCACCTATCGTCGGGGCCCCTCCCAGTTCCTCCGCGAGTGCCTCGGCCGACTCTCGATCGGAGCGGTAGTGGACGGCGACGGAGGCCCCGGCGGCGTGAAAACGTTCGGCGATGCCGCGACCGACTCCGCCCGACGCCCCCGTGACCAGCACGACCTGCCCGGTGAGGTCGATGGTGAGGCTCACGTCTCCTCCGCCAATCTCCGGGCCCGAACGGTCACCTGGCGGCGGGCCGCGTCCACGTCGACGCCCAGGTGCTTCCCCGAAGTCACCACCTGCCTTCCCTCCACCCAGACCGAGTCGACCAGAGCGGGCGAGGCGGAGTTGACGACATGAGTGAGGAGGTCGCGCGGCTCCACCACCGGCCCCAGGCGTGAACTGTCCACCAGGACCATGTCGGCGCGGGCTCCTGCCCCCAGATGACCCAGATCCGGCCGCCCGAGGACCTCGGCCGCTTCCCGGGTCGCCATCACCAGGAGGTCCCCGGCGCTCATGGCGGCGGCGTCACCGGTCCGTAACCGGGCGAGCCGCAGCGCGGCCCGCATCTCCTCGAAGGGGTCGAGGCGATCGTGAGACGAAGGCCCGTCGGTCGCAACACCGACCGGTATCCCCGCTCGGCGCATCTCGGCCACGGGAGCGATCCCCGAGGCGTGCTTCCCGTTGGACATGGGGCAGTGGGCTACGCCCACCCTGTGTCCGGCGAAGAGGGAGATGTCGTCGTCGGTGAGCCACACGCCATGGGCGGCGACGAGGCGTATCTCCAGCATCCCGAGGCTCTCGAGGTAGCGGGGCACGGTCATTCCGTGCCTCTCGGTGATGGCGTCTCCCTCGCCGCGAGCTTCGGCCACGTGGATGTGCACGTGGAGGTCTCCGGTGCGGGCGAACTCCGCCACCGCTCGCAGCGGTTCCTCGGGGACGGCGTAGGCGGAATGTGGTCCCAGCCCGACGCTGATCAGGTCGTGGTGGTCGTATCGCTCCGCCAGGGTCATCATCGTCTCGAGCTGTGACTGCCAGGTTCCGAACCGGGTCAGGTCGCCGCCGGTGAGGATCGGCGGGGTGACCACCGACCGCAGTCCGGCCTCGGCCGCCGCCTCCGCCACGGCCCTGGGAAAAAAGTACATCTCGTGGGATGTCGTTATTCCGTTGCCGAGGAGCTCGGAGGCGCCCAGGGTCATCGCCCACCACACGTCCTCGTCGGTGAGTCTTCCCTCCCGCGGCCACATCACCTCGGTGAGCCACCGCCCCACCGGGAGGCCCTCACCGGCGCCCCGCAGGAGCACCATCGGGGTGTGGGCGTGGGCATTCACGAATCCCGGTAGGAGCAGGCCCGAGAGACGCTCCACCGGCCCGTCATGGGCCGGTGCCTGTTTCTCGGGTCCCGACCATGACACGCTTCCGCCGGCGACGTCCACGACACCGGGTGAGATGACTTCGGGTTCGCCCTGCATCGAGATCATGTGGTCTGCGATGTAGCGGATCACCGGGCCACCTTCCTTGCCATAGCCGTCCGCCGGGATGCTACCCTCCAAGGCCAGTTGTCAGACAACCTCATAGGTCTCACGATCTTCCAGCATCGAACAGATCGGCGGCCTCGACGTTGCGAGCCGCCGGCGAAGATGTGGACCCGGACGACCCGACAGGCGACCACGTAACGGAGGAAGAGATGAGAAGGTACAGATGGTGGGCACTGCTGGCGGCATCGGTTCTGGTGCTGGCGGCGTGCGGTGGGACCGAGGCCGATCCGGACGGACCCGCCGAGAACGGCGACGGTGAGGGTCCTCATTTCATCTACGTGACGCCCAATCCCATTGGCGAGAACGAGTTCCTCGAGATGGGTGAGACGGGCAGCCAGCGGGCCGCCGAGCGGCTGGGAGGCACCGCCGAGACCTTCGAGTCGACCGATCCCTCCAGCAGCCGGGCCAACATCGAGGCTGCGGTCGAGGCGGCTCCCGACATCGTCGTCCTGACCACGTTCCAGCTCACGGACCTCGGTCAGGAGTTCGCCACCGACAATCCCGATCAGGCGTTCATCCTCGTGGACGACTGCCCCGAGGAGCCCGCCCCCAACCTCTACTGTGTCGGTTTCCGCGAGCACGAAGGCGCCTACCTCCTCGGCATCATGGCCGGGAACCTCACGGAGACCGGGAGGATCGGGTCGGTCGTCGCTCTCGACATCCCGTTCTTCCATCGGTGGTCCGACAGCTTCTATCTGGGAGCACAGTCGGTCAACCCCGATCTGGAGCCGGATACGCAGGTGACGATCGGCGGCGACAACCCCTTCGCCGATCCTGCCCGGGCCAAGGAGCAAGCGCTCTCGCTGGCCGCCCAGGGCCTCGATCACATCTTCTCGGTGGGCGCCGCCTCCGATGCCGGAGTGTTCGAGGCCGCCCAGGAAGAGGGCTTCTTCACATACGGAACCGACACCAACAACTGCCCTGTGGCACCCGACGTGATCGTCGACAACAACCTCAAGCTGGTCGACGTAGCCGTCGAGACGACCATCGACCTGGTGCTGGCCGGGGAGGCAGCCCCCTTCACCGATGTCGGTTTGGCCGAGGGCGGCGTCGGAGTCATGGCGATCGACGAGGAAGGGCTGGCCGACTCCCAGTGCCTGATCGCCGACTATCCCGACATCGTGGAGCAGGTGCGGGCAGCCGCCGAGGGGATCATCTCCGGCGAGATCGAGGTCCCCGATCCCCTCTTTGCCGGCTGACCTGAGATGACCGACGAGCTGGAGCTCCGGGGGATCACCAAACGGTTCCCCGGAGTGCTGGCCTGCGACGGTATCAGCCTCGTCGCCCGTGCCGGCGAGATCCACTGCATCGTGGGCGAGAACGGGGCCGGCAAAACGACCCTGATGTCGGTCCTGTACGGGCTGATCCCTCCGGACGACGGCGAGATCATCGTTCGGGGGACTCCCACCCGTATCGACTCGCCGCTGCAGGCCATCGACCTGGGCCTGGGCATGGTCCACCAGGCCTTCAAGCTGTTCCCCTCCCTCACCGTCGCCGAGAACGTCATGTTCCGGCAGGAGCCGGCCCGGCTCGGATGGATCGACCGGCGGCGGGCGGTGGCCCGGGTGAAGGAGCTGGCCGACACCTACGGGCTGGCCGTGGACCCGGGGGCGGTCGTGGAGGACCTACCTGTGGGTGTCCTCCAGCGGGTGGAGATACTCAAAGCCCTGTACAGGGATGCCTCGGTGCTGATCCTGGATGAGCCGACGGCGGTCCTGACCCCGCAGGAACGCGACCGGCTGTTCGAGGTGATGCGCCGGCTGCGCGACTCGGGTCGGACGATCCTGTTCATCACCCACAAGCTGAGTGAGGTGATGGCGGTGGCCGACCGGATCACCGTCCTCCGCCAGGGTGCGGCGGTGGCGGAGCTGGATCCGGGGGAGACCAGCCCCGAGGAGATCTCCCGGCACATGACGGGGCGGGATGTGACTCCGGTAAGAGCGGGAAGGGGCGGCGGCGCTGCCGAGGTTGTCCTGTCGGTCGATTCCCTCGAAGTCGAGGGTGCCCACGGCCTGACGGCAGTATCGGGGGTCTCGTTCGAGGTGCGGGCGGGAGAGATCGTGGGTATCGCCGCCGTTGCCGGGAACGGCCAGAGCGAGCTGATCGAGGCACTGGCCGGGCTTCGTCCCGTTCGGGCCGGAACCATCCAACTGAAAGAGCGCGACATCACCGATGCCACGGTGGTCGAACGCCGCACAGCGGGAATGTCCTACATACCCGAAGACCGCCACCGGGTGGGGACGGCCTCGAGGACGTCTGTGGCCAAGAACCTGTTGATGGGCTATCAGCTCTCCGGTCGGGTGCGGCCCGGCCGGTGGCTCGACATTGCCGCGGTCGAGGACCACGCTCGCCGGTTGTGCGATCACTACTCGATCAGGGTCGCCAATGTGAGCGTCGAGGCGGGGACCCTGTCGGGAGGCAACCTCCAGCGGCTGGTCCTGGCACGGGAGATGAGCCACGAGGCGCCCTTCCTCCTCGCCGAGCAGCCGACACGAGGCGTCGATATCGGAGCCATCGAGTTCATCCACACAGAGCTACTTGCGGCCCGCGACCGGGGTGCGGCGATCCTGCTGGTGTCGGCGGAGTTGACCGAGATCCAGGCACTGGCCGGTCGCATCATCGTCATGTACGAAGGACGGATCGTGGCCGAACTCCGGCCGGATGACGTCGACGAGGCGGAGATCGGTCTGCACATGACGGGAGGAGTCGCCGTAGGTGGTTGAGGCGATCCGGAGGCAACTCCCGGCCCTCCTGACCCATCCGGTCACGGTTGCCCTGGCCATCGCCTTCGGCCTGGGCGGGGCGGTCATAGCCGTCACAGGGGGAGCACCGCTGGCGGCGTTCTCCGACATGCTCGTCGGTGCCTTCACAGGCAACGGCCTGCGGAACACACTGGGTCGCTCCATACCCATCGTCGGGATGGCCCTGGCCTTCTCGCTGGCATTCCGGGCCGGAATCCTCAACTTGGGAGGCGAAGGCCAGATGCTGATGGGTGCCTTGGCCGGAACGATGATCGCCATCACGGTTCCCGGTCCCGGCCCCATCGTCGTTCCGCTGGCGATCCTCGGGGGTGCGGCCGTCGGGGCCGCCTGGGCGTTCCTGCCCGCCCTGGGTCAGACGCATCTCCAGGTCCCCCTCCTGATCACCACCCTCCTCCTCAACTACGTCGCCCGTGCGATCACCGGCTACCTGGTTCGATTCCCTTTCGGCGAGCCCGGGGCGGCTTTCGCCAGCACCGTTCCGGTGCCGGAGACGGCCCGGATCCCCAAGTTCGATCTGTTCGGAAGCGGAAGGATCAGCTTGTCGCTGTGGTTGGTCATCGGTCTCGTGATCCTGCTGTCGGTGCTGTACCGCCGCAGCGTCTTCGGCTACGAGACCGAGATGATCGGGCTGTCGGGTCCCTTCGCCCGATACGGGGGAGTGGACGTCCGTCGTCACACGATCGTGGTGATGGCGCTCGCCGGAGCCATCGGCGGGGTGATCGGCACCCACCTCGTCGTAGGTGAGACCTACCGCTACATAGACGCCGACATGATCGCCCAGACCGGCTTCGCCTGGACGGGCCTGATGGTGGCCCTGCTGGCCTTCAACCGTCCATTCCCGATCCTCGCCGCCGGGATCTTCTTCGCCGGTCTGCAGATCGGCGGCTTCGCCATGGAACGCACCTCGGGGGTGTCGTGGCAACTCGCCCAGGTGATCCAGGCGCTGGTGATAGTGGCGATCGTCAGCAGGCTCGCCATCACCCGGAGACGACGCCCAGTCGAAGAGGGTGTGTCCCTGCAGCCGGGCACGGAAGCGGCCCCCGTCGGGGAGGTGTGATGCTCGAGCAGTTGGCCGACGCGTCGTTGTGGGCGTCTGTGACACGGGCACTCATCCCGGTTCTGCTGGCGGCCGTGGGCGGCATGATCTGCGAACGGGCGGGTGTCTTCCAGATCTCGCTCGAAGGGATGATGCTGGCGGGTGCCTTCGCCGCCGTGGCCGCCGCCCACGTCTCGGGAAGCGCCCTGGCGGCGGGAACAGCGGCTGCTCTGGCGGGGGTGGCCCTGTCGCTGATACTCGCCTTCGGTGCGGTGAGTCGTAACGGGAACGCCATCGTGCTGGGAGTGGCGATAAACATCCTGGCGGTCGGTCTCACCAGCTTTCTCCTCCCCCAGCTGTTCGGCGTCAGGGGCTCGTTCCAGCCCGCCGGCAATGTCCGCATCCCCCGCCTGGCCCTGCCCGGTCTGTCCGAAGTCCCCTTCGTGGGTTCGGTGCTGTTCAACCTGTCGATCCTGGGCTATGTCGCTCTGCTCCTGATTCCCGCCATCTGGCTGGTGCTGTTCCGCACCCAGATCGGCCTCCGGCTGCGGGGTGTCGGGGAGCGGCCCCTGGCAGCGGAGACCCTGGGTGTCTCGCCGACGACCTACAAGTACGCGGCGGTGATGGCGTCCGGAGTCCTGACGGGGTTGGCCGGGGCACAACTCGCTCTCGGGAATGTCGGGGTCTTCGCAGAGAACATGAGCTCCGGTCGGGGATGGATAGCGGTGGTGGCGGTGCTCCTCGGCCGGGCCCATCCGGTGGGTGTGCTGGCGGCATGTCTCCTGTTCGGTTTCGCCGAGGCGTTCGGGTTCCGGCTCCAGGGGCAGGGAATGGCAGTGCAGTTCACCGATGCCCTGCCGTTCGTGGTCACCCTGGCGGCCCTGGTCCTGGCCCGCCACCGCTTCAAGCGGCTGCTGGATCTGACCGCCGGGACGGTCTAGTTCTGAGTCGGAAGTCGGGAGACCGTTGTCAGCTCTCGGTTGTCGGTTGTCGGTGGGCGGCGCGACAGGCTACGGGGGGTGGCCCCGACCACTCCGACCCCTGGCCTGCGAGCGGCGGTGGGGGGTGTTGGTGTGGGGGAGTACCCCTCCCCAGTCAACACGGTCGGGAGTCGGAAGGGGGTCGCTCAGCTCGGTGAGGCGAGATCTTCGTTGCGGTCGAATCGAACCACTCGCCGCTCGGTGACGAGAGCGGTGATGAGGTCCACGGGAGTGACATCGAAGGCGGGGTTCGCGGCGGGGGTGCCGGGGGGAGCGCTGAGCGTCCCGTTGAACCCGATCACCTCGGCCGGGCCCCGGTCCTCGATCTCGACCAGGTCACCCGAATCGATGGACATGTCGATGCTCGACTCGGGAGCCACCACGATGAACGGAATGCCGGCGTGGGCGGCGCCCAGGCCGAGACTGAACGACCCGATCTTGTTGGCGGTGTCGCCGTTGGCGGCGACACGGTCGGCGCCCGTCAACACCACGTCGACCTGGCCTCGGGCGATGAGGAATGGCCCCGCAGAGTCGACCAGCAACCGGTAGGGAGCGCCGATCCTCTCGAGCTCCCAGGTGGTGAGGCGGCCGCCCTGGAGAAGGGGCCGCGTCTCGAGCGGGAGGGCCTCTGCCAGCTTGCCTCGCTCGTGGAGTGTCTGAATCACGGCCAGGGCGGTTCCCCGTTCCACCGTGGCCAGACCGCCCGTATTGCAGATCGTCATCGCCCGCACGGGGCGATCCCCGGCGAGTTCGAGGACCAGGTCGGCTCCGGACTCGCCCATGGCCAGCGACGCCAGCAGCTCTTCCTGCCGGATGGCGTGTGCCTCGGTCAGCATCCCCTCGGTGCCCTTCGATGCCCGGGCGGCCACCCGCTCGACCATCCTGGCCAGGTTGACCGCGGTGGGTCGGGCTCCTCGCAGGGCGTCCACGGCTTTCCGGAACTCGGGCGAGCCCGGACCGAATCGCTGCGAGGCGAGGACCACTCCATATGCCCCGGCGACCCCGAGAGCGGGGGCACCGCGGACCGCCAGGCGCTTGATGGCCGTCACCATCTGGTCCGGATCGGTCACCTCGAGAACATGCTCGCGGTGGGGGAGGAGGGTCTGGTCGATCAGGCGAACGCTGCCGTCGACCCACTCGATGGTGGATGTTGCCACTGGGTGCAGCTCACTTGTCAGACAACCTATTGGTGAGGGTAGGTGGTGGCCGCTTCGTCTGTCAACGTTGGCTCAACGATGCCTGACCAGCCCCCACTGAAAGCGGCCCTCGATGAAGTAGGTGTCGGCGAGGGCTACGGGGACACCGGCCTGATCGAAGTGGAGTTGAGACAGGAGCAGATATGTGGGGTCAGTGTGCTGCTCGCCCCATCCGAGGTGAGGATCGTGCACGGCGTGCACATCGGTGACGGCCGATACGGCGCGCACTCCGTGAGACTCGAGCAGCCGGAACAGCGAGTCGGTGACATCTGTTGGTGTGAAGTCCGGTCCGAGCAGATGACGGGGGATGACGTCATGGGAGTAGGCCACCGTCTCGCCATCGGCAGTGAGTGCCCGATCCGTCACCAGGACCTCGGCCCCGGCGTCCAGCGCCAGCGCCACCTGCTCGCTCTCCGTTGCCGGGCGGACGCTTATGGAGCGGTAGAGCACCCCCGGAACCCGGCCACGAGCCCGGATCGTCGCCGACAGCGACTCCAACTCACGCAGGTCGGCCCGCACCCCGTCGCCCTGTCCGGTGACGAAAGTGCCCACCCCTCGTCGTGTGAAGGTGATGCCGCGGCTCTCGAGGTCCTGGAGGGCCGTGCGGATGGTGGCACGGGAGACGCCGTAGTCGGTGGCGAGGACATGCTCGCTGGGGAGCTTGTCCCCGTTACCCCATTCCCCTCGACTGATACGCTGACGGAGATCGCCGGCGATGGAGCCCGACAGGGTTCCGGTGGAGGGCAATGTGGACATCCCGAACACGATACTTCCCTGCTCCACCAGATGGCACTAGCTCACCGAAGCTGTCTGACATGTTTGAGCACCTATCTTCGGAGGATGTCATCGACCTGCTCCGGCTCGAGCCCCTTCCTGAGGAAGGAGGCATGTTCCGCCGGACCTGGGTCTCCGAGCACGGCTCGGCCATCTACTTCCTGCTCCGGCCAGGCGACTTCTCGGCGATGCACAAACTCGCCGGTCCGGAGCTGTGGCACCACTATGCAGGCGCTCCCGTCCGCATGCTCCTGCTGCACCCCGACCGATCTGTCGAGCGGCCGGTGCTGGGCGACCGGCTGTCGGCGGGTGAGCGGCCGATGGTGGTGGTCGAGGCGGGTTTCTGGATGGGTGCAGAGACGACGGGGGAGTGGAGCCTTCTCGGCGCCACGATGGCACCGCCCTACGACCCCGGTGGCTTCGTTCTCGGGGACCGACACGAGCTGGTCGCCCTGTTCCCGCAGGCTGCCGACGATGTGGTGCGCCTGACCCGGGACGATCCGACGTGAGCGACCATCCCACTCACGTCGACGGATGTGAGGCTTCAGGTGCGATGGAGGGTGGCGGCGAGGTGAAGGGCCAGCGCCTCTCCCACCGCCGCCATGTGTAACTCGTAGCGCATGACGTCGCCTACGACCTCGATCGAGCGGCGCACCTCCTTCACCTCAAGAGCCGACGGCGTGGTGGCCAACCCGATCGGCTGCAGGTCGAGACGGCCTCCGGTCGCGGCGCCCCGGTGGACCTCGACGATTCCGGTGGGCTGGGCGAGTACCAGCTCCACCTCGTCGTCGATGAAGCGGTAATAGCCGGTCTCGGCGTGGAGGGGTTGGCCGTCCGGTGACGTGGTCCGCTGGCTGTAGGCCAGCAGCGGCTTGTCGGCGAGGCGGGTCATCGTGACCGTCTCGTGGTAGTCGAAGCCTTCGATCGTGGGGTACTCGCCCCGACCCCTTCCCTGCCACTTTCCCACCAGAGTGTCGAGCATCGCCGCCATGGACATCAGGTTACGTTCCATCGCTCGGATCGTCGATACCCTGGCGGGGCAGTGGCTTCCCTGACTCGAGCTTGGCGTTCCATACCGTCGGCGTTGATCCTGGCCGACAAGAGCGGCGGTCGGTTCCTGCTCCTCTCCGCTGCCACCGGCGTAGCCGTGGGTGTGGGAGCGTGGGCGCTGGTGGAGTTCCTCCTCCTCGTGGAGTTAGGGGTGTCGCTCCTCACCGAGATGGGGCTCTGGGTGATCCTGGTGGTCCTTCCCCTCGGGCTGCTGGCCGCCTGGGCGATCGCCACCTATGCCTCACCGGAAGTGGCCGGGGACGGTGTCCCCGAGGCGGCGGCGGCGCTGATAGTGCGGGGCGGGCTGATCCGCGGGCGGGTCGCACCGCTCAAGATCGCGGCCACCGGCATCACCCTCGGAGCAGGAGGTTCGGCGGGCAGAGAGGGCCCGATCGTCCTCGTCGGGGCGTCCATCGGCTCCAAGGTGGCGCGGATGTTCAACCTGGGGGAGGATCAGGTGCGCTCCCTGGTGGCGGCGGGCGCAGGTGCGGGGATCGGCGCCGCCTTCAACGCTCCCATCGCCGGGATGCTCTTCGCCCTGGAGGTGATCCTCTCCAGCTTCGCGGTTCGCCACATGTCGTCGATCGTGGTCGCCTCCGTCGCCGCCGCCATCACCAGCCGGCGCCTCGTCGGCGAGGAGCTGGCCCTCAACGCCAGCCGTTACACCCTGGGGGATCCACGGGAGCTGATCCTCTATGCCGGGCTGGCCATAGTCGTGGTGGGAGCCGCCCTCCTCTTCCTGCGGGTCCTCGACAAGTTGGAGGGATGGGTGCACACCGGGAATCGGGCCCATTCCTGGACCCGACCGGTCGGGTTCGGCCTGATCATCGCCGGGATCGTCATCGCCGAGCCGATCCTGCTGGGTACCGACCAGCCACGGATGTTCGGCACCGGGCAGGAGGTGACCAATCATCTCCTCGAGTCGGCCACCGGCGCCCTGGCCCAGGCCGGCGACGTCTCGGAGCTGTGGTGGGTGCTGGGTCTGGTGGCGGTGGGAAAGATCATCGCCACCAGCTTCACGCTCACCTCCGGTGGATCCGGTGGAGCTTTCATGCCGGCGCTGTTCATCGGTGCCATGCTGGGAACAGCCTTCTCCAAGGTGGTGGCGCCTATCTGGGGACTCTCTCCGCTCAGCACGGGCTCGTTCGCGGTGGTGGGGATGGCGGCAATGTTCGCGGCGATGGGCAGGGCGCCTCTCACGGCCATACTGCTGGTCTTCGAGATCACCGGCACGCGCGAGTACGGCCTGATCCTGCCGTTGATGCTTACGGCGATCCTCGCCACGTTCCTGGCCGAGCTCTTCCACCCTGAGAGCGTCTACACCATGCCGCTCCGGCGGCGTGGGATCGCTCCGTCCCGGCCGGGAGACGTCGACGTTCTCGACACGATCAAGGTGGGGGCGATCATGTCCACCGCCAGGTACATCGCCCGCCCGGACACCACCCTCGACGAGCTTCGACACCAGTTCGAGCGGACTCGCTCACACGGGTCGCCGGTGGTCGACGACAAGGATGAGCTCGTCGGTGTCGTGACAGTCACCGACATGTCCGCGGCGAGCAAGCCGGAACAGATCTCGGTCGCTGCCGTCATGACACGTCGTCCGGTCACCGTCACGCCGGAAACGCCTGTCTCTCAAGCGATGGAGCGAATGGCGGCCCTCGGTGTGGGCCGTCTGCCTGTGGTGGCAGAGCACGATCCCCTGCGCCTTGTCGGGATGTTCCGCCGCGAGGACGCCGTTCAGGCCTATCACGAGGCTCTCGGCTCCCGCACCGACCACCATCTGACCAGGGCCCGTCTCGATCAGCGGACTCACCCCGGTGCCGGCTATTACGACTTCCGGGTCCCACCCGGTTCGATCGCCGACGGATACGCGGTCAAGGACGTCACCTGGCCGGAGGGTTCCACCCTCGTGTCGGTTCGCCGGGACCGTGAGGTGATGGTCCCGGTCGGTTCCACACGCCTGCAAGCCGGGGATGTGATCACCGCGTTCGGGACCGAGGCATCACGTGAGGTGATGATCGAGCGGATGAACGCCGGCGCCGACGAGCCGACCGCCGAGATCGAGGTGGGCCTGGAACCCGACGAGACCGCCTCTACAATCGAAGAGCCGACCCAAATGGGAGAAGAACGTTGAGAGAGATCGGGATCGTCCTCATTCTGCTGGCGGTGGTGCTGTTCGTCGCCAACTGGTACATCGAACGGAACCGCAAGCTGCGAGGGGAGGAGCCGAGAAGGGGTCGGCGCCGCCGCGCCGCGGCGGTGACAGTCGACGAGCCGGACTTCGTGCGGCCACGGCCGGCCGTGGAGAGCTTCCATGTCCACGACACCGAAGCCCGGGTCACCTTCGACGTTCCCTTCCCGGCCGAGGGAGACGACGTGCTCGGCGACCTCCTGGTCGGGGAGGCCGTGGAGGTGGTCAGGGAGAAGCGCCACTCGCTGCCCATCGACGATGTCACCGAGGTGGTGGTGTTCGCGGGACGAGAGGACCGTCGCGAGGTGGGTCGGATGTCGCTGGTGACGCCGGGAGTGCTGCCCCCGCCGAGTCGCATCACCGACATCTTGAACCTCCACTCCATCGGCGTCGATCCCCTGGCAGCCGAGTTCGGCAGCGAACCGACATCCGTACCGGAGACGGTCGCCCCACCCACCAGCGACGAACTGGGACCCCTGAGCGAGGTCGTGCGCCTTCCCAAGGCAGTGGAGACGGGTCTGCGGGCTCAGGGGGTAGATCCGTCGGCGATGTCGGCGGCGGAGTTGGTCACGGGGGTGCTCTCGCTGTTCGGCTACACGGTCTCTCCGGGCATAGTCGAGGGTCACTACACCGCCACCAAGGGTGGGGCGTCCACGTTCATCATGTCCGACGGCTACGCCCCCGGGGACTACCCGGAGGTGGAGGACGGGAAGATCCGCAGTTTCGTCATCGCCTTCGAGCAGTCGAGTGCCGATCGGGGCATGTTCGTCTCCGAGAAGTTCGCTCCGTTCTCGATCCACGACATCGAGCGTCGCGATCCTCGAATCCGCTTCGTGACCAGAGAGCGCCTCCAGAAGCTG
This sequence comes from uncultured Acidimicrobiaceae bacterium, assembly GCA_964617995.1. GTDB lineage: Bacteria > Actinomycetota > Acidimicrobiia > Spongiisociales > ZC4RG35 > CAZTXD01. Next base: position 18,113 of record CAZTXD010000065.1, read on the forward strand.
GTCGACTCGATGTCCCTGAGCTGACACCCCGAGAACAGATCCCGTTTTCGCGCATCGAATGCGCGCCATAGCGCGCCTTTGATGCGCGAAAACCGGCTGGGGCGGCGGGGGGGGGCCCCCCCGGGCCGTTCCACCCCCCCAAACGGGGCCGC
>CAZTXD010000066.1:0-18062 GCA_964617995.1 uncultured Acidimicrobiaceae bacterium
CTGCCATCGGCGCCGCTTCCCGGGCAGCCCGCACGATCGGAGATCGTGTGGAACACGCCCAGCGCGACGCCAGAACCCGGGCCGATCGGTTCATCTCTCAATCCGCTCAGGAGGGCAAGGCCGTGGTGTCTCGGATCCAGGGCGCCACCCGCGCCCTGGGCGTCGTCAACACCGCTGGCCGGCCGGTCACCGACATCGTGGGCGTCGACGCCCGCACGGGCGCCAAGCTCCGCCGGGCGGGCATCTCGACGGTAGCGGACATGTGGAGCCACGCCGGGGACCGCACCGGCCGGACCGACGTCGCCGGAGTGACGGGGATTCCCGCCGACCGGCTAGCGGACTATGCTCGCAAGGCCGACCTGATGCGGGTGAAGTCGATCGGCCCCCGCTACGCCGCCTTGCTCGAGGCCGCCGGCGTCACTAGCCTCAAACAGCTCCGGCGACGCAGCGCCGGGTCCCTCCACGCCGCCCTCATCGAGGTGAACCGGTCGAAGAAGATCGTGGACACCGTCCCCGGTGTGGAGGAGATCGAAGCGTGGATCGAGCGCGCCGACCTGATCGCCGGGTGAGCCGGAGGTCGGCGACGCAGGGAGGCGGAGGCTGACATGGAGGATCCGACCGCCTTCGTGCACGACTCGATGCCTCTGTGTCGCACCCTGGGTGTGTCGGTGAGGAAGCTGTCCGCCGACGAGGTGGCGATGGACCTGGAATGGGCCCCCGAGCTGTGCACCGCCGGGGGGCTCCTCCACGGCGGCGTGATCATGGCGCTGGCCGACTCGGCGGGGGCGGCTTGTGCCTTCGCCAATCTCCCCGAGGGGGCCGGCGGTACCGCCACGATCGAGTCGAAGACCAACTTCCTCGGCGGGGTGCGCTCCGGTTCGATCACGGCCAGATCCCGTCCCCTCCACGTCGGGCGCACCACGACGGTGGTGGAGACGGAGGTCCACGACGAAGGCGGACGCCTGGTGGCGAAGGTGACCCAGACCCAGGCGGTGACCGACCCACCGGCGAGGAACCCCGAAAAGTGATGCGCCGGCGGCGCTCATTGGCTAGACGCCCGGGCGACCGGAGCCACCGCCTAGGCGATACGCCACGAGAAGTAGGATTCGTCGTAGCTGAACCGGCCCTCCTGGGGATGCCAGTCGCTGATCTTGGCCAGGCGCGGTGAGCGTTCGGCGCGACAGCCGTCGCGGACATGCTCCACGACGACCTCGGGAAAGTGACGCATCAGCCCACTCACCAGCGCCCGCTCACCCGCTCCCAGGCCGCACCGGTTGGCGTCGGTGACCCTGCTCAACCATGCGTTCAGCTCATCCAGGAGGCGCTCTCCGCCGTTCCCGTTCTCGAGGGCGTCGAGCCTGTCGGTGAGCGCTCCGGTTCCCAGCTTGCAGGGCGGGCACTGGCCGCATGACTCGACCGCCAGGAACCGAGACAGCACCGCCGCTGCCCCGACGACACAAGAGAGGTCGTCGTAGACGATCATCCCTCCGGACCCGAGACCGGACCCCACCGCCTCCAGTGAGCCAAAGTCCATGGGCGTGTCGAGGAAACGGTCGGGGATGGGAGCCAGAGATGCGCCCGGAAAGACCCCCGCCACCCGCCGTCCGGCCTCCAGGCCTTCGCCCACCCCATGCACCAGGACCGACAGGGGTGTGCCCAACGGCAGCTCCGCGACCCCCTCGCGGCGAACGTCGCCCGAGACGGTGAAAACCATCGTTCCGGGACTGTCCTCGGTCCCGAGCGACCGGAACCAGTCGGATCCCCTCGCCAGGATGTGGGGAACATTGGCGAGGGTTTCGACGTTGTTGACGACCGTCGGGTTCACCTGCTCGTCCCAGCCGCTGCTGCCGGCGCCCACGCCGGGGGGAGTACCGGTGTGCAGGCCGAGCAGGTACGGCGGGTACCAGCGGGGCAGGGGCTGACGGCCTTCGATTGCCTCCATGAGGCCTTTCTCCTCTCCCAGCAGGTAGTCGTCGGGTCCCGTCACCACCCGGATGGGGACCTCACCCAGGAGGTTCGCCTGGGCCATCTCGGTGGCGGCCCTCTCCAGGGCTTCGATCTCCGGCTCGTAGGACTCCTTGATGCCGACGTAGGCTTCGTCGGCGGCGACGGCGAAGGACCCTATCGCCACCCCTTCGAGGATCTGGTAGGGATTCATCCGCATCAGGGCCCGGTCCTTGAATGTGCCCGGCTCACCCTCAGCGGCGTTGCAGACCACGAAACGCCTTTGTTCGGGACCGGCGTCGGCCACTCCCTTCCACTTGATTGCGGTCGGGAACCCGGCCCCGCCCCGGCCCCTCAGTCCGGCTTCACCCACCTCTTCGATGGTCCCACCGGACCCCTTCCGGCGGGCTTGTTCGAGCCCCTCGCCGCCACCGACGGCGACGTAGTCGGAGAGAGAGGTGATGGGTGATTCGGGCAACAGATGACCTGACATGGGTTTCAGGCTAGGGGGACGGGGGATCTCCCGGCGCTCCATCAGATCACATCTGGCTCCACTTTCGTCCCGGCGAGGTAGGGACCATCGGCTTGCGCCACAGGGTCGTTGTCCTCTCGTCCGGACGGCGGTATCTGGACGATGATCGGGTCGTTGGCAGCGCTCGACAAGAAAGAGAGGACGAAATGACTGCCGTATCCACAGAACGGGTGACCCACCCCGAGGGCACAACCCACAGGAAGAGCTTCGTGCTCCTCGCCTCGGCGATCCTCGCTCTGACGGTCGGCTTCGGCTCGGTGGCCGGCGGCATCTTCGGCGCCTGGTACACCTGGGAGCAGGCATCAGTGCAGAACATCGTCACACCCGACGATGCCGCCATCGCCGAGACGCCGGTTCGGGGGCCGTTCACGATGTGGGCCCAAGCCGACATCATCACCCAGCACCAACTCGACAGGACCGATGGCCTCTACTACGCCGAGATGCCACGCATGGTCCCCCAGGTCGACGAAGCCGGCGAGGCCGTGGTCGACGAGGCCGGTGAGGCGGTGATGGTCCCCAACGAGGCTCGTGCTTCCTGGTTCGAGGCCACCACTCTGACCACGTCACTCAGCCTCGGAATCATCTCCTACGCACTGGCGACGATGGCCATCGCGGTGGGGCTGACACTGGCAACGATGGGATTCGTCTTCCTGCAGATCCGCAAGCGAGCCGTACTCCTCTGATCGAAACGAGTCCCCCCCGGCCGAGAGCCGGGCCCATCGGGCCCGGCTCCTTGCTGTTGTAGGTGGACCAGGTCAGCATGGGAACTGCTCGGGCACGACCGACGTCGTAGATGGATCCCCCAACTCGAGGACGAAAATGCGAATAACCCTGCTGCTGTTGGTCACCGTCGCCGTCGCGGCTTGCGGTTCGGGATCGGATGACATGACCGATGGGGAAGGCTATCCAGAGGCGAGCATCGAAGTGACGATCGAGCATCCCGAGGCCGAGGCCGTTTCCTACCGGGTCACCTGTGACGGCGACCTGGCCACCGTCGACGGCATCGACCTCGACGGCGACACCGCTTGTGCGGCGCTGGCCGACTCGGGGGTCCGCTCCCGGTTGCTGGATGAACCGTCGCAGGATCAGGTGTGCACCGAGATATACGGGGGCCCTGATGTGGCCACGATCACGGGATCGATCGAGGGTCAATCGGTGGACACGCAGGTCGACCGCGCCAACGGCTGCGGCATATCCGACTGGGACGACCTCCTTGGCGATCTGCTACCCCCGGCCCTCGGCGTGACCGGCTGAGGGGCGCCGAAGTCTCCCGCCGGTTGCCGCCTGCTCCCGGTGACGCATCTCGACCTTCCCGCAATCCATGCACACGACTCTCTCCAACCCGAAGTTCCGGGTCGAAGTGCGGTGCGGGTGGTCACACCGTTGCTGGTGTTTCTCTCTCCGCACCTGATCGAGTATCCCCATCTCCACTCACCTCCTCTTGGTCGACAGACTGTGATTGGTGAGTCCTCAGGTCGAACAGCCGGGAGCTGAGGGTGGGCAGACCACCGTTCCGCGTCGATGCCCGGACGAGTGGCAGAGTGAGGACGAAGTGGGTCTCACCCCGGAAGTGGCGATAGGAGATCTCGCAGTCCATCCGCCCGGCCAGCTCCTTCACCACCGCCAATCCCAGACCCAGCGGTCCGGGCGAGTTCCTGCCGCGAACGAAGCGGCCGAAGAGCTCGTCTTTGATCTCCTCTGAGACCCCGCTGCCTTCGTCGACGACCTGGAGCACATAGCGGCCTTGCGACGCCCGACCCCGAACGGTGACGGGTGGGCGTCCGTGGCGATGGGCGTTCAAGAGCAGGTTGCGCAGAACGTGGCCGAACAGCCCGGGATCGACATCGACCTCGGCGTCGCTGCATTCAATGCGAACCTCGGTTCCCAGTAGTTCGAGGAGCCCGGCAGCAGAGGCCGCTTCGTCCTTCACCGACACCGGCTGTGGCTCTACCGTGATCACCCCGGCGTCGATCCTCGCCATGATCGCAAGGTCGTCGATGAGCTCGCTGAGCTCAACGGATTGGGAGACGACGGTCGATACGGCCTCGACTTCGTCCGCACTTCGCGGCTCGATGAGCTGGGCATAGCCGACGATCCCGGTGAGATGAGTCCGGAGCTGGTGGCTGATCCTGACGACGAAGTCGTCCTTGAAGGCCGATGCCCGTAGATCGGCCGACCGGTGGGTTCGCCTCCAGATCCGGTCGATGGACCAGCCGTAGAACGTGGATATGGCGAGGATCACACCGAAGGCGCCGAGAACGACCACCAGCTTCGTCTCTCCGTCGGCGCGGCCGATGGCCTCGACGAGCAACAGCAACACCACGGCTCCAGATGCGGCGGCCGTCATGGCCGATAGCAAGCGCGCCGGACCGATGCGACCTGTGACGGGAGGCAGACCCATGTGGATGATATCGGTGCCCGGCAGCGCGGATCTGGAGCATCAGCCCCGATGCGCCCTAGATGACTAGTCAGGAACTCTCAAGTGGCTTCCACGCCCGGTATCCGCCGATCAGGTCGGTGGCACCCGGCACCCCTACTCGCCGCAGCGTCTCCGCGGCCAGGCTGGATGCGAATCCCTCGTTGCACACCAGTATCACCTTGCGCTCGGTCACGTCGGCGATCCGGTGGGGACTGGAGGGAGCCAAGCGCCACTCGAGGACGTTGCGATCGACGACGACCGCGCCCGGCAGCTCACCCTCGTCGGCGCGTGACTCCAACGGGCGGATATCGACGACCAGCGCCCCCTTGTCCATCTCGCTCGCCAGGTCCTCGGGAAGCACCCGCTCGAGAGATTGCCTGGCCTGGGCGAGGAGCTCATCGATGGTCAACATGCCTCACGAGGGTACTCTTCTTTGCCGCCGGCGGCGGCTCCTAGAGCCTCCTGGCACCGGTGGGTGGCGCGGCCGGCTCGGCGGTCGCCACGCTCCGGCCCATCCGCACCATCCCGCAGCTGGTGGCAACGATCACCCCGGGATCGCCCTCCCAAGGTTCGGTAGCTCGAGACCGTGGGAGGCCGTCGGGCACTTCATCCGTCCGCGTCGGGACTTTTGCCCCGGGACGCCCACCGGGGGATGAGCAGATGATGGATCGCGTACACCGAGACCGAGGTGAAGAAGATGAAGATCCTCGTGAGCGTGGCCTCCAAGCACGGAGCCACGGCCGAGATCGGAGAGGCCATTGCCCGAGAGCTGCGCGATCAGAGATTCGACGTCGAGCTGGTGGCACCCGCCGACGTGGGCGATCCGGCCCGCTATCAGGCTGCGATCGTCGGCAGCGCCGTCTACGCCGGGCACTGGAGGCCGGAGGCTCTGGATCTGGTGGAGAGGGCCGGATCCGCCCTCGGCCGGATGCCGGTGTGGCTCTTCTCCAGTGGGCCGATCGGTGAGCCACCCAAACCGGACGAGGACCCGGTCGACATCGCCGCCCTCTCAGAGGCCGTGGGAGCTACGGGTCATCGTCTCTTCTCCGGACGGCTTCACCGACCCTCGTTGAGCCTCGGTGAGCGCGCCATCGTGAGGGCCTTTCGGGTTCCCTACGGGGATTTCCGGGACTGGCAGGCGATCCGGCTGTGGGCCAAGGAGATAGCCGCAGCACTCGATGAACCCGAGGTCCGCTGAGACCCGACGCGACCCGGCTCCGGTCAGCCGCATCGATCTCCGGGCCCCGTGTCCTCTGGCTGCGCCTGCACCGTGATCTCGGTGGCCTTCACCGATACCCAGACACCGGTCCCCTCTCCCAGGGCCAGCGTTCGGGCCGCATCGTCTGTGATCTCCGCCGTGAGAGGTAATGGCGGTCCCGTCCGCAGGCGTACCCTCTCCCCCAGCGGCTCGATCAGCTCGATAGTGGTCGGCCACGTATTGCGGGGGCTGCCGTGCGGCCGGTGGAGGTGGACGGAGATCGCCGAGGGGCGGATGGCCGCCAGGACCCTCCCCGACACGTCGTGGTCGGCCACGTGCAGATCGTGGGCGGCGGTGTGGACTATCCCCGCGGCTGCTGTTCCCTCCACGAGGTTGGAGCCCCCGACATCGGCTGCATAAGAGGTGCGTGGGCGAAGGCGGATCTCGTCGGGGGTCCCCACCTGGGTCACGCTTCCCCCGTCGATGACGTGGATGACGTCGGCCAGCAGGAAGGCCTCTTCGGGATCGTGAGTGATCAGCAGACGGGGCCCGGTAAACCCATCGAGGTGCTCCGCCAGCGTCCGACGCAACGACAGGCGGGTGGTGGTATCGAGCGCCGAGAGGGGCTCATCGAGGAGCAGCATGGCCGGTTCGGCCACCAGGGCACGGGCCAGCGCGACCCGCTGCGTCTGTCCTCCGGAGAGCTCCCCCGGTCGCCGGTCCGACAGTCCTTCCAGCCCCATCCGCTCGAGCCACTCCCCTGCCCGGCGTCGGGCCTGTCGGCGTGCCATCCGGCGGCTGCGCAGCCCGAAGGCGACGTTTTCGATCACACTCATGTGGGGGAACAGCAGGTAGTCCTGGAACACCACCCCCACGTGCCGATCCTCGGGAGGACGGAAGACTCCTCCGCCGGGATCGTCGAGAACCTCACCCTGCAGGGAGATGTTGCCCTCCTCGATGGGCAGGAGCCCGGCGAGGGAGGCGACGACCGTAGACTTGCCCGCACCGCTGGGACCGAGGAGGACGGCGGTCTCATCGGGGGCGAGCACCATCCCGACGTCGAGGAGGAACGACGCACCTCGCCTGACGACGAGTCGAGCCTCGAGCCCCGTAGACGTCACGAAGCACTCCACCATCGGTCCCGCAGGGTCAGCAGGACGGCGAGCGACACCGCCACCATCAAGACGCTGAGGGCGAGGGCCGTGTCCCGATCGCTCTCCAGCGCCACATACACCGCCAGCGGCAGAGTCTGGGTTCGACCGGGGAAGTTCCCGGCGAAGGTGATCGTCGCGCCGAACTCACCGAGGGCCCTCGCCCAGGCCAGCACGACTCCGGCCACGAGGGAAGGAGAGATCATCGGCAGGGTCACGCGACGGAACACGGTCCACGGCCTGGCACCCATGACGGCCGCCGCTCCCTCGAACCGCCGATCCAGGTTGCGGATGGCCCCTTCGACGGTGATCACCAGGAAGGGCATCGCCACGAAGGTGTTGGCCACCACCACCCCCCACCCGGAGAACGGGAGTAGGAAACCCGTCGCCCGACCGAGCGGTTCACCGATGAGACCACGCCGTCCCAGAGCGAAGAGGAGCACGGCCCCTCCGACCACGGGGGGCAGCACCAGCGGTAACAGGACCAGCCCTCGCACCAGCGCCCTTCCGGGAAAGTCGAACCGGGCCAGCATCCAGGCCAGCGGGACGCCCACCAGCACCGATAACCCGGCCGCGGCCGATGACGTCGCCAGTGACAGCCTCACGGCCTCGACCGCCATCTCGCTCCCCAGCAGAGCCGGGAGAAGGCTCCATGGTGTCCGCACCAGGAGTCCGACCAGAGGGAGGGCGAAGAAGACCAGGCCGCCAGCTCCCAGCACAACGACGATTCCCGGTGGTCGGCCGCCTGGTGCGCTCATGGGAGGTCGAAACCGTGAGAGGCGATGATCCGTCGACCCTCGGGAGACAGCAGGAAGCTGAGGAATGCTGCCGACTCCCCCGGGTTGGACCCGGCGGTCACCAGCACCGCCACATACTCCACCTCGATGTTGAGCTCGGGAGGGATGGCGACACCGTCGACGTCCGCCGTCATGACGTCTGTCAGATAGACGATGCCGGCGTCGAGCTCACCTGCCTCGATCTTGGTCACCAGGGCACGAACATCGGGCTCCTCTGTGTCGACGGAGGGGGTGACGCCGGCACCTGCCAGCACCTCGCGCGCCAGGTAGCCGCACGGCACCGTCTCCGTGCAAAGGCCGAGGAGGCGGTTCGCGTCGGCGAAATCCTCCAGATCGCCGATCCCACCGGGATTGCCGGGCGGCACGGCGATGTTGAGATGATTGAGGGCGAACACCTCCGGCTCTCCCACCGTCAGGCCTGCGTCGACGACGCGGGCGATGTCGAGATGGTCGACCGAGGCGAACAGGTCCACAGGAGCGCCCTCGATGATCTGGGCGCCGAGCGAAGAGCTGCCCCCGATGTTCAGGGTCACTTCGACTCCGCTGCGCGCCTCGAACTCGTCGGCCAGACTGGCGAACACGGACCTCAACGACGCGGCCGCCGACACCACCAGCTCGCCGTCGACCCCGGGGCCGGAGTCGGCACAAGCGCTCGCCGCCACGACCAGGGCTACCGCTGCCGCGCCCCGAGTGATGCTCCGTGAACTCAGCTGAGACGCTCCCCACATAGACTCAAGTCGTATCCGCCCACCGCACCCAGATGGGCAGCGAATGGGGGATCCGAGAAGAGGTCCACCGTCTCATCGACGACACCGTCGGCCTCGGCATCAGCCCCGAACCACACCTGGGCCTCGTGTTGCTCCAGAGGATGGAACGTCGCTCCCAGGGCGGCCGCGGCCGGCTCGATCGTCACCGCCGGTATCCCGGTGGCCAATGCGTGCCTCACCGCTGTCAGGTGGCTCCCCACCCGGGGGCCCTCGACGGGATCGAAGCCGATGGCCCTCTCGAAGGCGCGCTGCACACCCGCCCCCCGCTCTCGCTGTATGACGGGAACGTCTCCGCCCAGAGCGGCCTCCCACCAACCGGTGCGGGCATCGGGTGTGGCGGCCAGCCCGACGACCCAGCGGCACAGGTTGAATCGCTCCAGGCGGGCGAGGCCGGATGGTGACGGAAGGTCACCGACCGGTCCATGCACGACGGCGGCGTGGACCCGTCCCTCCTCGAGTGCTTCCCATGCAACGGCCGTAGAGGCACTCACTGCCACCGCGGCCATGCCCCGAAGGCGCAGGAGACGCTCGATGATCTCGAGACCGGGCTCACAACCGGCCACGACCAGTCCCGGCCGTGATCGTCCGAACGTGACCACCGCACCCCCTTCCACCCTTCCATCGGCGAGGTCGAACCCGTCTGAGCCGATCCGGGCGGGCGCAGTGACCGCTCTCCCCCTCACGTTCCCCACCCGCACGAGGGCGCCGTCCGGTGGCGGTCGGCCGGTGACCACGTCGACCGGTGGCTCCACCACGGCCCCGAAGAGGGTCACCACGTCGGTGTCGAGTACCCGCGCCAGGGCGAGGGCGGCATCCACCCGGGGCAGGTGACGGCCGTTCTCGGTGGCACCCACCAGCTGGCGGCTGACTCCGGCCCGGGCGGCCAGTTCGTTCTGGGTGAGACCGGCCGCCTCCCGGAGCTGCCTGAGAGCATCCATGCCAGGAAGTTAGCAAGAGTGCCAGCAAGCTGGCAACCGTCTACTACCGCATTGGAGGAATGTTGTGGTTCACCCGGAAGAGGTTGTGTGGGTCGTATGCGGCCTTGACGGCGGTGAGGCGGTCCCAGGTCGCATCCGGGTAGGCGGCCCGAACACGATCCTGCCCTTCGTCGCCGAGGAACCCGACATAGGCGGCCTCCCCGCGACCGAGTTCGCCGGCCAGCCCATCGACCCATCCCTGGTGCTCGGTGATGTCGGCGGCCGTCATCGTGGCGGCGGCCACATTGATCATCATCTGCCGGTGGCGGTGAGCAAATGCCGTCGCCTCTACCGGCACGAGTCCCATCGCCCCGCCCAGGACGCGGATCTGGGTGACGGCCATGTCAGCCGTGGACGACGCCACCCGGTCGATGATCTCGCCGGCCGCTGTCGGCTCGAGGCCATCGACGAACATCGTCCGGCCGATGGCCACAGGGTGGAACTCCTCCTCGTCGGGCAGGAAGATCTCGGGATAGGTCATGGGACGAACGAGATCGGTGATCGGCGTGGCCAGGCGCCGAAACGGGTCGATCACGCTCTCGCCCTTGCCGGTCTCTCCGGCATAGGCGAGCAGGCCGAAGACGATCGGCTTTCCGTGGTATTCGTCCGGAACGAAGGGTATCGGTGGGGCGAGCATGACGTTGACGATGGTCGATAGCTCCTCGGGAGCCGCATCCGCCAGCTCGACGAAGGAGGTGACGACATCAGCCGCCGCAGGGAGAATCAGGATCCCGCCGACGATGCCGGGAACCTCGTGGAGGCGGAAGCGGAAGCGGGTGGCCACTCCGAAGTTGCCTCCCCCGCCGCGGATCGCCCAGAAGAGGTCGGGATGGGTCTCGGCATCCGTCGTGAGGATCGAACCGTCGGCGGTGACGACCTCCGCCGCCAGCAGGTTGTCGATGGTGAGACCGTGCTTGCGCACGAGGAAGCCGATACCTCCCGCCAGGGTTATACCCCCGAGCCCGACCGAGCCCGTGTCCCCGAAACCGGTTGCCAATCCGTGCTCTCCTGCCGCCGCCGTGTACTCCCCGGTGGTGAGCCCGGCGCCGGCCCAGGCCGTGCGTCCCGCGATGTCTATGTCCAGCGACCGGAGGGTCGAGAGGTCGAGGACTATCCCTCCATCGGTGAGGCCGTGCCCGGCGGGACTGTGTCCGCCACTGCGGACCGCCAGCTCCGTCCCGGTGGCCGCCGCCATGCGAACGACCGACGCCACCTCGGAGGCGTCGGCCGCCTGGACCACGGCCGCCGGCCTGCGGTCGAAGCCCCCGTAGAAGATCGTCCGGGCTCGCTCATATCTCTCGTCTCCGGGGATGATCACCCGTCCGTCCAACTCGGCTCGCAGACGATCGACTACCGCGGCCGGATCTGTGTGTGAGATCGACAAGCTGTCTCCTTTTCAGATGAAGGCACCAAGTTACAACCTGAAGTGAACTTGAAGTCAAGATCGCTCGGGAGTCACATCGACTCCATGGAAGCCCGCGCTTCCTCGCTCAGCTCGATGAGCTGGACGTAGTTGCCGTCGGGATCGATGGCGGTGGCGAACAGGCTTCCATCCCGGTCCTCCAGCTCGGCCAGCCAGGTCGTCCCCATCTCATCGAGATGGGCGACCAGGGCTCGAGCGTCGGCCACGTCGAAGTTGAGGATGATCCTTCCCGGTTCGGGATTCACATCGGAAACGTCGTCGCGTGTGTCGATGATGAGGTGAAACCCTCCAAAGCTCAGGATCCGGTATCCGTTCATCTTCGTGTCGGCATCGGGGTCGAGGGCGGCCGCGTACCAGGCGGCCAGGCTCTCGGGGTCGGTGCTCGCCAGCAGGATGCTTTGCAGGCTCGGCTTTGGCATGTGATCGCTCCTATTCGGGTCGGGACCGTGCTCATCGTCATGATTAGGACGATCGAGTGCAGATGAACTCATCGCGCCGGATCCTGCATCGCCGGTATCGTGGGAGCGTGGTGGAACGATGACCGAGCAGACCGTGGGCGATGTCGTCGTCCAACTCGTCGTGGGAGACATCGCCAGCCAACCAGATGTGGATGCCGTGGTGAATGCCGCCAACGCCGAGCTGAAGATCGGCGGAGGCGTGGCCGGGGCCATCCATCGGGCCGCAGGGCCCGGCCTGGCCGAGGAGTGCCGGCCGCTGGCGCCGATTCGCCCGGGGGAATGCGTGATCACCTCCGGACACGATCTTCCCAACCCGCACGTCGTGCACTGTCTGGGTCCCGTGTACGGCGCCGACGAGCCCGCCGAGCGGCTGCTGGCCGATTGCTACCGCCGGGCGTTGAGCCTCGCCGACGAGGCAGGCCTGGGGTCGATCGCCTTTCCCGCCATCTCGACCGGGGCATTCGGGTATCCGCTGGAGCAGGCCGCGAAGGTGGCCATGACCACCGTGGTCGATACCGCCCCGGACCTGGATTCGGTGCGTCTCATCCGCTTCGTCCTGTTCCGATCGTCCGACCTGGAGGTCCACCACCAGGCCCTGCAACGCGCCCTTTGAGGCCGCTTCTCCGTCTTCCCCGTTTTCGCGCATCGAATGCGCGCTATAGCGCGCATTCGATGCGCGAAAACGGGGAAGGGGCCCTTACGATCGGGGGATGCGAGCACTCGACGACTCTCTCGCCGGAATCATCGCCGTCGTCCGCGCCGACAGCGCCCGGGCCGCCTCCACCATGGCCCTGGGGCTGGAGGACACACCGGTCAGCTCCGTCGAGATCACGATGACCGTGCCCGATGCGATCGAGGTGGTGAGGGATCTCACCACCCGGATGCGAAAGCCGATCGGGCTGGGAACGGTCACCGAGGCCACGAGCGTCGAGGCGGCGGTGGCGGCAGGCGCCGTCTACGTGGTGTCCCCGGGACTGGATCGGACGGTGGTGGATGCTGCGCTGGGGGCCGGCGTTCCTGTCGTCGCCGGCGCCCTCACCCCGACCGAGATCATGGCGGCGTGGGATGCCGGCGCCACCGCTGTGAAGGTGTTCCCCGTGTCGTCGGTCGGGGGACCGAGCTACATCCGGGCCGTCCGGGCACCACTCCCCCACATCCCCCTCATCGTCTCGGGGGGAGTCCGGCCCGGCGACGTTGCCGCCTATCTGGAGGCAGGGGCGACGGGGGTGGCACTCGGGAGCTCCCTCGTCGATCCGGAGACGGTCGCCCTGGGCGACGTCGCCTCGGTGCGGGACCAGGCCCTGGCCCGCCTCGCCTAGCGGCACAGCCTCCTGGCCGGGCGACTATGTTGTCTATACAACCTCGATGACGGGAGGCGAAGGATGCAGACACACAACGTGACCATGCTGGGTACGGGGCTGATCGGGGACTTCTACACGATGACGCTCCACGCCGGTCGCGGCCGTGACCGCGTGAGGACCGTCTATTCCCGCACGGAGGAACGGGGACGTGCCTTCTCGGAACGCTGGGGCATCCCCGAGCACACGACCTCTCTACAGCAAGCGATCGAGCACCCCGACAGCGACGTGGTGGTCGTGGGACTCCCCAATCATATCCATGAGGAGGCTATCGGGCTGGCGGTCGACGCCGGCAAGGCCGTGCTCTGCACCAAGCCTCTCGCCCGCAACGCCGAAGAGGCCAAGCGAATCCTCGACAAGGTGGAGTCGGCGGGGGTGTTCGCCGGGTACCTGGAGGACCTCGTATACACACCGAAGACCCTGAAGGCGGTCGAGTCGGTCCGCAACGGGGCCATCGGCGACGTCACCTGGGTGAGGTCCCGGGAGACCCATCCCGGGCCCCATTCGGCGTGGTTCTGGGATGGGAGGCTCACCGGGGGCGGCGCCATCGTCGATCTCGGCTGTCACTGTATCGAGATCATCCGCAGCTTCATCGGCAAGGGAAACCGGCCGGTCGAGGTGGTGTGCGTCACGGACACGCTGGTCCACCCCATCGACGACGAGGACAACGCCATCGCGCTCATCCGGTTCGAATCGGGCGCCATCGGACAGTTCGAGGTGTCGTGGACGTTTCGGGGCGGCATGGACTTGCGCGACGAGGTCGCCGGCACCCAGGGCACCATCTGGCTCAACCACTTCCTCCGGACTGGGTTCGAGATGTTCAGCACGGGCGGCTCCGGCGGCTATGTGGCGGAGAAGGCCGAGACCGAGGCCGGTTGGCTGTTCCCGGTGGGGGACGAGGTGAGCGAGCTGGGCTACATCGACATGTTCGCCGACATGTTCGATTCGATGGAGGCGAAGCGGGAGCCGCGGGAGACCTTCTACGACGGATACGTCGTCAACGCCATCATGGACGCCTGTTACCGCTCGGCGGAGGAGAAGGCCTGGGTCCCCATCGAAATCGAGTGGCGGCACGGGTCGACACCCCGGATCAGCCAGGAAGCCGAGACGTTCGAGGGCCACACCGTGATCAAGTCCGAAACCCTTCCCGACGGCCGACGCAAGCTGATACTCAAGGACACCGACAGCGGGGAGTTCCTGGACCGAGTCGTCACCGGCTGAGCCTCACACGGGCTAGCCCAACCGGTCGGCCAGCCACCTCCGCCAGGCCCCCTGCTCGCGCGCCGCGATCGCGGCCGCTTGCGCACCGAAGAGCTGGCAGCGCACGACCACCACCGCCTGGTCGGCGGGTTCCCCGATCCCCACGAAGCCGATGCCCGGCGACGGCCGATCCAGGAGGAGGGTGGCCATGCCGTCTCCTACACCCTCGATGCGTCCCGCGAGAGGAGGTGCCTCCCCATCGGTGGCGATGTGGTCACCCACCTTCAGCTCGGCAGGGATACCGAGTGAGGAGGCGAGACGCGGCCAGAGACCGGGGTCGGGCTTCATCATCCGGGCGGCGTTGATAGAGGCGACGGGTTCGCCCCGGAAATGGGTGAGGTAGAGCTCCAGCGAGGCCAGCACCCGGCGCCAGCCGCCGGTGTAGGACTCTATAGCCGCGTTCCAGGCATCCCCTTCCCCGAACCCGCTCATCACGACCCGCACCACGCAGGTCCCGCCGCGGCGGGACTCCACGAGGAACTCCGTGGCCATGACCGGCGGCCCACCCGGTGGAGCGAAAGTCTCGCCGTCCTCTTCATAGGCAAAGCGTCGGGGAGGGTCGTAGGCGATGACCCGGCCCTCGGACGACAGGTCGGCGTCGTGGTGGTGGATGACCGCCCCGCCGACCCTTCCCTCGACCTCGGCGGGCATGAACCAGGCGGTGATTCCGGGACCGGTGGCAATCGCCTCCCAAGCCTCCTCCGGACCGACGGGCACCTCGACCTCCAGTTCGATGCGGCGTTCGTCGTTCATGGTTGTTCCTCCTGCGATATCGGATGACTGGCCACGACGAGGCGGTAGGGGCGGCCGTCGTCGTGGTGGTACTCGTGGGCCAGACGGGAGATGACCTCGGTGAGATCCCGGGCGAAGGACGCCTGGTCCTCGGCGCTCGCGAATCGGATCTCGCTATCGATCGCCATCGTGGCGAGCCTCCTGTCCCGGCCGAGGTGGGCGACGAGGCGGCCGACCTCCTCGATCAATCGGGCGCCCACAGCGACCAGGTAGCGAGCCGAGAGCCGGTCGTTCACCTGTCCCGGAGCGGGAGCGCTGGGGCCCATCGCCGACGGCGACACCACATAGGAGGCCGCCGTGGCCACCAGCAGCCGCTCGGTGAGACCGCCGTGTCGACGCTCACCTGCCACCTCGACGAGCCCGTGGCCCTCGAGGGCCCGGAGGTGGTAGTTGACCTTCTGGCGGGGCATATCCAACCGCTGGGCGACGGTGGCCGCCGAGGCGGGCTCCTTGAGCTCGGACAGGATCCGTGAGCGCAGATCGTCGAGCGCGATGGCGGCCGTCTTCGGCTCTGTGATCACGCCCACATCCAGCACGCTCCCACGATAGGGGTTGACAATATTTCTTGTCAAACCTCCTTCTGGCATCCTCGGACGGAGCGACGGTGTCTCGGTCAGAAGGCGAGGAACCGGGCCGGGTTCGTCACCAGCAGCGCCCGGCAGATGGCCGGGTCGAGAGTCCCCTCCAGGAGCTGTGCTAGGTGAGCCAAGCCGGGTCGGCCCCCCAACTCCGCCCACAGGGACCGCCGGGCGCCGTCGGTGCCCACCATGAGCCGATCGAGGTGACCCTCCGAGGCCATCTCCTCGATGAGGCTCACCGTCCAGTGGTCGGAGACGAGGGCTTGACGGAGGGCCTGGTCGTATTCGAGGTTGACGCCCATGGCCAGGAGGTCACGGTGATAGGAGAGGTCCCGCACCTTGTCGGTGTGCGACAGCACCACCCCGGCGGCATCCACCCCCAACTCGGCGAGGGCCCGCACCTGAGACGGGGCCCCGCGGCCATTCTCGCAATGGGTGATCATCGGACAGCCGGTACGCCGGTGAGCGAGAGCGGCCGCTTCGATGGACCGGGCTTCTGTGGGCGTGGGACTGTCGCCTGTGGTAGCCACCTTGACGATCCCGGCACGGTGCGGTGTCCGGCGCACGACCGGCCCGGAATAGTCGAAGCGGTCGATGCCGACTTCGATGTCCGCTACGAACAGGTCGGCCAGGGCCTCCGCCTCCAGCTCGGTCGCCCATGGCGACCCCGGGTAGTACCTGGCGGCGTGTAACCCGGTGGAGGAGACGATGTTGACCCCGCTTCTCCGGCTCACCTCCGCCAGCTTGGTGATGTTGCGTCCGGCGGCGCACGGCATGGTGTCGACCATCGTCCGGACACCGGCTGCGGCGCACATGGCCACTTCACCGACGGCCTCCTCCACCGAGGGCAGGTGGATGTGGGGAAAGCGGTCCTCGACCAGCGGATGGTCGATGATCAGGTGTTCGTGCATATAGGTGGGTCCGAGTTCGGCGGGATGGATGTCGCCGAGGACCGACCTGACCGTGCTCACGGCAGTTCGAGGACGGCGCCGTCTGCCCGCAGCCGGTCCTGCACCAGCCGGGAGGGAACCGAGCGGATCGAGCCGTCACCCCTAGCCGCGAGGGCGGCGGTGAGCCCGGCGGCGTGTCCCATCGCCATGCACTGGGCCATGGACCGGATGGAGGCATGGGCGTCGTGGGTGGCGGAGAAGCACCGGCCCGCCACCAGCGTGTTGGACGAGTCGCGGACCACGAGCGAAGAGAGCGGGATGCCGACCGCCTGACCGTCGGGCAGGTACCGCCAGGTGGTTCCCGATCCGTCGCCGGCGGAGGTGCCGTGGTGGTCCTCGATCGGGGCACCGCACAGGCCGATCTGGTCGTCGAATTGTGCCGCGGACAGGACCTCTTCCCTTGTGACACGGTGATCACCATGGACCCGGCGGGTCTCCCGCAGGCCGATCTGGGTTCCCATCGCCACCAGCTCCGCCTGCTCGTACCCGGGAACCCGGTCCTTGAGGAACCGGACATACTCCATCACCTGACGGCGTCCCTCCATCTCGGCCCGGGTGAGGACGTCGGGGTCGGTGGCGTTGATCACCCTCCCGTCCTCGGTCTGTGTGACGTGCTCGATACGGGTCATGACCGTCGCGATCATGTCACCGATCGGGGTGATGTGATCGGAGCCTTCCCGGCGAGGTAGCTGGTAGTCGCCCCGCTCGGCTGCTTCCCGCATCAGGGCATGGAGGTCGTCCTTGGTGACCTCCCGGCGCCGGGCCATGTCCACGTTGGTCATCCGGAATGTGGTCGTGAGCGTCTGGGCGGGGGCGAGCTCCCCCGCCAGCTCGTAGCCGAAGCCGGCGAAGTGGGACACGTCGGCGTCGCCGGTGGCGTCCACCACCACCTTCGCCGAGATCCGTCGCAGCCCGGCCTTGGTGGCTACCACCAGCTCGTTCAGGCGGCCGTCCTCCACCTCGACGTCCTGGACGAAGGAGTGGAGGAGGACGTTACTCCCGGCGCCGACGACGAGGCTCTCCCAGGCGATCTTGAGGTGCTCGGCCAGATAGGTGACCCCGGTGCCCGCTCCGTAGGTGTTGGGACGTTCCACGACCTCGCCCAGCGTGCGGAGTTCGTCGACGACGTCGTCGGCCACGCCTGCCACGACCTTGCGGGAGCGGCTGCCGGGGGTATAGAAGCCGTAGAAGGTGTCGAGAACGGCCGTCGAGGTGCCACCCAGGAACGGCAGCTTCTCGACCAGGAGGACCGACGCTCCTCCCCGAGCAGCGGCGATGGCGGCGGTCGACCCGGCCGACCCGGACCCGACCACCACGACGTCGAAGTGCCCGTAGGTCTCACTCACACGATGAACGGCGCCAGGACGTTAGGTGCAAGCGGGTGGTGGGCGGGGACGGGCGGGAAGGCAATGATCATCACCTCACACGATGAACGGCGCCAGGACGTTAGGTGCAAGC
>CAZTXD010000067.1:0-9612 GCA_964617995.1 uncultured Acidimicrobiaceae bacterium
CCCGTTTTCGCGCATCAAAGGCGCGCCATAGCGCGCATTTGATGCGCGAAAACGGGTTTACCTCGTCGGTGGTTGCGCCGTCGCCTGTCACTCCGCCGAGCGGAGCACCCACGGCGCCGTCCACCACACGGCGGCTGCGGCGACGACGGCCATGAAGATCACCGTGGTCACGGCGGCCTCGTCCCAGCCTCCGTTGGCGGTGATCGCTCCGGTGTTTGCGATGACCACGACGAACGCGGCGGTGGCCGCCAGCCATGGTCGGGCCCCGGCAGGATCGAACCGGTCGGTGAGCGCACTCCAAATGAGGAAGGCCACTGCCAGACCCACGGCGATGCCGATTCCCAGCACCAGTCCCCGGTTGATCCCGAAGGAGGTGGCTGCATCCCAGCCGTTGCGGAGTCGTTCGCCGACATCGCCTCCCTCCAATCCGATGAAGCCGAAACCGAAGAAGATAAGCCCTGCGGCAGCGATGCCGGCGCTGGCGCCTGCCACCACGGACCTGGCCATCAGGACCAACCAGCGGCGGAGACTCATGTTCGGGTTCCCATCCATCGGGTGAACTGTGTCGATAGGAGTCTGCGCGATCCCCTACCCACATCCTCCCGTATCCAACCGTGAGCGGTTTCGGTCGGTGCTCCAGAGGGTAGGTGACCGGGGATATGTGCCGGAGGGTGTGCATTCTGGTCCTGGCCGTGTCCGTGGCCTGTTCTCAGGGACCGGGCCCCAGCCCGACCACGGAGTTCCGCCCGACCACCACGTCCACCACGGTCCCGGAGACATCCGTTCCGCCCCCCACCGGTCCGGGACCTCCCTCGGGCGGCACCCTCCACGTCGGCACCCTGGTGCCGGTGGAGACCCTCGACCCGGCGGACGCCGTCACCCTCGCCGACTGGGAGCTGATCCTGAACACCGCCCGGGGTCTCCTCTCGATGGACCCGGCGACCGGCGACATCTCTTCGGGCATCGCCGAAGGCGGCCCCGATGTCAGCGACGACGGGCTCACCTACACATTCCACCTCGACCCGGCCACCGAGTTCTCGGACGGGCTCGCGCTCACAGCGGACATCTACGTCAGGTCTCTGCAGCGTGTCATGCAGCTGGGAGGCAGGGCATCCGAGCTGGTGACGAGCTACGTCGCCAGGGTGGAGGCTCCCGACGACGCCACCCTCGTCTTTCACCTGCACGAGCGATTCGCCTACTTCCCGGTTCTCCTGAGCAGCGCCGCCTACGTCCCGGTCCACCCCGACGCCTTTCCCGACGATCAGCTCGAGCCACGGCCCGATCCTCCGATACACAGCGTGGGGAACTGGTACGTGGCCGACATCAGCGATGACCGGATCGTTCTGGAGCGAAACCCGGCCGTCCCTGCCGATGAGGAAGGGCCCGAGCAGGTGATCCTGCACCTGTTCGCCTCGGGTGAGGACATGTCCGCGGCGATCGGCAACGGTGACCTGGATCTGGTGTGGCGGGGGATCGGACCCGAGCTGGAGCGCGAGCTGAACGCCCTGGAGGGGGTGACGGTGTTCCACGCGCCGGGAGGCGTGCTGGAGTTTCTGGCACTGAACCACGAACTGGCTCCCACCGACGACCCTCTCGTCCGTCGCGCCATCGCCACGGTAATCGATCGCCAGACGGTGGCGGACCAGGTGCTGGAGGGAACGGTCGCTCCCGCCTATTCCCCGGTTCCCGTCGGCTTCTTGGGCTCGGCGGACTCTTTCCGAGATGTATACGGCGAGCCCGACGTCGCCGGTGCCATAGATCTGCTGACCGAGGCCGGCTACACGGTTGAGGATCCCGCTCACCTCGAGCTCGCCTATCCGCCGGAGAGGTTCGGAGTGGAGATAGCCCGGGCGATGGAGGAGTTGGAACGTCAGCTGGAATCCACCGGGCTCATCGAGGTCACCCTCACGGCGCAGGCGTGGAACACGTACGTGGGTGAGGTCGTTTCGGGTGCCTACAACGTGGCGTTCCTCGGCTGGGTATACGACTTCCCCGACCCTCACAACTTCCTGGCTCCGTTCCTGCTCAGGGGTGGCGTAGGAGGAAGCGGGCCCGTCGACGAGGAGGTGGCCTCCGAGCTGGTGAGCATGCTGGAGGAGGCTGCCGTCGAGCCGGACGACGAACGGCGCGAGGCGCTGTACGTCGCCCTCCAGGAGCTGTACGCCGAAGACGTGGTGACGCTCCCGCTGTGGGTCGACCCCGAATCAGTTGCGTACTGGGATCACGTGTCGGCTGTGGACGGGCCGTTCCCCGAAGCGCTGAACATAGGTCCCACCCTGCGTCTGGACTATGGAGCGTTGCGTCTCGACCGTTAGGCCTCACTGCAGATGCAGATGCATCAGGAAGACGTTGTAGGCGTCCCAGCGCGACATCGTGAAGAACACATCCGGGTCGTTCGAATCGAACGGGATGATGAAAGGGGCGTAGAGCTGGGGGTGGTCCTGGCCGGTGGTTATCAGCCGCTCGTCGCTCCACGTCCCGGTCAGCTCCTCGGCCGTCCGCACGACGATGGCCCGATGGCGTTCGTTCAGGTACATCATCATCCATAGGTCCAGGTGGCCGCTCCATGCCACCGAGAGCTCACCGACGGGCCGGGGAGCGACCTCGACTGCGTCGCTGTGGGCAGGGCTCCACTCCGTCCCGTCCCAATACCGGTAGGCCCGGATGTTCAGGATGTCGTCGACAGGTACACGAGCTAGGTGGACGGCGCCATGCCGACCGGCGGGGATGCCGAACAGGTAGATGTGGTCGCTGTCTCCCGGGTCGCGTACGAAGGCGACCTGGGCGAAGTTGGTCGACTTGTCCCACATCTCACCGGTTCTGGCCCAGGTGATGCCATCGTCGTCGGAGTAGGCCATCCCGGCGTGGTTGATCCGCCACCGTCCCGGGGCGACCCAGCGTCGCACCGACATGTAATGGAGGATCATCCTGTCGCCCACCGACACCCCGTTGGTGGGAATCACCGTCGGTTCGACCCAGTAGACCTTGTGCGACGACAGGAGCTCGGTGGCCCGACCTTCGGCATCTCCGACGAAGCTCTCGAACTCGAGGCCCGATGCCGGGGAGTCGATGGCGGCGACCTTGGCCATGGTATTGGATCTCCAGTCCTGGCGCTCGCGCCCGTAGGTGTCTCCGAACACCATGTAGAGATCGCCCTTGTGAAAGAACGTGTGACCTAGGTCGGTGCCGCCGATGTTCCAGCGCTGGAACGTGCGGTTGGGGGAGCCGGGGCCGGTGAGCTGCTGGGTGACGGTTAACGAGTCGAAGTGCTCCCACAGCGGTGGCAGCTCACGGGGCCGGGCCGGTGCGGCGGGGTCGGCGCGCAACAGACCGAGGGGCACCCCCTGGCGGTCGCCGGCCAGCAGAAAGAGGGCGACGCCGGTGGCGGCCATGGTCACGGCCACCGCGCTGAGTAACCGGAAGCGGAGGCTGCGTCCGTCGTCGGCTTCGTTGCGCCCCGTCTCCTGCTCAGGCGAGTTCGACACCTGCGAGCACCAGAGCGAGCCAGACGACGACGAGGATGCGCAACGGTCTGTCCGTCCACACGATCTCCACCGGGTCGTCTGAGGCTCCGCTGTGGACCAGCAGGGAGAACCGCAGCAGCACCACCACCAGGAAGAGGAACGACGCCAGGAACCACCCTTGGGAGGGATAGCCGTGCTGGTAGGCCCACAGTCCGTAGCCGATCATGGTGACTCCCGACGACAACGTCATCACGTGCTGATGGTAGAAGTCGGCGTAGGAGTCGAGGATGGGTCGATGGGCCCCCGCCTGGTCGCCTAGCCGCCGATGCTCACCGTACCGCTTGCCGGCCACCAGGAACAGAGCACCGAAGAAAGCCACCATCAGGAACCACTGCGACAGCGGCACACCGACGGCGAACCCTCCGGCCACGGCCCGGACGGCGAACCCCAGCGCCACCGCCACGAGGTCGACCACCACGATCTGCTTCAGCCACAGCGTGTAGGACAGTGTCAGTGTGATGTAGCCGACGAGAGCCACCATGAACGAAACGCTCCCGATGGCGATGGCCGGAATCAGGGCCAGAACCATCGAGGCCGCCCCGAATCTCCACGCGGTGGGAATGGGGATGAGACCCGCCGCGACGGGCCGGTGGCGTTTGGTGGGATGGAGGCGGTCGTGGGGAGCGTCGATGGCGTCGTTGACGAGGTAGGTGCCGGACGCCGCCAGGGTGAAGGCGATGAAGGCGAGGAGCGCATCGGCGAACACGCCCGGAACGAACAAGACTCCTGCTGCCGCCGGCGCCCCGAACACCAGCAGGTTCTTGGGCCACTGCCGGGGCCGCATGGCCCGCAGCAATGCCCGGGATGGCGTGGTGCGACGGTCGAGGAGATGGGTGGTGGTGGCTGTGCTCACGGCCTCGGGGTGTTGCTTCCCTGGCGTCTACCCCGGATGAGCCGTCGTCAAACGATCCTGGAGGGGGGCCTACAATTCCCGATCCCGGGCGTTTAGCTCAGCAGGCTAGAGCGCTTCCCTTACAAGGAAGAGGTCGGCGGTTCGAGTCCGTCAACGCCCACTACGAAGGTCCCCTGATCGGAGTGGGTTTTCTGGTGTTTCGGGGATCTCCACCCCGGTCTCAGTGGCGACCTTGGGCCACACCTGGGCCACACCAGGATGAGCTAGCCGCTGGTCGAGACGGTCGGCGATCCCGGTGTCGGCGTCGGGGAAGAGGTGCCCGTACACGTCGAGGACGGTCCTGACCGACGTGTGGCCGAGCCGGTCGGCGATCGCCCGGGGATGCTCTCCTTGCTCGATGAGGATGGCAACGTGGGAGTGCGGTAGGTCGTGGGGAGTGAGCCCGTCGAGCCCCACCGCCTTGATGGCAGGGTTCCACACCTGCCGCACCCAGCCGGTGCGGCGGATCGGCCCGCCCTTGGTGTTAGAGAAGACGAACGCCGTCGCCTCCAATGGGTCGGGTCGTGCCAGGTGTTCGGCGAGTGCATCGGCCACTGGTGGGGGACGAAGTGGTCACCCGCCGCAACGACCGCACCCTTGGCACCGAGCAAGGAACTCATGGTCAAGAACCGTGACCACAGGACCATCGCCGCCCATCCATCCCGACCGCAGTGCCACCCTCACCGGCCGTACCGGCACCATCCGGGTTCCAGCCGACTACGTCGCCCAACATCTGGAATTGGGTTACGCCCAGACCAGCCACGCCACCCAAGGCCGCACCGTCGACACCGCTCTTTTCCTCGTCGATTCCGCCACCGACAGCCGCGGCATCTATACGCCCATGACCCGGGGACGAGACGCCAACCACGCCTACGTACCCATCGAAGACAACCAGACCGCTCGCGACGTGCTCACCCAAGCTGTCGCCCGAGACTGGATCGACCAGCCCTCCGTCGCCCGCCACGCTCAGCTCGACCCGCACCGTTCCCGACATCTCACCTCGATCGGCCCGAATGCGGACGACGAACTCAACGAGCTGGAACGGCACGTCCGTCGAGTCATCGCACAACGCCGGACACGATCACGCGAGGCGGAGCGCACAACCGGCCGCAGCCTCTAGCAGTCCTGGGACGGTTATTCCGACATGGAGACCAGCGCCCACCGCCAGATGCGCTTGCCAGAGGCAGATCATTCTTGGCTTTCAAAGCGTTTAGTTGCCACCGCGCAGAGTGGCGAAGGCCTGATGGTGCTTCTCACCGGGCTGGGACTCACCGTCCTGGCGGCCGGGTGATCCTTCTCACTCAGGCTCCGGTCTTGGGTTGGATGGAAGTATGATGTGCTGTAGTAGTTCCAGCCTGGTGTCGAGGATGGTGGGTCATGGACCCGTCGAGCCTCATCCTGATAGCGGTGGCAGCGGTGGCGATTATGGCCACAGTCGGTGCCTTCACCATCGCCTTCCGCCGGTCGGTGGGTTCGGACCAGCACGACCGGCCTGAGCCCCGGTCGGATACCGGCACGGCCACGCCGCTCCCGCCAGAGCCGCAGACGGGTCCGGAGCCGGAGTCGACCGCACTGATCGGGAAGGAAGCACAGACCGCGCCCGTGACCGTGATGCAGGCACAGCGGATCGTGGAGGTGTCACCCGAGGAGGGTGGGGTGACCCGCCGCCAGTTCTTCAACCGGGCTCTGGCTGGAGCTTTCGGCTCGTACCTGGGGATTTTGGGGGGATCCGCCCTGGCCTTCTTCTGGCCGAGGGTCACGGGCGGCATCGGAAGCCGCGTCGACGCCGGTCCTGTCGCCGACATCAGGGCCCAACTGACTCAACCGGACGGTTCGGTGGCACCGTTCGTGGTCTCCGAAGCCCAGGCCTACGTGGTGCCGATCACCGACGAACAGCGCGGCGGATCCCAATTCGACCAGGCGGAGCTGGTCGCCGAGGGGCTGATGGCGATGTGGTGGCGCTGTGTCCACCTCGGCTGCCGGGCGCCGTGGTGCTCTCCCTCGGCCGGGTTCGAGTGTCCCTGTCACGGCTCCAAGTACAATCTGTTCGGCGAGTATCAGGCTGGGCCGGCCCCACGCAACCTGGACCGCTTCACCATAGAGGTCACCCCCGACGGGAGGCTGATCATCGACACCGGGACCATCGTCCAGACGCCACGTGCACCCAAGGACAGCGTCCCCTACCCGCAAGGGCCATCTTGCATCGCCCTGTGATCGGCCGGGTTCAGTCGTCTCCAGTCGACCGGGCGGCAGGCGTGTCCGCGAGGGGTCTGGCGTGTCGCCGGTCAGCCGGCCAGATATCTCTCCGGGTCGGCGACGAAGCTGCTGTGACATGCTTGCGAGCAGAAGTAGTAGGTCTGCCCTTCGTGGTCGTAGCTGGCGGCCGCCGCCTCCGGGTCGACGTCCATCCCGCACACGGGATCGCGTGCCATCTCGATCTCCTTTGGTTGCTCGTCTGGTATTTCCACCGTCGGCTCCCGGCCGGTGGGCCGGTCGGAGTCGGGGAGGGGCTGGGGCCGGTAGCGGCGGAGACGGTTGGCGTTGCCCACCACCGAGAGGGAGCTGAGGGCCATGGCGGCGGCGGCGATGATCGGGTTCAGGAGCAGCCCGATCACCGGGTAGAGCAGCCCGGCGGCGATCGGGATGCCGAGGGTGTTGTAGCCGAAGGCGAAACCCAGGTTCTGTCTGATGTTGCGCATGGTGGCCCGGCTCAGGGTGAGGGTGGTCACCACTCCGCGCAGCTCACCGGAGATGAGAGTGACGTCGGCGGCCTCGATGGCCACGTCGGTTCCGGAGCCGATGGCGATGCCCACGTCGGCCTGGGCGAGGGCGGGGGCGTCGTTGATCCCGTCGCCCACCATCCCCACCCGCCCTTCCCCCTGGAGGCGGCGCACTTCGATGGCCTTGTCCTGGGGAAGCACTTCGGCCAGAACCCGCTCGATCCCGACCTGCCGGGCGATGGCGGCGGCGGTGCGCCGGTTGTCGCCGGTGATCATCACCACCTCCACCCCGAGCTGCGTGAGGGCGGCCACCGCGGCAGCCGAGCCCTCCTTGACGGTGTCGGCCACCGCCACCACTCCCGCCGGGCCGCCGTCTACCGCCACCAGGATCGGGGTCTTCCCCTCCTCGGAGAGAGTTTCGGCCGCCTCGTCGAGACCGGCGATGTCGACGCCCGCGTCGGCCAGGAACCCGCGGTTGCCGACCAGCAGCTGGTGGCCGTCCACCCGGGCTCGGATCCCCTGGCCGGTGACCGAGTCGAAGTCCTCGGGTTCGGACAGGGCGACCTCTCTCTCCTCCGCCCCCCGCACGATGGCCTCCCCCAGGGGATGCTCGGACAGCCGCTCGGCCGAGGCCACCAGCGCCAGAAGCTCGGTGTCGGTGGGTGAGCCCACCGGGACGACGTCGGTGAGGGCCGGCTCTCCCCTGGTGATGGTGCCGGTCTTGTCCAGGATGACCGTGCGGACTCTGTGGGCGGTCTCCAGCGCCTCGGCGGAGCGGATGAGGATGCCCTGCTGAGCTGCCTTGCCGGTCCCGACCTGGATGGAGAGGGGGGTGGCCAGCCCCAGGGCGCAGGGGCAGGCGATGATCAGCACGGTCAGGCTGGCCCCGAGGCCGAAGATCACGGCGGGTGCCGGCCCGAGGATGAACCAGAGGACGAAGGTGGCGATGGCGATGAAGATCACCGCGGGCACGAAATAGGAGGCGACCCGGTCGGCCAGCCGCTGGATGGGCGCCTTCGAGGCTTGGGCTTGTTCCACCAGGCGGATGATCTGGGCCAACATCGTGTCGCGGCCCACCCGGGTGGCTCGCATCCGGAATGCCCCCGTCTGGTTGAGGGTGGCCCCGATCACCGGGTCGCCAACCGACTTCTCCACCGGGATCGACTCGCCGGTGACCATCGACTCGTCGAGGGTGGAGCGGCCATCGATGATCTCCCCGTCCACCGGTACCTTCTCCCCGGGACGGACCACCACCACCTCGTCCACGGTCACCTCCTCGACCGGGACTTCGATCTCATTGCCGTTCCGGATCACCCGGGCGGTCTTGGCCTGGAGGCCGATCAGCTTGCGGATGGCCTCCCCGGTGCCGGCCTTGGCCCGGGCTTCGATCAGGCGTCCCAGGAGGATTAGGGTGATGATCACCCCCACCGCCTCGTAGTACACCTGGCGCAATTCGGGTGGCAGCAGACCGGGCGCCACCGTCACCACCAGGCTGTAGGCGAAGGCGGCGGTGGTGCCCAGGGTGATGAGGCTGTTCATCTCGGCGCTGCGATGGGTCAATGCCAGCCAGCCGGTGCGGTGGATGGGCCAGCCGGTGTAGAAGAACACCGGGGTGATGAGAGCCAGCTGCACCCACGGATCCTCCATCCATCCGGGGACCGCCAGCCCGAACAGCTCACCTCCCATCACCGCGTAGAGGATGGGGAAGGTGAGGATCGCCCCCAACAGGACCCGGCGGCCCAGATCGCGGATCTCCGCCCGCCGGTCGGCCGTCTCCTGGTCTTCGACCCCGGCGCCTTCGGGTTGCGGTCTCGGCTCGATCCGGTAACCCAATCCCGCCACCGCCCCCTGGAGGTCGGCGACGCCGGCCCGCTCGGGACGGTATGCCACCGTGACCCGCTCGGTTCCGTAATTGGCGTCGACGCGGGCTACCCCGGGCACCGCCTCCAGGGCGGTCTCGATGTTGCGGACGCAGGCGGCGCAGCTCGCTCCTCCGCCGCGGAGGGTGAACTCCACCCGCTGGGCCCCGTCGGCGGGGGCAGTCGGCTCGACCACCACTTCCCGAGTGCCCGGGTGGACATGGCCGTCGTCGCTGGTCGCTTCGGAGGTCACGGCCGCTTCCTCCGCGTCGTCGTCGTCGTCGCCCGCCTCGACCACCAGGGTCCCGTGCACCATGTTCATCCCGCAGGCGAACCCGAACTCTCCGCTCTGCACAGGGAGGAGCTCAACCGTGGTCTGGCCGAAGGCGGGGAGCGACCTGCTCACTCCGAAGTCGGGGAACACCACCCGCGATGTACACTCTCCCGACTCTTGCCGGTCGAAGGTCA
The DNA here is from genome assembly GCA_964617995.1 of uncultured Acidimicrobiaceae bacterium. GTDB lineage: Bacteria > Actinomycetota > Acidimicrobiia > Spongiisociales > ZC4RG35 > CAZTXD01. Next base: position 9,464 of record CAZTXD010000067.1, read on the forward strand.
GCCGGACCGGGACCCCCGCCCGCACCTTGATCCGGTCGGGGACGTATCCACCCTTGACGGTGATCGCCACCTCCTGGACCCCGGCGCGGAGCTCGGCCAGGCCGACCGGCTTGGGCCCGAAGAAGAAGCGGACCAGCACCGCGATCAGC
>CAZTXD010000067.1:9712-18029 GCA_964617995.1 uncultured Acidimicrobiaceae bacterium
GTCACCGCCGATTTGACTTCCCTCGGACAGCGTCGGGTGAACGCAGATGCAGTTGGTCAGGGGGCGATGTTCCGCCCTGAGGTCTGAGCAAACCCGTCGCTCCTCGGCGAGAATCGCTGCGGCTCGACATCGTCCGGCAGAGCCGGGGAGATCGAGTGGCCGCCGAGCCTTGGGGAGGGCTTTCGGCAGGTTGCATGGGGCCAGGTTGCGAACCGTGCGAACAGCGCGATGCGTATTCCAGATGAACGAACGAGGAGAACCTTCATGAAACGACGCGCCTTGGCCCTGCTCGCCGCATCCCTCATGGTTCTCGCCGCCTGTGGGACCGAGAGCGAGGAGGGAGCCAGCGACACCACTGCCCCGGGAGGAGAAGGGGAGGAGACGACGGTCGAAAGCGAAGGGGTCCACGCCGCGGACACCGACCTGGGCACGATCCTGGTCGATCCTGGGGGATTCACCCTCTACGTGTTCACAGCCGACACCGAAGGCGAGAGCACCTGCTACGACGCATGCGCCGAGCTATGGCCTCCGGTCAGCGGCGACACTCCTGTTGGTTCCGAGCTCGATGCCTCCATGTTCGGGACCACCACCCGCACGGACGGAAGCGAGCAGCTGACTGTCAACGGTCAACCGCTCTACCTGTACACCCCAGACGCCAGCCCCGGGGACACCACCGGACAGGGCTTCAACGACGTGTGGTTCGTCGTGGGAATCGACGGGAACATGATCGGTGGGCCCGAGGCCGACGCCACGACTAGAAACGACGACGGTGACGACTACTGAGCGCTAGCCCGGCTGGTGCGGTTTTCGGCACGGGCTGGTGATCCACGGTCGCCCTGCTGCAGTCCCTTCTAGCCTCCCTCCGGTCGCCGGTGCGCTTGGGTTCATGGAGGTAGCCACGCGGACCCTGACGGCGGTAGCGGAGGTCGTGGAGCAACCCGCTTCCGCACCGGTCTCACCGCCGGTGGTCCCTGCCGTCATCCCCGAATTGGCTCCTGCCGAGGGAGAGGCACTGGGTCGGATCCGGATCCCAGGCGCCGAGGTCGACCACGTCATGGTCTCAGGTGTCAGCCGGGAGGTGCTCAAGCAGGGACCGGGACACATGCCCTGGACCCCGCTCCCGGGACAGCCGGGCAACGCGGTGGTCAGCGGGCACCGCACCACTTACGGCGCGGCCTTCGCCGACCTCGACCGCCTTCAGGTCGGCGACCAAATCTACGTGGAAACGACGATCGGGTCCCACACCTACCGGGTGCGGGAGATCCTGGTCGTCGAACCCACCGACGTGGGTCACCGATCCCCGCCCCGGAGCCTGGCTCACCCTCACCACCTGCACCCCGCGTTACTCGGCCGCTCAGCGGCTGGTGATCGCCGCCGACCTGGTCGACGGCCCCAACCTCGCCGCCATCGGAGCAGTGAGACCCTCTCCAACGGCTCGGGGAGCGGAGTTAGCCTCGGGTAGCACTACGACGCCACGTCGTACATAATCGCGTCGATGATCAGCGGAACCCGTCGCCAGGCCGAGGCGCAACGTCACCAGGTCCACCAGGACCTCCGCGAGCTCGACGGCCAGGTGGCGGAAAGGGAGATCGACCTTGTCACTGTCGAGACACTTCGCGCCGTCTACTGCCGGGAGTTGGAAGAGGCGGAAGCGGTGCTGGCGGCAGCCGGAGACGAACCGGAGGCGTCCCGCGGTCGTGGCCTGTCCCGCCGGCTGGTGGGGGTGATGGCGGTGGCGGTGGTGGTAGTCGGTGTGGTCCTCTCCGCCGGCGGGTTCGTCAGGGTCTGGGCACCGGGAGCCCCCATCACCGGCGGTTTCGAAGGCGTGGCCCGGGCCCGCTCGACCAGGCGACCGCTGCTCCCGGTCGCCGCCCTAGGAGTCGGCGTGGTGGTGGCGGCGGGGAGACGACGCCGTATCTGTCTCCGTCCACAGGAAAGGGCGACTCCGGGATGAAAGAGCCCACCCAAACCGAGATAGCGAGACGTTACGACCGTGTCGCATCTGTCTACGACCTGTACGACCTGCCCATGGAACTGCTGCTCTACCGCCATCGCCGTGTCCGGCTCCTCCGGCAGGCCGCCGGTTGGGTGCTGGAGGTAGGGATCGGCACTGGAAAGAACTTGCCCCACTATCCCTCGGGGGTCGACCTGACCGGGATCGACGTGGCACCCCGGATGCTGGCCCGGGCCGAGCGACGAGCCCGGAAACTGGCCGTTCCCATCCGGTTGAATCCCGCCGACGTTCGCCGTCTTCCATTCCCCGACGATTCCTTCGACACCGCGACCGCGGCCTTCGTCTTCTGCTCGGTCGCCGAGCCGGTAGAAGGGCTGCGCGAGATGGGCCGGGTGGTCAAACCCGACGGGCGGATCCTCCTCCTCGAGCACGTTCGCCCCCGCAACCGCCTCCTCGGTCGTCTCGCGGACCTCCTCACCCCCCTCACCCGGGGTCTCCTCGGGTTCGCGATCAACCGGCGGACCGAGGAGAACATCGAGCGGGCGGGGCTGGTCATCGAGGATATCCGTCGGTCGGGTATTTGGCGGGAGGTGCGGGCGAAACCGGCAAGCCAAACCTGAACTCGCCCGGATGGGTCGAAGACGCCCCAAAGGGAGAGGCTGACGTCGCACGAGGCGCACAAACGGGCGGTGCTCCACCGGCTGAGGACGGTCCGGGGCCACCTCGACGCCGTCATCGCCATGGTGGAAGAGGCGCCCACCTGCGCTGATGCCATGAAACAGGTGGCGGCGTTGCAGGCATCCCTGGAACGGGTCAACCGCATCGTGCTCCGGGACTACCTCGAGACGTGCATAGCGGAGGCGGTGAGCTCGGGACGGTCGGAGTCGATCATCGACGGGTTGACGGAGGCCTTCGGTTACCTCACTGCCGAGCCCCCGCATGGGCGCGGAGGGTGAGGGTCCACACTCAGGCTCACTCTCCGACGGGTATGGCAAGCCGATCGAGGGCATCCGGGGCTACGGTCCCGCCCCGTTGGACTGCGGGATCGGCTCGCCCTCCAGGGGTCGGAGCTCCTCGACCAGCAGCACCCTCCCCACCTCGGGGTCGAAGTCGAATTCCCCCGTCACCACTATCTCCGCACCGGCATGGCCTTGCACCTGGTCGTCGGGCAGGAGCAGGACCCGGTTCTGACGGTCGTCCTCCAAGACGAAGTACACCGTTCCGTCCGGCTCCTCGAAGGAGACCACCCTGCCGGCCACGGTTACATGCCGACCGGCCAGGTCGTCCTGCTCGGCGACGAGCCGTTCGAGGGTGATGGTGGGCGGCCCACACGCACTCACCGCCGCTGCCAGGGCCACCGCCGCCAGCAACAGTGCCGAGCCGGATCTGGATGTCTCCCTCACCAGTCTACGATGCAGCGTCGTATTCAACTCCCCTGGAGGCCATCATGTCACACAGTGCCCGGATCGCACTGGGAGCGCTCCTCACCGCCGTGGGCCTGGCCGGGACTCTGGCGTTGGGGCCAGCGATCCCGGTGACCGCCCAATCGGCGAGCTCGCCGGCCGAGATCCACGAGACGATGGACACCATGATGGACGCCATGCACGGCCCCGGCACAGCCGACCGGATGCACCAGGTCCCCGGCGCCGAGGAGATGATGGACCAGTGCGCCGCCATGATGGCGGCGATGGGTAGCGGGATGATGAATGGGATGATGGACGGGGGGATGATGGACCGGTGAGCGGCCCGTTCAATGAGGCATAGGTGGGCGCTCGCCGTCGGTGCCTTGGCCGGTTGGCCTGAGTGCCGGACTGCTCAACCGGCGTGGTCGGGATCGTAGATCCACACTCCGCCGGCGACCAGGGCCAGACCGGCGAGCACCTTCCAGTTCAAGCACATCTGCAGCATCCTGCTCACTCGAGCCTCCATCACAGTCGGTCGATCACGATGCTATCTACGATGTGGTGTCGTAGCAAGCCTTGGGACCGGGGACGCTCAGCCGGTGGGAGCAATGATGCTGATCGGGGTGTCGAATCCCGAGTAGGTGTGGTCCATGAAGTGGCCTTCGGCCCGCATCTCCGCCCGGTGGACCAGCCCGGTGTCGTCGACCCACAGCCGGTACCAGATGGGCAGGTTGTCGCCGACGTTGACGAAGAAGGCGACCACCCGGGTGGGTGTGCCCGAGATCTCCTCGCCTGCCACCACATGGACGCCTGCCTTGTTCGGGTAGTCCCAGACGAAGGCGGGGACGGTGACGGTCGTGCCCGGGGTGACCTGCCACGCCTCCCCGGGGCTGTCTCGCCGATAGAAGCTGTCGCCGATGCGGATTTGCTCTGTTCCCGAGCCGATGATCACCCGGATCCGGTCGGGTGCCACCATCTCGACCGTCGAGGTGACCGGGGGGTCGGCCGGGCCGAGCACCTCCTGGTAGCGGAGGCTGGTCAGCTCACTCATCCGCTCGGTGAGGAGATCGAGAAGCGGGGACCCGTCGGGGGTGGGAAGGCGAGGCAGCCGGAACGTGGCCGGGTCGTCCACTCCCTCCACGGCGATCGTGATCGTCTCTCCTCCGTCGAGAGTGAGGGTGGTCGTCCGGCAGGCGGTCCCGCATCGCTGCATGGATGTCGGTGGGCTCTCGCCTATCTGGATTTGGGTGTTCAATCCGACGGCGGCCTCCTCCCCGCCGGGGGGCAGGACGTAGACCAGCGCCTCGTTCTCACCGGGCAGTCCGGGCCGGAGGGTGAGACCGACCAGCGTCTCCCCTGCGTTGGATGCCAGTGTCAGGTCCCCGGCCTGGGGGAAGGCGGCTCGGCTCCCCTCGGCCACCGCCTCCGCCTCGGCCGCCCGGCCCGGCGGCAGCGGATAGGCGGCGAGAAGAGCGGCCGCCAGGACCGCCACCAGGCCCAGGGTGCTCTCGAAGCGGGGATGGGTGCGTCGGCGGCGCCAGGCCCGCCAGGACAGGGGCACCATCAGGGCCACCGCGGCGATCTTGACCAGAAGCACCCTCCCGTAGGAGGTGGCGACCAGGTCGTTCGGTGTCGACAACTCCTGGAGCGCTCGCAGCCCACCGAAGAGGGCGGTAGTCAGGAATGCGGCGATGGCGGGCGGCGAGAACCGGCGCAACAGGTCGAGGGCGGCCTCTCCCCGCCACCCGCCGGGAGGTCGGAGGAGGGCCATGGTGCCGATCCCCCCGGCCCAGATCCCGGCGGCAGCAAGGTGGATGGTCCCCACCCCGACACCCCACCATCGGGGGGTGACCGCCGCGGCGTGCCCGGCCGCGGCCAGCGCTCCCAGTGCCAGCAACGCCCCTGCGGCCGCTACCAGGCGGCGGGACCGGGCCGCTCCCACCAGCATGGCCACCTCGGCTGCCAGCCTGAAGAGACGGTGGAGACCCGGCGCCGTCCCGAGATAGGTGGACACCGAACCGACAGAGGGCTGGGGGGAGGCGACCAACGCCTCGCCCACGACCACCGCCATCCCTCCGGCCAGCGCCGTGACCGCCGTCCAGTACAGGGTCGGTTGGATTTGCACCCAGGTCAGGGCCGGAGCCCGGCGACCCACCGCCCCCACCACCAGGGATCCCACCACGATGAGCAGGGCGGCGTCCTCGACGGCGCGGGCCACCCCCAACAGCAGGTCGGAGGACTGCGGTCCCGGCACCGTCTCTTCCGCCTCGCCGGGCGACACCCCCACCCCGAAGCGGAACTCTCCCCGTAGGGTGTGACCATCGAGAGGGCTCACCGTCGTCCACTCCACCGTGTATACGCCTTGGGCGGTGGTGTCGAGGCTCACCGACATCATCTGCTCCGAGGCGACACTGCGGGGCCAGCTCCTCCCGGTCGGGTCGATCACGGTGATGGTGGACAGGTCGACGATGAGCGGCTCGCTGAAACGAACCCTCACCACACCGGGAGCCGCCGCCAGACGGGCACCGGCCTCGGGGTCGGAGGAGACCAGAGCGGCATGAGCCTGGGCCGGAGAGGCCCCCGACACCAGCATCGCCGTCGCCATCGCCGCCGCCGTCAACCCCACCCCCAGCCGGTGGGTGAGGTCGGTCATCAGCGGGTCAGGTGCTCTTCGATGAGACCTTCGAGGTGGTCCTCATCCAGCTGTCCCATCCAGCGGGCGGCGATGTGCCCCTCCGAGGTGATGAACCAGGTGGCGGGGAGCCCCAGGATCGGGTACATCTCCAGGATCGCCCCGTCGGCGTCGAGGCCGAGCGGGTAGGAGACGGCCACCTCCGCGGCGAATTCTCGGGCCGCGGTCTCGGTGTCCTGGACCGCCACACCGAGGACGAGGACCTCGGGGGTGCGGCGGGCGACGGCATCGAAGGCAGGCATCTCCTCACGACACGGTACGCACCACGACGCCCAGAGGTTCATCACCACCGGTCTGCCGTCCTGGCTCAGGTGCTCGGTGAGGGCGAAGACGCCGCCGTTGAACAGGTCCAGGGTGAAGTCGGGGGCCGCTTCGTCGATCTCGGCGCCGCCGAGGACCTCACCCTCGGTGTCCGTGGGGGACCGCAGCATCCAGACGGCTGCGGGGACCGCCAGCATCAACGCCAACGTCACATGCAGGAAGCGCCGGCTCGGCAACCGCTCGGCGTCGAGGGGCGAGGGCGCCTCCTCCGGGGACAGCCCGTCTTTGTTGCTGGGCTGGTGGGGCATGCTCACACCCGCCTCGGGTCTCCTCATCTACGACCGCTAATAGTATGTCGGTCTGATGGAAGTCTTGCTCCTCCCTTTCCTGGCGGTGGCCGCCGGGGTGATCTCTTTCACCTCCCCCTGCTGTCTTCCCCTGATCCCCTCCTACCTGTCGTATGTGACCGCTCTGCCCACCGCCGAGCTGGGGACCCGGGAGGCGCGGGCGGTGACCCTCCGCTCGTCGCTGATGTTCGTGGCCGGTTTCACGGTGGTGTTCACCGCCCTGGGCGCCTCGTTCACTTATCTGGGGTCAGCCCTGCTGGCCAATGTGCCCCTCATCGTCCGGGTCGCCGGGGTGGGGATCGTGCTGATGGGTCTGGGCATGCTCGGCGTGTTGCGGATGCCCTGGCTGCACCGGGAGTGGCGACCGGCGGTGACGCGAGGCTGGCGGGGACCGAAGGGGGCGTTCCCTCTGGGTATGGCGTTCGCCTTCGGCTGGGTGCCGTGTATCGGACCGGTGCTGGCCACGATCCTGGCCACCGCCGCCTCCACCCAGACGGCCCCGTGGGGGGCGGTGCTCCTCGCCCTCTACTCGCTGGGTCTGGGCATCCCCTTCGTGGCCATGGGAGTGTGGTTCCAGGGGTTGCGGGGTTCGGTGGACTGGCTGCGACGCCATGCCCGGCGGATCGAACAGGCCGCCGGGGTGCTGCTGGTCGGTGTGGGGCTGCTCTTCGTCACCGGGGCGTGGCGGAGCTTCTTCATTCCCCTGCAGCGGGCGTTCGCCAGCTTCGGCTGGCCGCCGATCTGAGACCGTCGAACAGGAAGGAACCAGAATCATGATGAACGGGATGGACGGAATGATGGGTTGCGGGGCGGCAGCGGTGCTGTGGCTCCTCTTTGCTGCACTCTTGGTGGTGGGAGTAGTGGTTCTGGTCCGTGTCCTCACCGAACGTGGCGTCGGATCTTCGACGTCGGCCTCGTCGGCGCTGGAGATCCTGGAGGAGCGGTTCGCCCGCGGTGAGATCGACCCCGACGAGTTCGAGGAGCGACGCCGGGCCCTGCGCTCATGAGGCTCCGGCTCCTCGGGGCCGGGGTCATGGTGTTCCTGCTGGCGGGCTGCGGGGGAAGCGAGGCGACGGCCGGACTCCCGGCGGGGGACCACCTACACAGCCTGGGGGTGACCCCGGACGGTGGCCTGTTGCTGGGGCTGCACGGCGGGCTGTATCGGAGTGACGACGGGGTGACCTGGGAGCCGGCCGGCCTGGAGGGGGAGGACGCCATGGTCATCGCCGCGGCGGCCGACCAGCCGCTGTTCGTGGCGGGACACGACGTCCTCTACCGCAGCGACGACGGCGGAGCAACCTTCACCCGGCTGCAGCCGGCGGATCTGCCCGGGCTGGACATCCACGCCTTCGCCCAGTCACCGACAGACGGCCGGTCGGTCTACGCCTACGCGGTCGGCCACGGTCTCTACCGGAGCGGTGACGGCGGCGAGACCTGGGAGCAGCGGGCAGATCCAGGTCAGCTACCCCAAGACCTGTTCGGGCTGGCCCTGGTGGGCGAGGGGACGGAGACAGTGGTGATGGTGGGTCCGGAAAGCGGGATCCTCCGTTCGGTGGACGGAGGCGCCAGCCTCACCCGGGTGGAGGAGGTCCCGGCCTGGGCGGTCACCGTCGACGCCGAGGATCCGCAGGTGGTATGGGCTCTGACCGGTGCCGGTCTG
>CAZTXD010000068.1:0-17910 GCA_964617995.1 uncultured Acidimicrobiaceae bacterium
TTTCGCGCATCGAATGCGCGCCATGGCGCGCATTCGATGCGCGAAAACGGGGAGTATCGACGCGTTTGAGATGCCGATGAGGTGGTAGACGCGGTGGAGATCTCTGCGACGTAGCGGAGGTCATCAGCCAGCGATTGGCAATCCCTCAGTTGGTCTGGATGAGAGGAACACCTCATGCTGACGACGCTCTTCTACGTCGCCTATGCCCTCGTCGCCTTGCTGCTGACGGTGCACGCTTCGGTGACCTTGGCGAAGATGGTCTACACCTGGCGATCACCCGACGCCAATGACGACGTGGGCTTCCCCATCTCCCGGTCGAGGAGGTCCCGGACGTTCAGTCTCCTGGTCCCTGCCCGGCACGAGGAGTCGGTCCTGGGCGAGACACTCGATCAGCTCGCCGCGATCATCTACCCCGACTTCGAGATCCTCGCCATCGTGGGCCACGACGACCATGGCACACGGAGAGTGGCGCAGGAGGCAGCGCGACGTCATCCGGACCTGATCCGCGTCATCGTCGACGAGTCATGGCCGAAGAACAAGCCGAAGGCCCTGAACACCGCCCTCTTCGAGGTGCGGGGCGACGTGGTAGGCATCTTCGACGCCGAAGACGAGGTGCATCCTTGGCTCCTCCACGCAGTCAATCACAAGATGCGGGCGCGGGGAGCCGATGTGGTTCAGGCCGGGGTGCAACTGGTGAACTTCTGGTCGAACTGGTACTCGGTGCGCAACGTCCTCGAGTACTTCTTCTGGTTTCGCAGTCGCCTGCATCTCCACGCCGACGTCGGATTCATCCCCCTCGGGGGTAACACCGTCTTCGTCCGGACGGAGGTCCTCAAGCGGATCGGAGGCTGGGACGGAGACTGCCTGACCGAAGACTGCGACCTGGGGGTCCGCCTCAGCCTGGAGGGGGCGACTTTCGCGGTGGCCTACGACCCGGAGTTGATCACGCGGGAGGAGACCCCGCCCACTCTGGGGGGATGGTTGCGCCAACGAACTCGTTGGAACCAGGGATTCCTCCAGGTCCTGGACAAGGGCCACTGGCGCCGGCTCCCCGAGCGGTCCCTCCGCTTCTTCGCCTGGTACACCCTGGCGAACCCGTTCATCCAGGCGGCAACCGGCCTCCTCATTCCCATCGCCATCGCCACCATGATCATCGGCGGCTTCCCGGTGTGGTTGGCGGTGCTCACCCTGGTGCCGGCCGTGCCCACGGTCGCCACCTTGGTGGTCGAGGTGGTGGCATTGGGGGAGTTCGCCAGGAGCCTCAGCTACCGGACGCGCCTTCGCGACTACCTCCGTCTCGTGATCGGATCGTTCGCTTACCAGGTGTGCCTGGGAATCGCGGCAACGCGGGCTGTCTGGCGTCACCGGCGTGGCCGTGACGAGTGGGAGAAGACCGATCACGCCGGAGCACATAGGACCGGCTCCGAGCAGCACCGCGGTGCCGCTCGTGTCTGATCTGGCCCTGCGGGAGGGCGCCGCCCAACCCCATGGCCGCGATGATCGAGATTTGTCACGGCTCCGGCGGTGGCTTGGCCGGAGTTGGCCAGACTTGGTGGTCCTGGCTCCACTGGCAGGCGTTCTCCTCTTCGTTCACGCCGATGGCATGGGTCGTTTCCCGGCACGATTCGACGACGAGGGCACCTACATGGCTCAGGCCTGGGCGGTGGCGGAGCTTTTCGACCTGTCCAACTACACCTACTGGTACGACCACCCACCGCTGGGCTGGATCCTTATGGCGTTCTACGTGATGCTGACGGGCGCCCTGGGCCGGGCGCCGTTCGGAGTGGCGGCCGGCAGGGAGATGATGATCGTCACCCACCTGGCGGGGATCGTGGCTCTCTATGTGCTGGCCCGCCGGCTGGGGATCCGGCGTGCCCTGGCCGCGGCCGCGGTAGGCATCTACGGGCTCAGTCCCCTCGGGATCTTCTATCACCGAATGGTGCTCCTCGACAACATCGCCATACCGATGGTCATCGCCGCCTGGGCCCTGATGAGGTCCTCGCGGAGGAGCCTGGCGGCGCACACGGCCGGGGCGGCTCTGTTCGCGGGTGCGATCCTCGTCAAGGAGACGATGCTGCTTTTCTTGCCGGCCGTCGCCTACGAGTTCTGGCGGAACACCGATCCACGAAACAGGCGCTTCTCGCTTGCTCTCGGCGTCACCACCTTCATCGGTCTTGTATCGATGTACCCGCTTTTCGCCATCCTCAAGGGCGAGCTGCTGCCGGGACCCAACCGGGTCAGCTTGATCGGGACGGCCCTGTGGCAACTCGGAGGCCGGGAAGGGTCGGGAAGCATCTTCGATGCAACCTCGCCTGCCCATGCGGTCGTGTCCGGATGGATGGGACTCGATTCTTGGCTGCTGGTGGCAGGGTCGTTGGCCGCGATGGTGGCGTTGTTCATTCCTCGTCTCCGCGCCGTGGGCGGAACTCTCGTATTGCTCGGGGTCATGCTCTTGCGTCCCGGGTACCTGCCGGTGATGTTCGTGGTCCAGGCCCTTCCTTTCCTGGCCGTCTCGGTGACGGGAGTGGTGGACGAAGCCCTCACTCGTTCTGATCCGTTCCGCCCCGGAACCAGGATCCGCTCGAGCCTGCAGAGGGCGGTCACCGTGGCCGGCTGTGCGCTATTGGTGGCGGTGGCATGGCCCCAGTACGCCGGTGGTATCGACCGGGCCCGGAACCACGACGCCGATCGCCCCTTCCGGGAGGCTCAGGCGTGGCTGAAACGGCATGTCACCCGGGATACGACCGTGATAGCGGACCATTCGCTGTGGCTCGACATGGTGCTCGACGGTCACCCGGTGGACAACGTCGTCTGGTACTACAAGCTCGATACGGATCCCGGGGTCGACGTCCCTGGCGGCTGGCGGGCCTTCGACCTGATCGTAACGACCGAGGTGATCCGCACCACCAATTACGAGCTACCGCAGATCGAAGAGGCGATGGCCGGCTCCGCGCTCGTCGTCGAGTTCGGTGAAGGCGTTTCCCGGGTTGCGATCAGACGGATCGAGGCCGGGGCATGATTGTTCGTGGCCCGCTCATCGGGCTGATGCTGGTCGCCCTCGCGACGCTCATATGGTGGGGTCTCCGGGGATCGGTCGATGCCGAGACGGGAGCGGCGGTGGACCACTTCTTCCGTGAGTACGTCACCGATGAGGGTCGGGTCCGCAGGCCGGGGGGTGACACGGTGAGTGAGGGTCAGGCGTACGCCCTCTTGATGGCCGTGGCCACCGCGAGCCCCGAGCGCTTCGATCTGGTCTGGGATTGGACCGATGCTCATCTGGTGAGGAGCGATGGTGCCATGTCCTGGCTGTGGGACGGGAGGGTCGTGGACACCGGTATGGCGCCCGATGCCGATGTCGACGCCGCGGTCGCCCTGTTCATGGCAGCCGAACGCTTCGAGCAACCGGCCTATTCGCGGGCGGCGGCTCGCATGGCCGCAGCGGTGATGGAGTCTTCCACCGTCTTGATGGAGGACGAACTTCACCTGTCAGCGGGCGAATGGGTGGAGGAGTCCCGGGTCATAATCAATCCGAGCTACCTCGACCCGGCTTCCTTCGAGTACCTCGGGCGTCAGACCGGCGACCGCCGCTGGAACGAGCTCTCTCGATCGGCTCGTCGGCTTCTCGCGGCGTTGATCTCGAACGGATTGCCCCCCGACTGGGTGGCCATGACCGGCGACGAAGCCCGGCCGATCGCATCTCCCGGGGAGAGCGACGAACCCGCCAGGTTCAGCTTCGATGCCGTGAGAGTCCCGATACGCCTGTCTACTCCCTGTACGTCCAGCCTGGCGCACTCGCTGTCGGAGGCATGGCCGGAGGTATCGGGGGATCCGGGAATCGCCGTCCGCCACCTGGACGGCCGGCCGGCAGCGCAGTTGAGACATCCCGCCGCCTTCGTCTCCGCCGCGGCTCTGGCTGCCCATGCCTCGCCCGAGCAGGTGGAACCGCTGCTCGACCTGGCGCGGGACCACGACCAGGAAGAGCCCACCTACTACGGAGCCGCCTGGGTGTCATTGGGACGGCTGATGCTCACCACCTCGACGCTGGAGCGGTGCGCATGACGGGCCTGCTGCGTGCGCTCCTGGCCCGCAGCCCGCTGAGTCCACGGCTCATCAAGTTCGCGATGGTCGGGTCCAGTGGCGTGGTCGTCAACAACGGGGTCCTCTTCGTCCTCCATGGTCTCATGGGACTGGCGTTGCCGGCGGCCTCGGTGATGGCCATCGAGTCGGCGATAGTGACCAATTTCCTACTCAACGACAGATGGACGTTCGCCCAGGCGAAACCCACCCTGGGGCGATTTCTGCGTTTCAACCTGGTGTCGCTGGGGGCGATGGTCGTCAATCTGGTGGTTCTCACGACCTTGGTGGACCTGGCGGGATTGCATTACCTCGTCGCCAATCTGGTCGGTATAGGCGCCGCCTTTTCCTGGAACTTCCTCATCAACGTCCGGTGGACGTGGGGGTCGATGCTGCAAACGCCCGGCCGAGCGCCGGGAGGGTACACCTACGAGAGAGGAGATACCGTGAGTGACGACCTGGTCATCATCCCGACCTACAACGAAGCCGAGAACATCGTGCCGGTCGTCGAGCAGGTGCTCGTAGAGGGCGAGTTCGATGTGCTGGTGGTCGACGACGATTCGCCCGATGGGACCGGAGAGATCGCCGATCGACTGGTCGACCGGCATAACGGCCGTGTCAAGGTGCTGCACAGAGCGGGGAAGGAGGGCCTCGGGGCCGCCTACCGGGCGGCCTTCGTCTGGGCGCTGAAACGCCCCTACCGCCGCATCTACCAGATGGATGCGGACCGCTCGCATGACCCGGGCGCGCTCCCTGAGATGAGAGCGGCCATCCGGGGCGACGCGGACGTCGTAATCGGATCCAGATGGGTCGACGGTGGGGGAGTAGGAGGTTGGCCGTTGTGGCGCCTGGCGGTGAGCAGGTTCGGTTCGTGGTTCGCGCGCACGATCCTTCGTCTGCGCCATCGCGACCTCACGGGCGGATTCAAGGGGTTCAGGCGGCCCGTCCTCGAGGCGATCCGTGTCGACGATGTACGGTCCAACGGCTATGCCTTCCAGATCGAGATGACCTATCGGGCCGAGCTGGCCGGAGCGCGAGTCCGAGAGTGCCCGATCCTGTTCGTCGACCGGATTCGGGGAAAGTCGAAGATGGGCTGGTCGATCATCCTCGAGGCCGTGCGGGTGGTCGTCGGCCTCGGCGCCCGCCCTCCAGTGGTCGACCGGCTCAAGCAGTCGGTCACCTGACTTCTCCTCTTCCGACCTGCGAATCTTGGCTACTTGCCCAGCTTGTCGCGGCGGGCGGCGAGCAGCTCGGCGGCGCGTTCGAGGTCGATCGAGTCGGGATCGTCACCTCGCCGCAGGCTGGCGTTGACATCCCCGTCGGTGACGTAGGGCCCGTACCTGCCCGAGCGCACCGTCACCTTCTTGCCCGACACAGGGTCGTCACCCAGTTCCTTGAGGGGGCCGGCGGAGCGCTGCCCCTTGCGCCGGGGTGCCTCGGCGAGGAGCGCCAGCGCCTCTTCGACGGTGATGGTGAAGAGCTGCTCCTCGCGCTCCAGGCTGCGCCGGTCGTCTCCCCTCTGGATGTAGGGGCCGTAACGGCCATTCAGGGCGACTATCTCGACGCCGTCGGGATCGGTGCCCACCGTGCGCGGGAGGGACAGCAGCCGGAGAGCGTCGTCGAGACCCAGCGAGTCGAGATCCATGCCCTTGAACAGCGAAGCCCGCTTGGGCTTCTCCTTGGATCCCTCCTCCTGCTCCCCGAGCTGTACGTACGCCCCGAAGCGGCCGGTGCGGGCGTAGACCGCCAAGCCCGAGTCGGGGTCGGTGCCGAGGATCTTGTCGCCGCGGGAGGCCTCCTCGACCAGTTGTCCCGCCCGCTCCGGGGTGAGCTCGTCGGGAGGGAGGTCGTCGGGGATGGAGGCACGGTCGTCTTCGAGCTCGAGATAGGGCCCGTAGCGTCCCACCCGGGCCACGATCTCCCGGCCGGCGTCGTCCGTCCCGATGGGGATCGAGTTGACGGCCCGAGCATCGATGTCTCCCAGCTTGTCCTCCACTGTCTGGCGTAGGCCTTCGGCACCCAGATAGAAGCGGGTGAGCCAGGGGACCCGCTCCTGCTCGCCGGCGGCGATGGAGTCGAGATCGTCCTCCATCCGGGCGGTGAAGGCGTAGTCGACCAGGTTGGGGAAATGCTGCTCGAGCAGGGTGACGACGGCGAAAGCGGTGAACGAGGGTATGAGCGCCCCGCCCTTCTTCCAGACGTATCCCCGATCCTGGATGGTGCTGAGAATCGAGGCGTAGGTAGACGGCCGGCCCACTCCGAGCTCTTCCAGCTTCTGGACGAGTGACGCCTCGTTGTAGCGCCGGGGTGGCTGGGTCTCGTGGCCATCGGGGCCGAGGTCGACCACCTCCAGGGAGTCCTCGGGCTCGAGCTCGGGCAGGATCGACTCCTCGTCGTCGGTTTGGGCGGACGGGTCGTCCAGGGACTCGACGTATACCTTGAGGAAACCGGGGAAGATGATGGTCCGGCCCGTGGCGTTGAACTCGGTGTCACGACCGTCGGCAGCCGTGGCTCCCAGCTTCACGGTCATCGTCTCACCCTTGGCATCGGGCATCTGCGAGGCCAGGGTGCGCTTCCAGATCAGCTCGTAGAGGCGGGCCTCGTCTCCGCCGACCTCCCCCCCGATCTGTTGGGGGGTCCTCCAGGAGTCGCCCGCCGGCCGGATCGCCTCATGAGCCTCCTGGGCGCTCTTGGAGTGGTTGCCGTAGGTCCGCGGCTTGTCGGGAACGAAGTCTGATCCGTAGAGCCGTCCGATCTGGTTGCGGGCCTCGGCGATCGCCTCGCCCGCCAATGTGACCGAGTCCGTTCGCATGTAGGTGATGTAGCCGTTCTCGTACAGCCTCTGCGCCACCGACATGGTTCGGGTCGATGAGAAGCGCAGTTTGCGACCCGCCTCCATCTGGAGGGTCGAGGTGCGGAACGGGGCATACGGCTTGCGGGTGTAGGGCTTGGTGTCGACCGACCGGACCGCGAAATCCGCCTCCGCCAGGCCGTCGGCGAGGGCGGAGGCGGCGGCCGAGTCGAGCACCACCACGTCCTTGGTCACCTGTCCGTTGGCGTCGAAGTCGCGTCCGGTGGCGACCCGATCCCCGTCGATGGAGGTGAGGGTGGCGTCGAAGGTGACGGCGTCGCCTACCTTGGAGAACCGGCCCACCAGGTCCCAGTAGGAAGCGGCGGTGAATGCCATCCGTTCCCGTTCCCGTTCGACGACGATGCGCACCGCCACCGACTGCACCCGTCCCGCGGAGAGACCGGTGGCTACCTTCTTCCACAGCACCGGTGACACCTCGTAGCCGTAGAGCCGGTCGAGGATGCGGCGGGCCTCCTGGGCGTCGACGAGCCGGTCGTCGACGTCGCGGGGGTTCTCGAAGGCCTGACGGATGGCGGGGCCGGTGATCTCATGGAAGACCATTCGCTTCACCGGAACCTTGGGCTTGAGCACCTCCACCAGATGCCAGGCGATCGCCTCCCCTTCCCGGTCCTCATCGGTGGCGAGATAGATCTCGGAAGCCTCCTCAGCCAGGCTCTTGAGCTTCTTGATGTTGTCGCGACGATTGGGCGAGAGCACGTAGATGGGCTCGAACCCGGCGTCGACGTTGACGCCCAGCTTCGCCCACTCCTCGTCCTTGAACTTGGTGGGGATCTCCTTCGCCGAGCGGGGCAGGTCGCGGATATGACCCATCGAAGCCTCCACGACAACCTCGCTGCCGAGGTACTCGGAGATCTTCTTCGCCTTGGTGGGCGACTCCACGATGACGAGTCGTTTGCTCATGGTTCGGGCCGTGACAGTAACCCAGTCGGGTCACTCATCAGTAGTCGCAGGGTCGCTGCCCGGGTACCGTTGCAGGTTCGATGGACGCCATCATCCCCCAACGCGGCCGCGACCTGATCCGGCGCGGGCCCTTCGCTCGCCTGTGGTGGTCCCAAGCCATTTCCAGCCTGGGCGACTGGGTCACGCTGTTCGCCACATTCGCCCTGGCCGCCCGGATAGCGGGGGGAGGCCGGGCCGCCACCATCGCCATCCTCGTGCCCCTGGTGGGCCGGATCCTTCCCGGGCTCCTGTTCGGATTCCTCGGTGGTCTCATCGCCGACCGGTGGAGTCGCAAGACGACCATGGTGGTGGCCGACTTCGGCCGAGCGGTGCTGGTGCTGGGGCTGCTGTTCGTGACCAACTACAGCCAGCTGTTCGTGATGACCTTCGTCATAGAGGTGTTCTCGCTGATCCGCCAACCGGCCAAGGAAGCCGTTGTCCCCACCCTGGTCAACCACGGTCACCTGCTGGCCGCCAACGGGCTGGGCCTGGCTGCCGCCTACGGCACGGCGCCGGTGGGTTCGGCGCTGTTTGCCGGCCTGGCCGAGGTCAGTCGTTTCCTGCCCGAGGTCGGTCGGGTGGGCCCCACCATCGGCACCGCCTTCCTGGTCGA
The DNA here is from genome assembly GCA_964617995.1 of uncultured Acidimicrobiaceae bacterium. Classification (GTDB taxonomy): domain Bacteria; phylum Actinomycetota; class Acidimicrobiia; order Spongiisociales; family ZC4RG35; genus CAZTXD01. Next base: position 8,499 of record CAZTXD010000068.1, read on the forward strand.
CTGCGTCACCTTCGTCATGTCGGGTCTCATCGTGCTGACCATCCCCATCCAGGCGCCCCGAGCAGCCGAGCAGAAGAGCAAAGGGGGAGTCGTCCGATCGAGCGCCTGGAGCGACATCGTCGACGGCATGCGTTTCGTGATGCGCGCCGGCCCGGTCCGGCGGATGATCATGGGCATGACCGCCGGGCTGTTCGGTGGCGGAGCACTGTTCGTCCTGGGGCAACCCTTCTCCGAGCAGGTGCTGCGGTCAGGTGAGAGCGGCTACGGCATCCTCGTGACCGCCCTGGGCATCGGGGTGATGGTGGGGATGCTGGGGGTGACGGTCCTCGCCTCGATGGAGACCAAGCGAGAGCCTCTCTTCGGTTTCTCCCTCCTGGTGACGGGGGTAGCCATCGCGCTGACCGCTTTCGCCGATGGGGTGCTGGGGGCTGCCGGCTGGGTGCTGGTGGCCGGCGTCGGGACGGGAATCGCCTATGTGACGGGCTTCACCCACCTGCACGCATGCGTCGACGACGAGGTGCGGGGACGCACCTTCGCCGCGCTCTACGCCTTCGGACGAACCGCCCTGCTCATCTCTTTCGCCCTGGCCGGGGTGGGAGCGGCCGCGTTGGCCGGCGTTCTCCCCGGCGAGCTCAACAACGGGATCCGGGCGGTGATGCTGGCGGGCGGGGTGGTGGTCGCCATCTCGGGAGGAGCAGCGCTGATCGGCGCCGGGCTGTGGCCGCTCAAGCTCGACGAGGAGAAGCTGAAGAGGATGTCCGAGGCGGCGGATTCGATCACCTGGATGCGCGGTTCGCGCCGGCAGGAGGATGAATGAGCGCATATGTCGGCATCGAGGGAGTCGACGGCGCAGGCAAGTCGACGGTCTGCCGAGCGGTGGCCGACCGTCTACGGGAGCGGGGAGCCGTCGTCACGGTGGTGCGGGAGCCGGGCGGGACCGCCACCGGTGAGGCCATACGGTCCCTTCTGCTCCACGGCGAGGAGATGGCGCCCTGGACCGAGGCGATGCTGTTCGCCGCCCAGAGGGCCCAGCTGGTGGCCGAGGTCGTCGCTCCCGCCCTGGCGAGAGGGGAGTACGTCGTCTCGGATCGGACGTACTACTCGTCGCTGGCCTACCAGGGAGGAGCCAGGGGGCTCGGTGTCGACCGGGTGCGGGCCGTGAACGAGACGGGACTGGACGGGGTGTTGCCCGACCTGGTCGCCGTGCTCTGGCTCGACCCCGATGACGCTCTCGCCCGCCAGGATGGTGTCGACCGAATCGGGGCACAAGGCGGCACATTCCAGGTGGAGGTAGCCGAGACCTACCGGAGGCTGGCTGCCGAGGATCCCGAGCGGGTGCGTCTCATCGATGCCTCTCGTCCCGTCGAAGAGGTCGTGGACGAGATCGCGAGGCTGATCCCGTGACCGGTTGGTTCGACGGGCTCGTCGGCCATGCTCGGGTGGTTGACCTGCTCACCAGGGAGCTCGAGTCGCCCGCTGGCGCTTATCTGTTCGTGGGAGCTGCGGCGGTGGGCAAGGCCACCGCCGCCCGACACTTCGCCACCGGTCTTCTCTGCCCCGTCGGTGACCCGACCTGCAATATCTGTCGGCGCGCCCGCGCCGGCAACCATGCCGACCTGGTTCCTGTGCTTCCGGAGGGTCGGGCGACCCTGGGCGTCGATCAGGCCCGCTCGGTGGTGGCACAGGCGGCGGTGGCTCCGGTGGAGGGGGAGAGAAAGGTGTTCCTGTTCGAGGAGGCCGGGGCGATGACCGACCAGGCCGCCAATGCTCTCCTCAAGACCCTGGAGGAGCCAACCGCCACCACGGTGTTCATCCTCGTCGCCGAATCCGAGGATGAGTTCCCGTCCACGATCTCCTCGCGTTGCCGCACCGTGCACTTCGGGAGGGTCGAGGAGGGGGAGCTGATCGAGGCTCTGGCCGCCGGGGGTCTATCCCGGGAGGACGCAGAGGGACTTGCTCGGGTCGCCGGGGGGCGTCCCGGTCTGGCATTCGCCCTAGCCCGACGCCCCCAGGCAGCTGAGTTCCGTCGGCTGTGGCTGTCGATCCCCGGGCGGGTCACCCCCCGTCCCGGCGACGCGCAGCGGCTGGCCGAGGAGGTGCTGGGGGCGCTGGAACCGATGATCGCCGAGGCCGTCGGGGACACCGAGGACAAGGACCGTAAGGCCCGAGCCGAGCGCCGGGCCGAGCTCGCCCTCCTGACCAGCGGTCTCGAGATCCTCGCCTCCTGGTACACCGACTCCGCCTCCCTCCAGCACGGCGGCCCGATCCGCAACACCGACATACCGCTGGCCGATCTCACCGACGTGACCCCCGCCCAGGCGGTCGCCAACGCCGAGCGGGTTCTCGACGCCACCGTCGACCTGACTCTCAACCTCCGTCGTCAACTCCTCCTCGCCCACCTCTTCGCCACCCTCGCCTGATCCGGTTTTTATCAGCGAAACGGTGCGTCCAGCACACCGTTTTGACAGGGAGAAAATGCCCGCTCCTCTCCATTAGGGCCGCCATCGGGGTTGGAAGACCGCCCCGATTGGGAGATATTGCCACGGTTCTGACCTACCAAACGGTGCGCTAGACGTAACGTTCTGCTGATAAAAACGCGTATGAAAAGCGAGGTGGGGGAGGGTTTGTTAGGGTCGACGAGGCCGAGACCCAGGATGGTGTCGTCTCGGATGATGGTGGCGGCGCCGTTCCTCTCGGCAGAAACGAGAGGAAGGGAGCCCGATGGCAGACCAGGACCTCACTGATGCGGAGCGAGAGCATCAGGAGTGGGAAGAAGAGCAGCGACGACGACGGCGGGAAGCGATCTACAACCGGCCCGAGTTCGAGGGCCTACAGATCGACCCTGACGTCGACTTCTATCCCGAGGTAGCCCACCGGGAGCCCGGTGACACCAACATCGTCAAGTGGGGCTTCGACATACATCCGCAGGTCACCTTTTGGTCGGCCGGGATCCTGGCCCTGTTCATCGCCCTGACATTGATCTTCCAGGAGACGGCGTCGACGGTGTTCGGCAACGTGCTGGAGTTCATCGGCACGAGCTTCGGCTGGCTCTACATCCTGGCCGCCAACGTCTTCGTGCTGGTGGGGTTCTTCTTCGCTTTCAGTCGATACGGGAAGATTCGCCTGGGAGGGCCGGAGGCCGTTCCCGAGTTCTCCAACGGTGCCTGGTATGCCATGTTGATCAGCGCCGGAATGGGGATCGGGCTGATGTTCTGGTCGGTGGCCGAGCCCATATACCACTTGTCCGCACCCGCCCCCTTGTTCGGGGTGGAGCCGTCCACGGGACCAGCCGGCAAGGCCGCCCTGGCGACCACGTTCTTCCACTGGGGTCTCCACCCGTGGGGCATCTATGCGCTCGTCAGCTTGGCCCTGGGATTCTTCGCCTACAACCGGGGGCTTCCGCTGACGTTTCGGTCGGTGTTCTACCCCATCCTCGGCCCGAGGATCTACGGCCGCTGGGGAAATGTGATCGACATCCTCACCGTGCTGGCCACGCTGTTCGGTTTGGCCACATCGCTGGGGCTGGGAGTCGGGCAGGCCGCCGCCGGCTTGAACTTCCTCTTCGGGCTTCCCACCGAGACGTGGTTCCAGGTGACGCTGATCGCCGCCATCACCGGATTGGCGACCTTGTCGGTCGTCGCGGGCCTCGACGCCGGAGTCAAACGACTCAGCCAACTCAACATCTATCTGGCCGCTGCGTTCATGCTGTTCATCATCGTGGTCGGGCCCACCCTCTTCATCTTCTCGGTCTTCACACAGAGCCTGGGCAACTACGTCGGTGTGCTGCCGGAGCTGTCGTTCTGGAATGAAGCGTTCACCGGGACCGATTGGCAGGGTGCTTGGACGATCTTCTACTGGGGTTGGTGGATCTCGTGGTCGCCGTTCGTGGGGATGTTCATCGCTCGCATCTCCAAGGGTCGCTCGGTCAGAGAGCTGATCCTCGGGGTGATGGCGTTCCCCACGGTGCTGTCGGCTCTGTGGATGTCGGTGTTCGGCGGAACGGCCATCAACCTCCAGCTCGAGGGCATCCGGGACGTGGCGACAGCTGTCAACGAAGACGTGGCGACGGCTCTTTTCGACATGCTCCAGGCCTTCCCTCTGGCACAGTTCACGTCGCTGCTGGGGATCATCCTGGTGATCTCCTTCTTTGTCACGTCGTCGGACTCCGGATCGCTGGTGGTCGATCACCTGACGTCGGGAGGCAAGCTCGACTCTCCCAAGCCGCAGAGGGTCTTCTGGGCGATCATGGAGGGGCTGATCGCCGCCGTCTTGTTGATCGGGGGCGGTCTGTCGGCGCTGCAGACCGCCGCCATCACCACCGGCTTGCCCTTCGCCATCGTGCTGCTCATCATGTGCTGGAGCCTGTACAAGGCCTTCCACGAGGAGCTGGACCTACTCGAAGGGCACTACGACGCGGCCCTGTTCCGTTCCCAGCACGAAGCGCTCCTCGAACAGGTCGCCGTTGGCGCCGAAGAGCCGACTGGCGAAGAACGACCCGCTCCGGAAGGGTGAGACGTATGAAGCGAAGCATGCTGAGACGGACGGCGCTGGTTGCGGCCATGGTTCTCGTGGTCGCCGCCTGCGGCAGCCTCGCAGAAGGAGACGGAGCCGGCGGAGGCCCGGCCTCGGGAGACGGGACCACGGGAGGGTCGGTCACGATAGCCAGGGCCACCTGGGACACCGGGTTCATGCAGGCGGCGATCTATGCCGAGCTGCTGAGAGAGCTGGGCTACACCGTGTCTGACCCCGCCGCCGTGACCCGTGACGCCAACGGCTTCTACCCCGCTCTTGCCCGGGGCGAGGTCGACATGTGGGCCAACGGCTGGTTCCCGCTTCATGAGATCTATCTCGATCGCACTCTGTTCAGCGGTCAGACGGTCTCGGAGCCGATCGAGCCCATCGGGTTCCAGGTGGAGGCGGGAGCGATCCAGGGATACCTGATCGACAAGGCCACCGCCGACGAGGCGGGGATCACGTCGATGAGCGACCTGGCCGATCCGTCGGTGGCCGCGCTGTTCGACCAGGACGGCGACGGCGTCGCCGACCTCCAGGGCTGCAACGAGGGATGGGGATGCAACCTCGTCATCACCGAGCACATCGAAGAGCTCGACTGGGGCCCCAACGTGCGCCAGGTGGTGGGCGAGTACGGGAACCTCATCGACGGCGTGCGTCAGAGGGTGGAGGCAGGTGAGCCGGTGCTCTTCTACACCTGGACACCCAACTGGACGATCGACGTGCTCGTCCCCGGGGAAGACGTAGTCTGGCTGGAATCGCCGGCCCTTCCCGATGACGAGGGCCAGACCTCGGTGTCGGGTCTCGCCGGTTGTGTGGTCGGAGACAGCTGTGACCTCGGATGGCCCGTCAACGACATCCGGGCGGTGGCCAACTCGGACTTCCTCGACGACAACCCTCCCATACGGAGGTTGCTGGAGCTGGTGACCATCCCGCTCGACGACATCGCCGAGCAGAACGCGAGGATGGCGGCTGCCTCCGAGTACTCCGACGAGCAGATACGGCAGGACGCCGCCACCTGGATCGAGGCCAACCGGGATCAGGTCGACGGCTGGCTGGAGGCTGCTCGGGGAGGTTGAGCCCGGTCAGCGTCGGGTACCGAACCACTTCTCACGGAGCTGCTCGTAGACACCGCTCTCGATCAGCTCCAGCAGTGCTCGGTTGATGCCCTCGCGCAGCTCGGGGTCGTTTTCGGAGATGGCGATCCCGTACTGGACGTCGTCGAAGTCGGGCCCCACGGTGTCGACTGTGCCCTGGCCGCGGCGGGTGGCGTGGAAGCGGAGGACGGGGGCGTCGAAGACCAGGGCGTCGACATCGCCGTCTGCCACCAGGTCGTACCCCTCGTCGATCTCGTCGATCAGCACCGGGCTCATTCCCAGCGAGGTCAGATAGGCCTGGCCGGGCGAGCCGGTCACGGTTGCCACCCGGTTGCCGGGCAGGTCGGTGGGCCCGGCGATGTCACGACGTAGCTCGTCGACCGCCAGGGCCGAGGCGATTGCGGCGGTGAAGGATGCGAACACCAGCGTGCCGGTCGCTATCCACAGCAGCGCGAACACCCTTCCCACGTTGCCCCGGGCGACCTTGTCGCCGTAGCCGACGGTGCTCATCGTCACCACCGACCAGTAGAGCGAGTCCCAGATCCCTCTTCCGTACGGCTCGGCGAAGTCGGGGTTGTGTTGTCGCTCGAACCACCAGATGAGGTGAGCCGCCAGGAGGATCGCCACCGCGAACACTGCCAGCAGCCAGGGAAGGTCGGAGCCGAGCAGCGTGCGGACGAAGCTGGCGATCTGTCCGAGCAGACGGGTCTCCGATCGGCTGGGGACGAGGATGGTGAGGCCGGTGTCGAGCACCGGAAGGGAGAAGTCGATCAGCTCCTCCCGGTTTCGGGTGATGACCACCCCGCCGACGGCGATGTCGGCGGCCCCCCGGGACACGTCGTCGATCTGCTTGGCGACGGTGTCCACCGCGTAGACCTCCGACTCGAGTCCCATACGGGCCGCCAGCAGCCGAGTCAGTTCGATCTCGAAACCCTCGTAGCTGCGGTTGTCGTAGATCACGAAGGGAGGAAGGGCGCGGGCCGCTACCCGCAGGGTTCCTCCTCCGGCGGCGGCGTCGGGATCCCCACCGGTGAAGGGGACCGCGGCCGGGTCTGCCGTCCGGATCCAGTCCGACACCGTTCCTTGATTGGCGGCGACCCACTCGGCGGCGTGGCGTCGAATGTCGCCGATGTCGCCTTCCCCATCCACCATGCGGGCGTTCTGATCGAGGATGTCCTCGAGGGGGATGGCAACCTGCTCGAGCAGTGTCCTCAGCGTCGGGTGGTCATCCAGGAACGAGCTGTTGGCCACGACCCTGATGTCGTTGGGAGGCCAGCCTGTTTGACACGGGTTGGCCGCACATCCGGGGATGTCGGCGACGCTGGTTCGCTCCTCGGATTCCTCCTGGCCGGGAGGCAGCGCCGGATACGGGGTCTCCAGCCAAACGACGTCCCGCCCTGGAACCAGCTCCCCCACCGTCCAGTTGGGGGTGAACGTGTAGAAGAGAACGGGCTGGCCGACGGTGTGCAGCTCGATGGTCTCGGCGATCAGTGGCGAGTAGTCCCCCTGAACGTGCTCTACCAGGGAGTCCAGCTCGTACTCGGCCAGGTGATGGTCGATGACGGGGGCGCATGCCCATTCGACGTTGCAGCCGATCAGCTCGGCGCGTCCGTCTCCGTCGCGGTCGAAGAGGCGGGCGACTTCGGGGTCGGCCAGGTCACCGAGATTGGTGATCCCATGCTCCCCGGCCGTGGCCCCGTCGATGAAGTATCCCTGGAGGGCGCCGTCGTCGACCTGCACGCCGACGCTCTCGACGCCCTCGACGCCGTCCAAGTGGGCGTCGTGGAGAGGAAACCAGCCGTTGACCCACAGGTCGACCTCCCCGGCGGCCACGGCGTCGTAGAACTCCTGGTTCTCCATCGTTGTCGGGCCTTCGACTCGAAAGCCGAGCCGCTGGATCAGGAGTCGGTAGACCTCTGCCTGGAACCACCCCGTGTCCCAGGTGGCGCGGGCCATACGCACCGTCGGCGGATCATCGGCGTCGTCCTCCTGGGCAGAGGCAACGGGTGTGATCGCCAGACACCCGACGACCAGGACGCAGATGATGCGGCTCGTCCGTAATCCGATACAGGTCCTTCCGGCGCTCGCCGCCAGGGTACCCCTACCCTCCCGAACGGGCGTTTTTATCAGTGAAACGGTACGTCCAGCACCACGTTTGGTAGGGGAGAAAACGAGGCCGAAGTACCAATTTCGCCCTGGATCGGCCCTCGAACTCGCTCCTGAAGGCGGAGCTGTCACATTTTCTCACCTACCAATCGGTGCATTAGGCACACCGTTTCGCTGATAAAAAACTCAGTCGAGGGTGCGGCGGAGGCGGGCGAGGCGGGTTTCCCAATCGGCTCCCACCCTCTCCGCCCAGGCGGTGACGTCGTCGAGGGCGTCGAGACGGGCCGCGAAATGGACCTCCCGGCCCACCGCCTTCCTCTCCACCAGCCCGGCCTCGTCGAGGGCCGCCAGGTGCTTGGCGACGGCCTGGCGGGAGATGGGCAGGTCACGCGCCAGCCGGGAGGCCGAGGAGGGACCCTGGGAGCTGAGCCGCTCGAACAGACGGCGCCGCGTGGGGTCGGCCAGGGCGGCGAACAGGGGCTGTGGGTCTTTCACGCCGCCCGGGAGAGATACGTCGGAGGCGCACCGCTGATCCGATAGTCGAGCAGCCGCTCGATCACCGTCACGCGGGTGCCGGAACCGGAGGGCTCCAGCGTGATGGTCACCTGGGACGGGTCGCCGTCCACGGGGCGCCAGCTCCACGTTATGGACCTGTCCGGCTCCACCTCCTCCACGGTGCCGATCATCTCCCGGTCGGGGACGGTCACGTCGCCGCCCGGCCGGGGATCGATCTTCACCCCCATCCACTCCTCGGCCAGGTCTCCGTCGACGATCCTCTCCCACACCTCTTCGGGTGGTATGTCGACCTCCACGCTGCGCTCGACCTCGGGCTTGGTGTCCATCTACTGCAACTTAGCAGTTGCAAGATGTGTTAGCCTCATCCGCAGTGCAACCAGCGAGTTGCACATATAGGAAGGAGAGGCAATGATCGTTCCCACCGTCATCGAGCAAACCTCCCGCGGAGAGCGGGCCTTCGACATCTACTCCCGCTTGCTGGGACATCGTGTCGTCTTCCTGGGCAGACCCGTGGACGACGAGGTCTCCAACCTGATCGTCGCCCAGCTCCTGCACCTCGAGTCGGAAGATCCCGACAAGCCCATATCGCTGTACATCAACTCGCCGGGAGGGTCGATGGACTCCATGTTCTCCATCTATGACGCCATGCAGCACGTGCGTCCCGGGGTGGAGACGATATGCATCGGGATGGCCGCCTCGGCCGCGGCCCTCATCCTGGCCGGGGGAGCTGACGACGCCCGGGCGATCCTGCCTCACGGGCGGGTGATGATCCACCAGCCCCACGTGTCGGGTGTCGGCGGACAGGCCTCCGACATCGAGATCCACGCCGCCGAGATCCTCCGGCAACGGGAGATGGCCAACGAGATCCTCGCCAACCACACCGGCCAGGACATCGAGCGAGTGCGGGCCGACACCGACAGGGATCGGTGGATGACGGCCGAGCAAGCGGTTGAGTACGGTCTCGTCGACCGGATTCTCTCTCCCGCGGCGATTCCCGCCGGGCTGGAGCGGTCGTAGATCAGGAAGCGGTTCCTCGCCTCGTCTGCCGCTGCCCGGTCCGGTCATCGAATGGGACCACTCCCCGCCCATAGCTACCATTCGGGCCTCCGCCGGAGTAGCTCAGGGGTAGAGCAAACGCCTCGTAAGCGTTAGGCCAGGGGTTCGAATCCCCTCTCCGGCTC
>CAZTXD010000069.1:0-17624 GCA_964617995.1 uncultured Acidimicrobiaceae bacterium
ATCGAATGCGCGCTATAGCGCGCATTCGATGCGCGAAAACGGGTGGGGTGGTCGGTGCTCGAGGGTCAGAAGACCTCAGAGCACCAGGGGAGAGGGGACCAGCCGAAGGCCCGATCGAGGGCGGCGAGGGTTTGGGGGTCGCCTTCGACACGCCCGGTTCGGGAGAGTGAACGGAACCGGGACCATCCCATGAAACACGCCCCCAGGTCCTCGAGGTCCAATGAGACTTCCGGCTCTTCGCTCGTCTCGGTCACCTCCGAGCCGTCGGGGGAGAGGTCGACACGCCATCTCGTGACAGAGGCGTCGAGCGGGTCGTGGAGCCCGAGAACCGTCGACACCGGCGCCGAGTAGGACCGGCCCTCCAGAGCGGCTTTCGGGTTCATCACCCGGATCCACAGGGAGTCGGTCACCTTCATCGCCGCCCGGCGCCGGCCCTCCAGCATCTCCAGCACCGGATCCTCCACCGACCGCTCCGAGGCGACCACCCGGGCGGTCAGGTCGTGATCCAGCAGGAAGCGCCACAACCCGGACCATGACTCCGGGTCGCTTCCCAGCAGCTCCCTGATCCTGACCTCGCCCTCGCCGTGGCCCTCGGGCCAGTCTTCCTTGAAGCGGTACTGGACGTAACCGGTCACCTCTCCGCCTTCTTCGGTCACGCCGTAGCGGTAGGCGGTGGCGCCTCCCCGGTCGGACTTCTCGTCCCGGAAGCGACGAAGCTCCCACCATTTCTCCGAGCGTCCGTAGAGCCCCGGAATCCGGCGCCGCACCCGGTCGTAGTAGGGAGGGAGGAGCGTTCGGGCCTCGGAGGCGTCCACCAGCTTCACCGGTGCCGGGCGCGGTGCGAGTCTATGGAACCGGCTGTGGTCGCGGGGTATCTCCAATCGGGCACCCAGGGCCGCGCAGCCGTAGCCGAACCTCCCGTAGATGGCCGAGTCCGACGCCCACAATCCTGCGATCGGCTCCTCACGGTGGCGGACGTCCTCGAGGTGGGCGTCGATCATCATCCGGAGGATCCCGCGGCGGCGGTGCGTCGGGAGGACGGACACCACCGTCGTTCCGGCACATGCCATGGTGGCGCCCGGGACCGTCATGTCGAGGGAGAACGCTCCCGACGTCCCGACTATCTGATCGCCGTCGTAAGCGGCCCGGCTCCGGTCGAATTCGAACAGAGACGAGAACCGCTCGATGCCGTCGGGTTCGGGATCGAACCCGAACGAGCCCCCCATGGCTGTGAGGAAGTCGCCGGCCCGTTCGGGTGAGACCGGCGCGATCCTGACCCCCATCAACCGTCCTCGTTGTCGTTGGCCTCTGTGGTGTCGGTGGTGGGTGCTGAGGAGAGGCCCGCGGCCGACCGGGCGTTGTCGACGGCCGTGCGTAGATCGGCCACTGCCGAATCGAACGCCTCCACTGCGTCCCGTCGCTGGGAGCCGTCGTCGGTCGACTGCAACCCGGCGAGAGCCTCGTCCGCCGCGGCAGCCGCGGTCGTGACGGCAGTGCGTATCGTCTCGTGGTTCGTGCTCAGGGGTTCAGGGGCCGTGAGCGCGTCCAGTTCGGCGACCAGGTCTTCGGCCTGGTCCGCAAGTGCCCTCAGCCGGTCCACTGCGTCGGAGTACTCCACCTCACGCGGGTCGGCGTCGAACCCGCCGTTGACGGCTGCCATCTCCTGCTGGAGACCATCCATCGACTGGAGGATGGCGGTGACTCCGTTCAGGTAGACGTCGACAGGGTTCCCCGATTCGCCGTTGCCGGGGGTGGGATCCGTGGTGGGGTCTCCCCCGTTGTCGCCGGGGAGGGTGGTGTCGGTGGCGGCCACGGTCGTGACGGTGGTGTCGTCCTCGGCGGTCCCGGTCGGCAACGCCCGTACGAAAAAGTAAGTGAACGCCACCATTCCCAGGACAACGAGGGGCAGGATCCAGCGGCCTGGTTTGGGATCTGGGTTGAGAGTCATGGATGGACAACGATAGTTACAACCCGTACGTTCCATGAGCTTCTGGTCTCCTGCCGTCGACCCCCTTGAACCGGGACCGGACGGGTCGTACGTTCGGGCCGTGGAAGAACCCCGGGAAGAGCACGATGTCGAGGTGTTCGAGCGGATCCCCTGGGAGGCGCTCGAGAAAAGTGGGCCCGACCACCGCTGGCTCGCCTATCTGGTGGCGATGGTGGTGGTCCTCGGCGCGGTGGGGATCTCGATCGGGCGGGGAATGGCTCCGTCGCCAGTCACGTCTCCGGCCGTGACCCAAGCTCCCACCGCCACCATCCCTGTCGCCTCAGACGTCCACGAGGCGCCTGCCCCGGAGCCCACCGCCGCACCGAACCAGGCCTCCGTCCTGTCCGAAGCCGACCTCATGGCCCTTCCCGGAGACTCCCTCGAGGCCGGGGCCGCCGCCGTGGCAGAGTGGTTCGTCGTCGACCACTTCACCCGGGAAGACGGAGACGGGGGCAGATCCTTCGTGGACTGGGCGCGGGCCGGGGAGCTGACTTGGCTGGGCGCGACGACGATCGACGTGACCGTTCTGATACGTCGCCTGGCCGCTTCCGGTGACGACGCCTATCAGAGGCTCCCGGCCGAGGCGTGGCGGGTCACGACCGAGCTGATCGACGACCATTGGGTCGTCATCCACGGTCCCACCCCGGCCCAGGCGCCGACCCTGGATGTGTCCCTACCGGCCCCGGAGGGGGACGTCCCCGACCGCGTCGCCTCGTCGGTGGAAGACGGCACGATCACCGGCGCCGCCCAGGTGGAAGGCCGCTGGTCCGTCGAGCTGCAGTGGACCGACGACGCCGGCCTCACCTGGACCGTCCGGGAGTGGGTCGAGGACGGAGGTTGACCGGGCCTACGATCCCCGTCGTGCATGCCGCCCTGACCGCCGATCTGAGGGAAACGATCGACTCGTGGACACCGCAGGACGCCGAGGAGAGGCTCGCCCGCACCACGTGGAGGTGTCTGGCCACCCGGCCGGAGCTGCTCGTGCGAAGCGGTGAACCGGCTCACTTCACCGCTTCGGCCCTTCCAACCAGAGCCGACGGCGCCAGGGTTCTGCTGGTGCTCCACCGCCGGCTCGGCCTGTGGGTACAGCCGGGAGGGCATTTCGAGCCCGGTGACCATTCGGTGGCGGCCGCTGCCTCGCGTGAGCTGGCCGAAGAGACAGGACTGGCGGGGGAGATGGATCCGGTCCCGCTGCTGCTGTCCCGGCATCCCGCCCCCTGCGGCGTCGGGGACTGGCACCTCGACGTTCAGATGCTGGCAGTGATCCCCGAGGGCCGACCGGTCGTCAACGACGAATCGCTCGACGCCGCCTGGTTCGACCTGGTCGCTCTACCCCCCGGGGCGGCCCCGGGACTCCAGCGGCTGGCCGCAGCCGCGGTCACCCGTCTGGAGACCGATATAGACCGCCCTTAGGTGAAGCGGGCTTCCAGGACCCGGCGGGCTCTCGGGGTGATCGAGTCCCAGTCCGCGTCGGCGGACTTGGTGACCGTCACGAAGTCGGCGGTGAGGAAGACGCTGGCGACTCCGTCGATGGCCAGGAGGTCGGCGGCGGCAGGGTCGTCGGCCGGGGCGCCGGCCGCGAAGGTGGCGGGGCCGCCGACCGGACTGCCGACGGTGAACTTCATGGCGTTCGGATTGGGTGTGGGCTCGACAACTACGGGCATCCGGCGCCAGCGTAGTGGATCGACCCGGCCACGGCCGGAGCGTACGATCCTGCCCTCATGACATCACCCGACGAACTGGTCGTCGCCGTCGACGTCGGCGGAACGTTCACCGACTGTGTGGCATGGACGCCGCAGCGGATCCGGGTGGTGAAGGTGCCGACCACCTCCGATCAGAGTGACGGCGTGATGGAAGGAGCCGAGACGCTGACGGGCGGCCGGCGGGCGGCCGGTCTCCTCCACGGGTCCACGGTGGCCACCAACGCCCTCCTGGAACGGAAAGGGTCCGAGACGGTGCTCGTCACGGATCCCGGCTTCGAGGACGTGATCGAGATCGGCCGCCAGGATCGCCCCTCCCTCTACGACAGCTTCGACGACCGTGCCCACCCGCTCGTCTCCCGGGACGACCGCTGGGGGACCACCGATCCCGCGGAGGTGGCCCGACGGGTCGTCGAGCGCCGGCCAGGGTCCGTGGCGGTCTCCCTGGCGTATTCCTATCTGGACGGGCGGCCCGAGGCCGAGATAGCCCGCGCTCTCGAACCTCTCGGTATCCCGGTGAGTGTTTCACATGCCGTCGTGGGTGAGTTCCGTGAGTTCGAGAGGACCTCGACGACGACCCTCAATGCTTACCTTGCTCCCCTGGTGGCGGGATACCTGGGACGCCTCTCCTCCCGCGCCGAAATGCTGGCGGACCGGGTCCAGGTGATGCGGTCGTCCGGGGGGCTCATGGAAGCCGGTGACGCCGCATCGCTGGCTGCCGCCCTGCTGGTGTCGGGCCCGGCGGGGGGAGTGATCGCAGCCACCCGACTGGGCGAGAGCCGGGGCTACGAGCGCGTCGTTGCCTTCGACATGGGAGGGACGTCCACCGATGTCTGCCGCATCGAAGGCGGAAGAGCCGAGATCGCCTACGAGCGGCATGTCGCCGGTCATGTGTGCCGGATGCCCTCGGTGGGTGTCCACACGGTCGGGGCCGGCGGCGGGTCGATCGCCTGGATCGACGCCGGCGGTTCGCTGCGGGTGGGTCCCCGCAGCGCCGGAGCCGAACCCGGTCCGGCCTGCTATGGCCGGGGAGGGAAACGGGCCACGGTCACCGACGCCCACCTGGCGCTGGGCCGGATCGACTCCCGGGCGCTACTGGGAGGCTCGCTCCCGCTCCGGCCGGAGGCGGCCGACGCCGTTCTCGCCCGTCTCGGGTCGGACCTGGATCTCGACATCTCGACGGTGGCGGCGGGGATCCTCGAAGTGGTGGAGGCCCACATGGAACGGGCGATCCGGACGGTCTCCGTCGAGCAGGGAGCCGATCCACGCCGGGCCACCCTCGTTGCCTACGGAGGGGCGGGTGGCCTCCACGCCACGGCTCTGGCCCGGCGTCTGGACATGGAGCGTGTGGCGATCCCTCCCTATGCCGGCGTGTTCTCGGCCCTGGGACTCCTCATGGCTCCACCGCGTCTGGACGCCGCTCGCAGCGTCGTACCCACCACCGAGGGAGGGTTCGGCGATGACCTGGAGGCTCTGGTCGAACGGGTGAGCGCCGATTATCGGGCCACCTTCGGCCGTCGGCCCGTCTCGGTGGGGCGGAGAGTCGACATGCGCTACCTGGGCCAATCCCATGAGATCCCGGTGCCCGTCGCTCGAGGGGTGACCCACGACGAGGCGGCGACCGCCTTCCACCGCCTCCACGCCGAACTGAACGGGTTCGCACGCGAATCCGACCCGGTCGAAGTCGTGACCCTGCGTGCCGTGACCGAGGGCGAGGCGCTGCTCGGCTGGGGCGACCTGCCCCGCTCGACGTCGGGGCCGCTCCCTCGGTCGCAGACCCGCCGCGTCATCACCGATGGGAGGGAGGCAGAGGCAGAGGTGTGGTGGCGACCTGACCTACCCGCCGGGGCCGAGGTGCGAGGTCCGGCGGTGATCGAGGAGGAGGTCGGCACCACCGTGCTGTCGGCTGGGGAGACCGGCGTGGTTGCCTCCGACGGGACGTTCGAGGTGACGTGGTGACCGTCGATCCCGTCGGCCTCGAGGTGGCCCGCAACCAGCTCGCCTCCGTCGCCGACGAGATGGGAGCGGTCCTGAGACGAACGTCGTTCTCGCCCAACATCAAGGAGCGGGCGGACTGTTCGGCGGCTCTGTTCACTCCCGCCGGTGAGATGCTGGCCCAGGCCGAGCACATCCCGGTCCACCTGGGGGCGATGCCCGCCTCGGTGGCGGCGGTGCTGGAGCGTTTCGATCCCACCCCTGGGCTCCAGTACGCCGTCAACGACCCTTTTGCCGGTGGCACCCATCTCAACGACCTGACGCTGGTGCGTCCCGTGTTCGTCGATGGCGACCACGTGGGCTGGGTCGGTAACCGGGCCCATCACGCCGACGTGGGAGGGGAGGCCCCCGGCTCCATGCCCGCTCATGCCGAGCGGCTCCAACAGGAGGGCCATGTCATCCCACCCATGGTGTGTGCTCGCCAGGGCCGGTGGCTGCCCGAGTTCGTCGAGCCGCTGCTGGCCGCCACCCGCACACCGGCGGAACGGGCCGGCGATCTCGCCGCCCAGGTCGGGGCCAACGAGCTGGCAGCCCGGCGGCTCGAGGAGATGATCGCAAGCGAAGGGAAGGATCGTTTCGTGACGGTCTCGACGGAGCTGCTGGACTACGGCGAACGGCGAATGCGGGCCGCCATAGGCGAGCTGCCCGACGGCCGCTACGCCTTCGACGACGTGATGGAATGGGACGATGTCGACGTGCCGATCCGGGTGGAGGTCCGGATCGACGGCGAGTTTCTGGTGGCGGACTTCTCCGGCACCCATCCTCAGATCCCGGCCAATTTCAATGCCCCCGTCGCCGTCACCCGGTCGTGCCTCTATTACGCCGTCAGGGTCGCCACCGACCCCACGATTCCCGCCAACGGTGGCTGCTACCGGATGCTCGACCTGATCGCGGAAGAGGGTTCGCTGGTGGCTGCTCTGTCTCCGGCGGCGGTGGCGGCCGGGAATGTGGAGACGAGTCAACGCATCGCCGATGTCGTCCTGGGTGCCCTGGCGCAGGCGGCTCCCCGGCGGGTCCCGGCTGCCTCCCAGGGAACGATGAACAACTGCCTCGTCGGCAACGACCGCTTCGCCTACTACGAGACGGTCGCAGGCGGCCAGGGGGCACGGCCGGGACGAGACGGCCAGTCGGGGATCCAGACCGGCATGACCAACACCAAGAACACACCCCGGGAGTCGATAGAGACCCACTATCCGATCCGGGTGTTGCGCACCACCCTGCGCCGGGGCAGCGGCGGCGCCGGGGAGTTCCGGGGAGGGGACGGGATCGAGAGGGAGCTCGCCTTCGACGAGGACGCCACCGTCTCCCTCATGGGCGAGCGCCGTCGCCATGCCCCCTGGGGTCTGGTGGGGGGAGAGCCGGGGGCACTCGGCGAGGACTGGTTGACGCGGGCCGACGGGACCCGGGAGAGGCTGGCCGGTAAGACGACCTTTACGGTGAGGCGAGGCGACCGGCTGCTGATCCTCACACCCGGAGGCGGCGGATGGGGAAGACCCTGAGCTCTCTCCGCTGGTCAGGATGAGCGTGCAACCACCATCCTCACCGACCGGTGCATGCACACTCGTGGCGGCGTGGCGGCGGCGATCGGCTCAGCGCACCGGCACTATCTGGAGGACCTGACCCTCGAAGTTGGCGATGTACAGCTCGCCGTCCGGACCCAACCCGAAGGCGTTGACCTGGCCCGCTCCGTTCAGGTCCTCGGACCAGTCCTGCTCCTCGGTGACGGAGCCGTCGGCGTAACGGAAGCTGCGCACCCAGCCCTCACACCAGTCCCCGTAGAAGTAGTGGCCCACCAGCTCGGGAATGGCCCCGCCCCGGTACACGTGGCCGCCGGTTATCGAGCAGCCCTCGTCGTGACCGTATTCCAGCACCGGTCCGACGAACTCGTCGAGGTCGCAGTCGGGATCCAGGAAGCAGTGGTTCCCCTCGGTCGATGGCCATCCCATGTTGGCGCCGCCCTCGTCGAGGGAGAGGACGTTCACCTCTTCCCAGTCCTCCTGACCCACGTCCGCTATGTAGACCAGGTTCTCCTCGAAGTCGATGCTGAAACGCCAGGGATTGCGGAGACCGTACACCCACACCTCGGGAGCCCCGCCACCATCCACGAACGGGTTGTCGGCAGGGATCCCGTACGGGCGACCCGAGTCGACGTCGAGGCGCACGATGGTCCCGAAGACCGTGGAGGGGTCCTGGCCCTGACCCCGGGCGTCGGCCCCGTCGCCCAGCGAGACGTAGAGATAGCCCTCGGGCCCGAACATGAGATGTCCGCCGTAGTGGCGGATGTCGACCGAATCGGGGGGCTGGGGGTGAGAGAACAGCTCGATCTCGGAGTCGGGATCAGGGATGCCTCCCTCGATCGTGAACTCCGACAGGGTGCGCCGGCCCTCGGTTCCCGTGTAGTACACGAACAGTCTCGTCTCGTCGGTGGGATGGAACGTCAGACCCAGGAGTCCTTGCTCTATGCCGTTCGACTGGACCCGGTCCGCCAGATTGAGGTAGGAGGTCTCGACCAGGTTCCCGTCCTCGATCACCCGGATGCGGCCAATCCGCTCGGCCACGAACAGTCGGTCGTCCCCTGGAGCGGAGGCGACCACCGTGGGCTGACCCAGGTCCTCGGCGATCGTCTCCAGGGCCAGACCCTCTAGCGGCGCGGGTGGTTCGGTCGTGGGTGCGGTCGTGGTCGTGGCGGCGCCGGCCAAAGTCGTCCCCGTGGTATCCGCTGCGTCTCCCGTCGGGGACGGATCGGCGTTTGATCCGTCGCAGGCGACCACGAACAGCATCAGGGCCACGACGAGGCGCGACATCCCCGGAGCCGTCACGCCTTGATCAGCTCGAGGCTCAGCGGGTACGTGTACAGCTCTCCCCGGGAGGCCGCCACCGACGCCAGGATGGCGAAGATCACCTCGGCCACGACAAGAACCACGAGGAACATGAGGATGAGAACGGCCAGCAGCACCATCACGATGGTGACCGCAGCGACGACGGCGACGACCGACCCCACCACGAAGTAGATGATCAGTGACAGCTGGAAGTTGAGCGCCGCTCGGGCGTGGGGTGCCACCACCGGGTCCTCACGTCGGATCAGCCACACCACGAGCGGACCCACGAAGGACGGAATCCCTATGAACTGGATCAGAGCCGAGGCGTGGGCGAGCACCCGCCAGGTCTGCTGGTCGGAGGTCGGTTCGGGGCTGGTCATCGGCGGACATGCTAGGGCAGTGAGCCGTTCTCCGATCCCGGTGTCGTGCCCGTCGTCTTATGATCCCAAGCATGGGCTTGATCGCCGATCTGGAAACCCTGCTCGGAAGCGAAAGGGTCACAGCCGACCGTTTCGCCCTCCATCTCTACTCCAAGGACGCCGGGGCAGCCCGGGGGAGCGCCACCGTTGTTGCCTTCCCACGCTCGACCGAGGAGGTCGTTGGGGTGGTCGGAATCGCCGCCCGGCATGGAGTTCCGATCGTCGCCCGGGGCGCCGGCACGGGCCTCGCCGCCGGGGCCGTTCCCAGCGAAGGGGGAGTGGTCGTATCCACCAAGCTCATGGACAGCATCGATGAGGTCAGCTCCGAAGACCGCACCGCCTGGGTCGGTCCAGGCGCGATCAACCTCGACCTGTCGGCCGCCACCGCCCCGCTGGGACTCCATTTCGCTCCCGATCCCTCCTCGCAGGCGGTGTGCACCATAGGCGGCAACGTGGCCAACAACTCCGGTGGTCCCCACTGCCTCGCCGAGGGGACCACCGTAGCCCACGTACTGGCCGTCGAGGTGGTGCTCGGCGACGGACAGGTGCTGACCCTGGGCGCGGCGGCTCCCGACCCCATCGGCCTCGACCTGCGGGGGGTGATGGTCGGCTCCGAGGGAACCCTGGGGCTGGTGACGAGGGTGTTGGTGAGGCTCACGCCGAACCCTCCCGACGTCAGGACCCTGCTGCTGGCGTTCGACACGGTCGAAGACGCCGCGGCCACGGTGTCGGGTGTCATCGCAGCCGGAGTGGTCCCGGCGGCGCTGGAGATGATGGACCAGAGAATGGCAGTCGCCGTGGAGAACTGGCTCCATGCCGGCCTCCCCGTCGACGCCGCCGCCCTCCTCCTCGCCGAGGTGGTGGGGGAGCCGGCGGCGGTCGAAGCCGAGGCCGAGGTGATACGACGGGTCGCCAACGGGTGCCGGGCCCGGAGCATCCAGACGGCCGCCGACGAGGAGGAGCGAGCCCTGCTGTGGAAGGGGCGGAAGTCGGCGTTCGGGGCCGTCGCCCAGGCCGCTCCCGACTATTACCTCCACGACACGGTGGTTCCCCGCACCCGGCTCGTGGAGACGATGTCGGCCGTCTATGAGATAGCGGAACGTCACGACCTGGTGATGATGAACGTCTTCCACGCCGGCGACGGGAACCTCCACCCCCTCATCGCCTACGACACCGATGATCCCGACGAGGTGCAGAGGGTCCATGCCGCGGCCGAGGAGATGGTGGCGCTGTGTGTCCGCAATGGGGGCGTGCTGTCGGGTGAGCACGGCATCGGCCTGGAGAAACGGGACCTGATGCCGATGATGTTCACCACCGAGGACCTGGATGCGCAGGCCCGTCTCAAAGAGTGCTTCGATCCCGACGATCTCTTCAATCCGGCCAAGGTGCTGCCGGCGGGGTCGCGCTGCTTCGATCTGGGGGGCGGCCGGCCAGTCCCGGAGGGAGCCTGGGTTTGAGCGGCGACGACGCTCACACCTCCACCGTCCGGGCGGCAAAACCCGTCTCCGTGGAGGAGCTGGCCGATCTGCTCCGCACGGCCACGGAGGAACGTACACCGGTATCGGTCTGGGGCGGCGGTAGCCACCGCGACATCGGCTACCAGCCCTCCACCGACTCGGTGGTGTCGGTGTCGGCCCTGGCCGGCATAGTCGACTGGGAACCAGACGACCTCACCGTCGTGGTGGGAGCCGGTACCCGGGTGGCCGACCTCGAGGCGGAGCTGGCGGCCCGGGGTCAGTCGGCGGTGCTGGCCGAGCAACCCGGATCCGCAACAGTCGGAGGGGCGGTCGCCACCGCCACGTCCGGGTATCGCCGTCTACGGTACGGGCCCACCCGAGACCGGGTTCTGGAGGTGTCGGCGGTCACGGGAGACGGGCGGGTAGTCAAGGGTGGCGGGCGGGTGGTCAAGAACGTGACTGGCTACGACCTGCCCCGGCTGTACACGGGTTCGTTCGCGGCTCTCGGTGTCATCACCTCGGTGTGCTTGAAGCTGTGGCCGCTCACCGAGGCGAAGGCGACGGTGAAGCTGGCGGAGCTCCCGCCGCCGGAAGCCGTCCATCGTCCGCTCGCCCTCATCCAGACCGAACAAGACGTGTTGGTGCTGCTGGCAGGCACGGCGGCCGAGGTGGAGGACCTGACGCGCCGCCTCGGAGGCGAGTCGGCGCCGGGGCTCGCCTATCCCGATGTCCTGGAGGGGCCGGTGGTGTGGTCGTTGCGGGTTCGCCCCGGCCTCTTGGCCGCGGCGTTGAGCCACCTGCCGCAGGATGTGAGGTTCATCGCCCAGCACGGAGTGGGCGAGGTCAGCTTCGAGGTGGACGAGGCGTTCGAGGTGGATGACCTGCGCACGTGGGCGGAAGCGGAGGGAGGCATCGTCGTGCGTCTCCGGGGCCACACCCGGGCCGATCCGTGGGGGACGCCTCCCGCCGGTCTGGATCTGCAGCGGCGGGTCGTGGCTGCCTTCGATCCGGCTCGTGTCCTGGAGCCGGGCCGGCTCCCGGGGGGCATCTGATGGGCTGGGTGACGGATCTTCATCCCACGTCCAGCGAACTGGCGGCGTGTGTCCAGTGCGGGCTGTGCCTCCCCCATTGCCCCACCTATCGCCTGACGGGACTCGACACCGCCTCTCCCCGGGGGCGCCTCATGGCGATGAGCGCGGTGGCGTCGGGAGAGCTCGAGGTGGATGCGAGCTTCGCCGACATCATGGGGTTCTGTCTCCAGTGCCGGGCATGCGAGGTCGTCTGTCCCGGACTGGTGCCGTTCGGCCGGGCCATGGAGGGGGCACGGGCGGAGGTGTCGGTGCAGCTGCCCGACCGGACACGACGCCTGCGCCATTTCCTGCTGGGACGGGTCCTGCCCAATCGGACGTTGATGCGACTGCTCACCGTCGGGATACGCCTGCTCCGCTCGTTCCATCTGACCCGTCTGCTGCCTCGCAAGCTGGCCCGACCGCTGAATGGCCTGAGGGACCTGCGCAGGAGCGACGGGACGCGGGGGACCATCACGGGTCCGGGCGACCGGGGAACCGCCGCCGTGCTGGCCGGATGCGTCATGGAGCCGTGGTTCACCGGGGTCCAGCTGTCGACCGTCGATCTGCTCACGAGGGCGGGGTATCGAGTGGTCGTGCCCGACAAACAGACCTGCTGCGGGGCCCTCGCGGCCCACGACGGGGCTGCCCCCGCCGCCCGCATGCTCGCCGAGCGGAACGTGTCTGCCCTGGCTGGAGTCGACCTGGTGGTCGTGACGGCGGCCGGATGCTCGGCCCACATGTCCGAATACGGCAACTGGGCGCCGGGAGGTGACGAGCTGGCGGGCCGGTCCCGGGACGTGACGATGGTGGTTGCAGATCTCATTGCGGAAGGATCCCTGCCCCGCCTCGAATCCGGCCGGGGCCGCGTTGCGGTGCAGGACCCGTGCCACCTGCGACATGCTCAACGGGAGACTGCCGCGCCCCGCACGGTGCTGTCCGCCGCCGGGTTCGAGATCGTGGATGTCGACCCCTCGGGGATGTGCTGTGGAGCCGCCGGGATCTACTCGCTGGTGCATCCCGATGCCTCCTCCGAACTGGGGCGCCGCAAGGCCGGCGAGGTGGAAGCGACTGGGACCACCCTGGTGGCCTCTGCGAATCCCGGCTGCGAGATGCAACTTCGTCAGCACCTGGCCGACTTCTACCGGGTGGCCCATCCCGTGGAGCTCTACCTGGAGGCGCTGCGGGAGGAAGCCCACTCCCCCAGGTCGGTCACCGTCTGACCGACGGAGACTCACCTGACCTGACCGTGCCTTCTAAGGTGTCAGCCTTGATGACGTCCCCTCCAGAAGTCGCGCCTAGCAACGCACGTCAGATCCTGGCGCTGGCGCTCGGCGCATTCGGAACGATGCTGGATGTGGGCCTCGTCGTCTTCGGGAGCGCCCTGCTGGGCCTGGCCTTCGCAGTGCTCCTGGACGGGTTCGAACTGGTCAGCATCGGACTCGATCTGTCCACAGGGGCCATGCTGGGATCGGGCCTGGTAATCGGCATCGTCGGGGGATTCGCCATCGGGGTGGCCGCCGAGGGGCCGCTGGGAAGAGGGAGGCGCCTCGCCGGATTCGACGAAGGGCAGGTTCTGATTGCCCGGGTTGTGGCCGCGGTCGTGGTGGGGGCTCTCTTCTTGATGGTTCGCAACGTCATCGACGGCTTCCTGGTGGAGTTGCCGGCACCGTTCTTCGTGGGGGCCGAGGCCATGAGGGCAGTCGGGGTGGGGGGTCTCACCGCGGTGCCGTTGCTGGCGGTTCCTCTCGCCTGGTCGGCCCGTTCCGGTTACCTGGGGATGGCCGTGGCCGCCGACGGTGACATCCCCCTCATCTACTTCATCTGGGCCGTCACCACCATGATCCTGATCTGACTGTGTTGATCGGGTGGGGGGTACTCCCCCCACACCCCCCACGGCTGCGCACTGCGGGATCCGGGATCGTCGGGACCATCCGCCCTCTCCGGACGAACTGACAACTGACAACCGATAACTGACAACCGAAAACCGAGTCAAACGGCCTTCTCGTAAACCCGAGACTCGACCAGCTCGAACCCATTCTCCTGGAGCGCCTTCTCCAGCCAGTCCACCGCCGGTACCACCACATGCACGCCCGAGGCCTCCCTTTCCACGGCCAGGTCGACAGTGGCACGTAACAGGGAGGAGGCGTCGTCGGGGGTAGAGACCATCCATCGAACGGTGAGCTCGTCCGCCTCGTCATGTGCTACCACCCAGCCGGAGGGACAGAACCACGTGGAGGCGGTCGTGATGTCGTCGGGGGAGAGGCGCCGCCATGCCCAGCGGTCCACGGGGAACAGACCGTGAGCCGCCTTCGCCAGATCCCCCGTCGACCAGGCGATGAAGGCACCTTCGGCTTCGCCTCTCGGCGCCCGGTCGAGACGCTCATCGGCGGTCTTGCGCTTCCCGCCGTTGGTGACCGGAGCCATCTTCCCGGTCGATGTGTGACGCTGAGCGTTGAGGACCCTGGCCACGGCCCGGTAGCCGAGTCCCTCCACCTGGCGGCAGGCAGGCTCGTTCCATGTCTCGATCTGAAGGCGGGCGACCATACCTCCCCGCGAGGCGATCCAGCCCACGCACCAGTCGTTGAGCACCGAGGCGAGGCCTCGCCTGCGGTGGTCGGGATGGACCCGCGCCGCCGAGATCCATCCTTCCCTCGCCCCCAGCATGCGCACCCTCGCCAGCGCCACCGGGCGGTCGTCGTCATCACACGCCACCACCACTTTCGTGTCGGGGTCGTCCAGCCAATCCGTCATCGAGTCCGCGACGTAGTCTCCCCAGGCGAAGGTGGCGGTGGTGAAGGCTGCGACCGCCTCGACGTCCTTCTTCTGGGCCGGTCGGACGTGGGGCGTCATCTGGCTCACATCCGTTCAGGGACCTCGATGCCCAGCATGTCGAGGGAGCGGACGAGGGTATCGAGTGTCAGCTCGCAGAGCTTCAGCCAGCTTCCCCTGCGGGCGGGGTCTCTCTCGGACAGGACGTGACACGAGTCGTAGAACCGGTTGAAGACCCCCGACAGGTCGTAGGCGTACTCGGCGAGATGATTGGGGGCGCGCAGCACGGCCGAGCGGGCGACCACCTCGGGGAACCGGAGTAGCTGGAGCATCAGGTTGCGCTCCGGGTCGAGACCTGGAGCGAGTATGTCGGTGGCGGCGAGTTCCCGGTTGCCGGCCTTGCGCAGCAGGGACCGAATACGGACCGCGGCATACTGGAGATAGGGTCCGGTCTTTCCTTCGAACGACGAGAAGCGTTGCAGGTCGAAGACGTAGTCGGACAGCCGGTTGGAATGCAGGTCGCCGAATTTGAGGGCGGCGATCCCGACAGCGTGGGCGATGCGTGCCCTCTCCTCGGGCGGGTAGTCGGTGGCGATGCGCGCCTCGTCGAGGCGGGCGGAGGCCGCTGCCTCGACCATGTCGATCAGGTCCCGCAGCGACACGACACCGCCGGCTCGGGTCTTGAAGGGCTTTCCGTCCGGTCCGTTCATGGTTCCGAACCCGATGTGCTCGGTGGCCATCCCGCCGATCAGCCCACCCTTGCGGGCTGACCGGAAGACCTGTATGAAATGGTCGGCCTGGCGGGAGTCCACCACGTACAGGCACAGGTCGGCCCCCAGCTCCTGAGCCCTGTACCAGACGGTGGCCACGTCGGTGGCGGAATAGAGGTAGCTGCCGGCGCGGCTGCGGAGGATGAGCGGGGGAAACTCGCGTTTGTCGTCGGGCTCGTCGATCCGAACGATCACGGCCCCGTCGGAGTCCTCGGCTGCTCCGCTCTGTTGGAGTCGGTCAACGAGCGGTTCGAGCATGTCGGCGACGTCGGATTCCCCGTGCCAGATGTCGAAGTCGACACCCAGGTCGGAGAAGTTCGCCTTCTGGGCGTGGAGCGAAACGGCGCGCATGTGCTGCCACAGCGCCAGGTATCCGGGTCGCTTGCGCTGGAGATCGACGGTCGCCTCCCGGGCCCGGGCCGCGAACTCCTTGTCGGAGGCCGCCCGGGCGTCGGCCTGGGGGTATATCGCCTGGAGGTCGTCCAGCGTCACCGGTGAGCTGTCGGGGTAGGGGCCGTTGTGGTCGGGATCGAAGTAGGGCCAGTCCGGGTGCTGTTTCTCCAGTTCGGCGATGACCAGGCCCATCTGCAGCCCCCAGTCGCCGAAGTGGGGATCGCGGATCACCTTGTGGCCGAGGAAGTCGAGGAGACGGGCGATGCTGTCGCCGATGATGGTCGCCCGGAGGTGCCCCACGTGCATGGCCTTGGCGACGTTGGGACCGGCATAGTCGACCACCACCGTCATCGGCTCGCCGACGGTGGGGACACCCAGACGGGCGTCGGCGGCCATGTCGTTCGCCCAGCGGCTGAGGGCCTCATCGGTGACCGTCAGGTTGATGAAGCCCGGTCCGGCCACCTCCACCCCGGCCAGGTCGTCGTCTCCCGCCAACGACCGGGCCACCTCCTCGGCGATGTCGCGGGGCGGCCGCCCGGCTGCGGCAGCGGCGGCCATAGCCCCGTTGCACTGGAACTGGGCCAGCTCCGGTCGGTTGGAGGTCACCACCTCACCCAGCGCCGGGTCGAGCCCCAGGTCGGCGAAGGCGGTTCCCACCAGGTGGGAGAGATGGGATGCGAGCGACATCACACTCAGGTTAGGACGTGCCTCTCAGCGGGGCAGAAGCACCCGCCCCATCCCCTTCGGTGGTGTCACCAGGCGACGAGTTCGGTGGCGTGGGAGACGATGCCCTCGGTGTTGGGGTACGTCACGTCCTCCAGCTCCTGGGCGTAGGGCATGGCGGGGATGTCGTCGAGGGCGTAGCGGCGGATGGGTGCGTCCAGCCATTCGAAGGTCTTGTCGGCGATCTGGGCGGCAAGCTCCGCTCCGTAGCCGACGAACTCGTTGTCCTCGTGGACGATCAGCACCCGCGAGGTCTTCTTCACCGACGCCTCGATCGTGGGCCAGTCGAGCGGCTTCAGCGAGCGCAGGTCGATGATCTCGGCATCGATCCCGCTCCCGGCGAGCTCATCCCCCGCTTCGACGGCGAAATGGGCCATGGCCCCGTAGGCGAGGATGGTGACGTCGCGGCCCGAGCGCCGGATGGTGGCCTCACCCAGCGGAACGCGCCATTCGCCGTCGGGGTAGGGCCCCTTCGCCAGCCGATAGAGCTTCTTCGGCTCGAGGAAGAGGACGGGGTCCGGATCTGCCACGGCCGAGAACAACAGCCCCTTGACGTCGGCGGGTGTCGAGGGAACCACGACCTTCAAGCCCGGGACATGGGCGTAGTAGGCCTCGATCGACTGGGAGTGGTAGAGGGCTCCGTGGATGCCGGCGCCGAAGGGGGTACGGATCACTATCGGGCAGGTCCACCTCCCGTCCGATCGGTAGTGGATGCGGGCGACCTCGGAGACGATCTGGTCGAAGGCGGGATGGATGTAGTCGGCGAACTGGATCTCGGGTATGGCCCGCAACCCGCTGGCCGCCATGCCCACTGCCGCCCCGACGATGATCGACTCGGCGATGGGGGCGTTGAAGCACCGGTCCTCGCCGAAGACCTCGGTGAGACGCTGGGTGGCCTTGAAGACACCGCCTTTCTCCCCGGCGACGTCCTCGCCGAACACGACCGTGTCGTCGTAGAACTCCATCACCTCGTGCAGCGCCTTGTTCACGGCGGTGATGATGTTCACCGATGCTCCCTCGGGCACCGGCTCCGGCTGGGTCACCGCAACCGTCGGGACGATGGGGTTGGCGTACACCCGGGCGTAGGGCTCGTCGGGACGCGGGGCTCCCTCCGCCTCGGCCACCGCCTCCGCCAGCTCGGCGTTCACCTCCTCGTCGATCGTCCTCTCGTCGCCCTCGCTGAGGAGGCGCTGCTCGATCAGGTACTGGCGGATGGCCATCACCGGGTCGCGCTTCTTCCACGTCTCCACCTCCTCCCGGCTGCGATAGAGGCGGTCGTCGTCGTCGGAGGTGTGGGCGTAGTAACGGTAGGTCTCCGCCTCGATGAGGCTGGGACCGTCGCCGTTGCGGGCCCTGTCGGCCGCCTCCTTGACGGTCTTGTAGACGAGGAGGGGGTCGTTGCCGTCGATGGTGACCCCGGGGAACCCGTATCCTTCGGCCCGCTTCGAAAGGCTCCCGGCCACCTGCTCGGAGGCCGGCACCGAGATGGCGTAGTGGTTGTTCTCGATGATGAACACGAGAG
>CAZTXD010000070.1:0-17468 GCA_964617995.1 uncultured Acidimicrobiaceae bacterium
TGGTGGTCAGGGACGGCGTCGATCCGTCGACCTCCGGTTTTTCAGACCGGCGCTCCAGACCGTCTACCTGCAGGAACGCCTTCGAATATGTGTCTGGGGCAACACTGGGCAACAGTCCAGGGTCACGCGCCAAGGATACTTCCGGCCGTTGAGTCGCCGCCGACGTGAGCACCCGAGAATAAGGCACGGAAGATACTCGTAGTAGTCGCCCTGACTTGATGCGATCGCGCCGAATCTGCTGGACTCACGCAAACGATGCTCGAGTCCATACGAAAGCGCACAGAGAAACGCGTCGGCGAGCTGGTCGGGCGAAGCCGAGATTTGGAAGGGACATGAGATTCAGCGAAGGGCTTGGTGCATCAGTCTCGTCGGGTCGGATCGCGTGAGTCCGATTGACACATTCAGTGGCCCGGTCAGCTCAGACAGCCTCGGCGTCACACTCATTCACGAACACCTCTTCGTCCGCAACCCTGAATTGGAACTGAACCTGCCTGACCCAGAATGGGACCCAGTTGATGCGGTCGAGGTTGCCGTCACGGGTCTCACGGACCTCCACCAATTGGGGATAGGAACAGTCGTCGACCTCACCGTCCCCGGCTTGGGTCGAGACGTCGGCCTGGTGTCAAGTGTCGCAGAGCGAGTACCTGTCAATCTCATCGCGACGACGGGCTGGTACACCGCAGACGCGCTACCCCCCTACTTCCGATTCCACGGTCCAGGACGACCAATCGGGGGCGCCGATCCTCTCATCGAGATGTTCGTCACCGATATACGCGACGGCATTTCAGGGAGCAATGTGCGAGCCGGCATGCTCAAAGTGGTCACCGACGCGGACGGGCTGACCCCCGATGTAAAACGCGTTATGGCGGCAGCGGCCGTTACCCACCAGGAGACGGGCGTGGCGATCACCACTCACTCCCACCCCGCTTCGCGCAATGGGATCGAGCAGCAGGACTTTTTCACCAAGCGGGAAGTGCGCCCGGACAGAATCATCATCGGTCATTCGGGCGACACCGAGGATCTCGACTACCTACGTGAGCTAATGGACAACGGTTCCACCATTGGCATGGATCGTTTCGGTATGGAGCATGTCCTGTCTGACGACAGGCGTGTGCGCACCGTGGTCTCGCTCATCGAGCTCGGCTACGTCGATCGCATGGTCCTCTCCCAGGACGCTGCCTTCTACAGCCATGTGACGCCCCCATCCTGGCGTGCCACCTCAGCGCCACATTGGCGGATGGACAACATCTCACGGCGAATCCTCCCGATGCTCCGAGACGCCGGGGTTTCAGCGGACCAAATCACACAGATGATGGTGGACAACCCGCGCCGGCTATTGGAGAGGGCATGAAGGCGGCGTTACTCGTAGAGCCTGGGAAGGTCCTGATCGACGAAGTCGCCGATCCTGAGCCGGGAGCAGGGGAGGTGAGGATCGCGGTGGGAGGCGTCGGCTTGTGTGGCTCCGACCTGAGTGTCTTTAGCGGTCAATGGCAAGCGCCGAGCTATCCATGGATCATGGGTCATGAGGCCTTTGGTACCATTGAGGCGCTCGGCTCGGGCGTCTCGCCGGATCGGCTCGGTCAGACCGTCGTGGTCGAACCGAATGTGGCTTGCTTCTCCTGCGACCAGTGCGACCGCGGGTGGACCTCGGCCTGCCCAGGACGAGAATCCCTCGGCATGAATCGTCCCGGGGCCCTCGCCGAGTTTCTGGTCGTCCCCAGTCAGTTCGCCTGGTCCATCTCCGATCTGCCGGCTGAGGATCTCGTTTGCGTCGAGCCCACGACGGTGGTCATGTCGGCGTTGCGCCGCCTAAGGCAACCACTTCCTGATGCGGCTCTCGTGGTGGGAGTAGGGGCGCAAGGTTTGATGATGTCGCTCGTCATGATGGAACGCGACGTGTCGGTCTATGCCTACGATCTCAATCCGGAGCGGGTGGCCTTCGCCGCCGAACTGGGTGCCTTCCCGACGCCAGCCGAAGTTGAACGCGCCTTCACGCTCGTCGTCGACACTGTGGGGTCGCCGGGATCGATGGCCGTGGCACTTGAACACGCCGAGGTCGGTGCAACGGTACTGTGTCTGGGTCTGGACAGTCGCCCCCTCGACCTCGACGCCCAGACGCTGGTACGTCGACAACTGACCCTGCAAGGGTCCCTCACCTACGACCATCCCGCGGACTTCGAGTCAACAATCGCCCTTATCTCCGGGGGACGTTTCGCACCGAGACGAATAGTCACCGACGAATACCCGCTGGAAGAGAGCCAGCTGGCATTCGAACGAAGTCGGTCTGCACGAGGAAAGACGTGGATCAGCGTCACGACCCAACCGAATTGACTATATTCATTACAGTGCAAGTTGGAGCAGGCTGACAGCGCTGTCGAGTCTCGTTCCATCTGACCTATAGAAGGAGGAGAGATGAACAGGCGACCACGCATCCTCGCCCTCGCGCTGGCACTGGTACTCGTACTGGCGGCGTGTGGTGGCGACGGCGATGCAGAGGACACCACAACCACTGCCGCTGGGACGACCGATACCACCGCGGAAGAACCGACGGACACCACCGAGGCGATGGACACGACGACAACAGCGGTGGAGCAGGCTGAGGTCGAGATGGTTCTCGCCCACAGCTATCAGGAAGGACAACCGCAGGTGGCTTGCGGTGCCGATGTGATCAAGGAAGTGGCTGAGGGTGCCGGTGTTGGGCTCACCATCGAGGTATTCGGTGCCAGCGCTCTCGGAGGTGACGCCGACCGCATCGAGTCGGTCATCTCTGGTGACATCGACATCGACATTCAAGGCGCGTCGGCACTTGCTTCCGTCTATGAGCCCATGGCAGTGGCTGACGGTGCCTTCGTGTTCGACGACAGCGACCACGTGTACAACTTCTTCACCAGTGATGCCTCCGCCCCGCTCAAGGACGGGTTCTTCGAGGCTACCGGCGTGAAGATCTTGGGCGCTTGGAACACCGGCGCCCGACAGTTCACCGCGAACGTGCCGATTCGTGAGCCGGAGGATCTGCAGGGGCTTCGCATGAGGTTCCCGCCCTCACCATCGTTCCTGCTGAACGCAGAAGCGATGGGGGCCGAGGCGGTCGAAGTGGCCTTCGAGGAGCTCTATCTGGCGCTCCAGCAGGGGACGGTCGATGGTCAGGAGAATCCGATCGTCAACATCAACGCGATCAACCTCGACGAGGTCCAGGATTACATCAGCCTGTCGGCCCACCAGCTGAGCACGAACCTGATCGTGGTCAACGGGGAAACGTGGGACTCGTTGAGCGCCGAGCAGCAAGAGGCGTTGGCCGCCGGGGTCGAAGAGGCCATGGTTCAGGAGCCGCAGTGCGCCGCGGAATCGGAGGAGGAGACCCTCGCCGAATGGCGTGACAGTGGTGCCCTGGAGATCGTCGACGACGTCAACCGAGACGCGTTCCGAGAAAGGGCCGAGCCCTTCCTGCGGGAGAACTACACGGATGCGCAGATCGAGGTCCTGGAAGCAATCCGTTCCACGGCCGGGGGATAGACCCCATCGCGAGACGGTGCCCGGGCTCGGACCGGGCACCATCCCGCTATCCACACGTTTAATTTGCATGTCTGTTGCGTCGCGTCGGCCCCGTGGAAGGAGGATGAGCGTCTGATGGCCCAGCACGATGACCTGCCCACAGACGGTGCCGACCAGGCTGACGAGAGTCGACCCGACGCACTTGAGGCACTCAAGGAAGAGCTCCACGAATTGGAGACTGAGGCACCCGCCGCCGAGCCACCGCTCCTACCGTCACGCGAGCCTATCCGCAGCATCTTTCGGGTACTCGGTGTGGTCGAACAGGTTCTCGGCTCACTGCTCCTCGTTCTGATTCTCGTCCTCGTATTAGGTCAGGTCGCCATCCGCTATCTACCGGGGTCTGCGCCCTGGAGCGGTGAGCTCGCCCGCCTCTCCATGGTTTGGGCCACGTTTCTCATGGCCGGTTACCTGGTGGCCTATCCCCCGCATCACATCGCGATTCAGGTCATCGACTATGTGGCCAAGGGGCGATGGTTGGCCGGGGCCAAGCTGTTCGTCAACGTGGTGATCCTGGCCACGTGCCTGGTGCTCATGTATGGCGGCTACACGTTGGTCACCACCGGTGTCGCCCAGGTCACGCCGGCCGGTGGGCTTTCGATGCGCTTCGTCAATGCCATCCCGCTGGTCGGGCTGGGCCTCGTCGCTTTGCGAGCCGTTCTCGGGATCGTGGTCAGGGACATACCGTCCCTGCGAAGCGGCGGTGACACCGCATGAGCCTGGCTGTTCTGATCATCGCGATCATCGTCCTCTTTCTCCTCCGCGTTCCGATGGCCTTCGCCATCCTCGGCCCCTCTGTCGCCTACTTCCTCGTCGAGGGCAACACGCTGCACCTGGCCGTCCGGCTTGCCATGCAGGGAATCGACAGCTGGCCCCTACTCGCCGTACCACTCTTCATCCTCCTTGGCATCGTGGCCACGAGAACGGAGATAGCCGATCGACTCTACGACGCAGCCGTGCTGTTCCTCGGACCGCTTCGCGCCGGACTGGCATACGTGAACATCGCCGTCAGCCTCGGCTTCTCCTGGATGAGCGGGGCATCGCTGGCCGACGCGGCTGGGCTCGGCGCCATCGAGGTCAATCACATGCGCAAGAAGGGCTACCCGGCCGAGTTCTCGGTCGGCCTAAGCGCCAGCTCGGCTCTCATCAGCCCGATAATGCCTCCCAGCATCCCGGCTGTCGTGTTCGCCTCCGTCGCCGCCGTGTCCACCGGGGCCCTATTCGCAGCCGCTGTTCTTCCAGCGTTCATCATGACCCTGGCGCTCGTGGTGCTTGTCTATATCTGGGCGCGGAGACGGCCGGATCTTGTCGGCGACGCGTACGACTGGAGCGAAGTGCGCCGCGCGGGCCTCCGCGCCTTACCTCCGATGGGCGCACCGGTCATCGTCCTGGGTGGCATCCTCGGCGGCTTCTTCACTCCAACAGAGGCGGCTGGGGTCGGAGCGCTCTACATACTCATGCTGGCGCTGTCGTATCGGACCCTGAGCCTCAAAGACATTGGAATCATCTTTCGGGACACCGCAGTCATCACCGCCCAGATCATGTTCATCATCGGCGCCTCTGCGCTGCTCAGCTGGATACTGGCCCGCGAACAGGTTCCGCAGAGAGTTGCCGAGACGCTTGTCGGGCTCACGGACAACCCGTTCGTCTTCCTGCTCATCATCAACGTTCTGCTCATCTTCCTCGGGATGCTGCTGGAGCCGACGTCGGCGCTAATCATCGTCACGCCGATCCTGCTGCCGGTTGCCATCACCTTCGGGGTCGACCCGCTGCAGCTAGGGTCGATCGTCATCTTCAATCTGATGATCGGCCTCATGACGCCGCCGATGGGCGGGGTGATCTTCGTTCTCAGCTCGGTGACGGAGATCCCACTCGAGCGGGTTTTCAAGGGCGCGGCTATCTACCTACCCGCCATGGTCATCGTCCTGTTGCTCATCACTTACGTGCCCGCCGTTACGCTTTGGCTGCCTGAGTTGATCGGGTTGTGAGCGGTCATCCTTGGATGTCCGTATTCCAGAACGCGAGGTCAATCAAATGACGGAGGAAGTGGGCGCCCACCGAGGGTCCCCGACCGGACAGGCGCACAGAGCGGACGCTTGGTCGAGCGCCATAACGGCGACAACAGATGAACGTGTCTTCGTGCGTGGCGTCGCCCTCGATGAAGCCATCGGGCGGGAGTCATTCCCTGCCATGCTGCTGAGGCTTTGGCGTGGTGATGCTGCCACGGAGGAGGAGTCTGACCTCCTGGGTGCCTGTCTAGTGGCAGCCATCGATCACGGCCCCCTCTCCCCCTCGGCGCTAGTCACTCGCACGATCGCTTCGACCCGTGCTGGCCGGATGAATGGACTGGCCGGTGGCGTCCTGGCTTTCAGCGACTACCACGGCGCGGCAGTTAGTCGTGCGATGCGGATCCTCGCCAGCGCACCAGCGGACGGGGATCTGGAGGACTGGGCCAATGGAGTGTTCGACACCGAGCGTGCCGGTGGCCGACGTATCCCGGGCATAGGGCACCGCTGGCACCACCGCGATCTCCGCGCTGAGCGGCTCATAGAAGCTGCCGCAGGGTTGACCGATAGCAGAAGTGACGCTGCTATCCAGGCCTTGGCTGAGAGGGTGAGCCGACACACAGGCAATCCCGCACCGGTGAATATCGATGGCGCCCTTGCGGTAGCACTTACAACACTCCGCCTCAATCCCGATTACGGCGACTTTCTGTTCGCCCTAGCCAGGGGCTTCGGACTGGCAGCCCACTATGTGGAGGAACAGGAACGCGAACGGACAATGCGGACCATCGACCCAACAGCCGCGCGGTACGACGGGATCGAAATCCCTGATTGAAGACAGGTCGTAGGGCACAGGTACGACCCGAGTTGCCCGGCAGAACCGGCCCCCGGCTGGGCGACAACTTCACCCATCCTTCCCTTCCCAGCAAGCAGCTACCCCGATCGATTCCTGGGCGTTCAATCGCTCTACGCCCTACCGAAAGCCGACCGCTGCATCACCAACTGTCGCCCGCTCCCCAAGTCACTCGGAATGAATATGGTGCTAGAGGCTCGGAACGTCCCCTCGAGAGAGCCAGGCGCTATTGAAGGTCAGGATGCTGGCAGTCGCTGATGGCGATTCGCGTGAAACGCCGACCATTCGGTACCTTTGTCGCTATGCGCCCAGAGCACAACCTCGTGCTGACCGGTTTCATGGGAACTGGCAAGACGACCGTGGGACACGAGCTTGCGCTCAAACTCGACATGGAATTCGTGGATACCGACGCTCTGATCGAATCCAGGCACGGTCCGATACCGCTCATTTTCGAGGAGATGGGGGAAGCCGGGTTCCGGTCTATCGAGAAGGCCGTCGCCGCCGAGCTCGGAGAGAAAACTGGGCTGGTCATCGCCACCGGCGGGCGGATGATCCTCGACCCGGACAACTTCCGTGCCTTGAGTCGAAACGGCCGGATCTTCTGCCTCGTGGCTACGCCCGACGAGATACACGAACGTGTAACCAAGGATCCGTCCCGGAGAGAACGACCATTGCTCAAGGTTGCGGACCCCAGGCAACGAATCATCGAGCTCCTGTCAGAGCGAGAAGGCGATTACATACGCTTCCCGCAGCTCACGACCGATCATGCTGGGCCGAACGTGATCGCCGATGAGGTGGCGGAACTTTGGAAGAGCCACAGTACATACGACATTTCGAATCCGACTGGCGGATATCCGTTCACAGTCGGCGCCGGAATCCTCCCCTTCATACGTCAACTTGCTTCGATACAAGGACCGCTGGTAGTTATCACCGATGAGGTAATCCGGGATCTCTATGCACCAAGCCTCGGTGATGTTGATTTGATCGTCGTGCTGCCGGCCGGCCGAGCGCAGAAGACCTTGGATGCGGTCGGAACGGTTTATCAGCAATTGTTCGAGGCTGGGATCGATAAGACGGCCACTGCCGTGTCGCTGGGTACCAGCATCATCGGAGATATCGCGGGATTCGCTGCCGCCACCTACCTCCGTGGCATCGATCTCGTGCACTGTCCGACCAACCTCATTGCGATGGTCGACACAAGCGTTGGGGGTAAAGTCGGCCTTGACGTTCCTCAGGGCCGGAATCTCATCGGGCTCTTCAAGCAACCAAAGGCTGTTCTGGCTGACGTAGGCACACTGCAGACCTTGCCTTGGCGAGACTTCTCCTCCGGACTTGCAGAGGTCGTGAAGCACGGGCTGATCGCCAGCAGTTCCTTGCTTGGACGTATCGAACGCACGAATTGGGACCGTAATCATTCCTTGCTCCCTGGAATGCTCGCCGATCTGCAATCTCTTGTGGCTCAGGCCATTCAGATCAAGATTGCCATCGTGCAGGATGATCCCTTCGAAGAGAAAGGCAAGCGCACTTTCCTGAACCTCGGACACACTTTCGGATATGGGATCGAGTACGCATCGAAGGGCGCGATAAATCATGGTGAGGCTGTAGCGATGGGCCTCGTCGCGGCGGCTCGTCTGTCATGTATGAAGGGTCATGCGGGAAGCGATCTAGCCGAGCGTGTCGAAGCAGTTGTTGGCCACATTGGCCTCGAGTCGCGGATCCCGAGTTATGTCCAGCCCGAGTCAATCCTTGACGGTATGAAGCATGACAAGAAGAAGCGCCACTCGCGATTGCGTTTCGTTCTGCTACGAGATGTGGGTGCTCCATTCGTCGCCGAGGATGTAACCGACTCGGAGGTGCTGGAAGTACTGCGTGGTATTCGAGCCGACGGGTCGACTCAGACCGAGGTCTTCGAACCTGTCTAGAGATCCTGTGCCGCGTGAGTGGCGAAAACCGTCGCGAAATCACGAGAGATGTCGGCCGGAATCTCCTGCGCGGTGCTGATCTCAAGGATTTCGCGGATCCTTTCGGCATTCCAGGTTTCGGCAAACCCGCGCAGCATCTTCCCCCCATTCGCATGGCTTACCGACGCAGCGGGGGAGAGGTTCAAGACCACATCCACCGCGGCGAGAGCGCGAGCGTGCTCTTGGTCGGTTGCGTCCCCACCGGAAGATCCCAACTGGACGACCGAAATCTCTGCGGCTCCTAGTTTGGCGAGCGCTGCCCTGACACCTTGGGCGGGAACCTGATCACCGACGATCAAAACCGCGGCACCGTCAACGACTGTATTGGCTTGACGTAGGGAGCGCATGGCCGCAGCAAATGCAACATTGTGACTATTCGGAGAACCGAGATCGGAGTCGCGGAATGCGACGAAGTCAATTGAGCCCGCCTCGCCCGCAGACTCCATCGCATCCGTCACGCCGGCAACGGCTTGGATCCTCGGATGCCAGATGTCGATAGCGACCACCCCGGCCTTGGGTAGGAACTCGAGGGTGTCGACCATGAATTCGAGGCTCGGGTTATCGACTTCGAATTCCACGAAATCTATGTCGAGCGATTGCCTGGACCACAGAGTTCGGAGGCCTGGAAGGAATGCGAGGTATGGCGCCTTGCCGGCTACCGCAACCGTCGGCAGGTCGTAACTCACGATCGACCGATCCTACCCGGGCTGCACCCGGCGACCGATCCTACCCGGGCTGCACCCGGCGACCGATCCTACCCGGGCTGCACCCGGCGACACTGCCGGCTCGTGCTACCACCGCACCGTCTCGCGTTGTAGCGCGATCAATGGAGAGATATGCGCCTGAGAGCTTGATCATTTGTTCGTAGATCATCAGAGAGCTGCCTGATTTCGTTAACTCAATGTAATCAATATGGTCGCGACTGAGCCGCTCTAGGATCAGTTAGCCCAGGCGGAGACGGAGCAAGAGCTGACATGGCGAACAGAATCGACTCGATACCCGAGTGGATTCGATCCGAATTGGAGGATCGGATCACGGGGGGTGATCTAGCCCCCGGCGACCGGATTGGTCTCAAGTCAGAACTGCAAAGAGAGTTCGATGTCGCTGGACCTACTCTGGACCAGGCTCTCAAGCTTCTGGAGAACGACGGTCTCATAACGCTACGTCGGGGTCCGAAGGGTGGTGTCTTCGTTGCGCGGTCGGAGCCGGTCCTGCGGCTAGGGAGCAAACAGCTCTGGGCAAGGAACGCGGCGTCTCTCGGTGAGAACATCGAGCTTCGCGAGGCCTTGACGTCGCTGGTGGGTGTCTCAGCAGCACGAAATCCCAACCGGGACAAAGACAAGCTGAGTGAACTCGAGGAACTCGCCCGCAGCCTTGGAAAGGCTGAGATCTCCTTCGACGCCCAACGGTTGATTTGGAGAGGTCATCGGCTTCTTGTCGACCTATCTGATAACACGACACTTCGGGTCATCTATCTGAACTTGCTCGATGCTGCAGAAGCTCTGATCCTCAGAGTGGATTTCCCGACGACTGGACCCGAAGCCTCACGAGAACGGAGACGCCTCGAAGCCCACGCCAACCTCTTTCGGGCAGTGGTGGACGGTGATGTGGAGTTGGCCCAGGAATATGGGGAAGTGGTCCGGGTCGTCTCGCCTCTCGGCCGGGACGGTCACGAAGTCACGGTGGGCACGGCGCGTCCCCAAAGGCTGTGGAGGGTTGAAGGAAACCTGGTTGAGGAGTGAAGATTCGCTCGTGCCGTGAGTCTGCGGAGGTGGGCTCAGCTCGAGCCGTGACCCAGATATCTGATTAGTGCCTCGAGAGCCACGAAATAGCTGTCACGCCCGAAACCGGCCACGACGCCGACACATACGGGAGCCAGCACCGATTCTCTGCGGAACGGCTCTCTTGCCTGCACGTTCGAGAGGTGGGTTTCGATGACAGGAAGACCCACGCCAGCGATGGCGTCTCGAATGGCGATGCTGTAGTGGGTATAGGCGCCGGGGTTGAGAACGATCCCATCGACAGTTGTACGCGCTTTCTGGATGGCCGTCACCAGCTCTCCCTCTGAATTCGACTGGAAGTCGGACAACTCGACGTCTCGTTCTCTGGCGAACAACCGGAGGTCATTGATGATGTCGTCGAGCGTCTCGTGCCCGTACACATCGGGCTCACGTACGCCGAGGAGGTTGAGATTTGGTCCGTTGATCAGGAGAACTCGTGTCATTTCAGCCGGCCGCTGCGCTGGCGTCGGCGTCTAGCTCGTCGAAGAATCGCTTGGTGGCCTCGAGGATGTGGCGTGAGTAT
Source organism: uncultured Acidimicrobiaceae bacterium (assembly GCA_964617995.1). Lineage (GTDB taxonomy): Bacteria > Actinomycetota > Acidimicrobiia > Spongiisociales > ZC4RG35 > CAZTXD01. The sequence goes on from CAZTXD010000070.1 coordinate 10,671, forward strand.
TCAAGCGCTCCGAGTTCTTGCCGCAGGACGTCGTTGGGCACCTCCAGAGCATACGGGATGGTTGGCAGAGAGTGGACGATCGGACCCAGCTCGATCGTGCCTTCGCCGGCTGGCACGCGGTCGGATCGAGCGACACGGATCAGCTCTTTGTCGGAGTCCGATAGCGGTGCCCGAGCATCACATAGTTGGACGAAGTTGAAGAACGCCCTCGGCAGATCGGCCAGTCGAGTTGGCGATGAGTGCGATCGTGAGAAGTGAAGCGTGTCCACGAGGACGCCACCGTTGGGATGAGCCGCTTTAATCACGATCTCGGCGGCATCGTCGAGGTCGGCCGTGGGCGACCACGGGATAAACTCGAGATCTACGGTCATTCCGTGGGGAGCTGCGAGCTCGCAGATCTCCTGGAACGTCTCGATCGCGCGACCCAGATCCGGTTCGGGAATCTGGGTGATGAGGTGGCGGGCTCCTATCTCAGCCGAGACTTCAACAAGGGGACGGAAATCGTCCATGGTTGTTCCCGGGTCGGTGCGGATCAGTTCTACGTCGAGGAGGGAAACACCGGTTTCCTCCAGCGCCTTGACGACATCTTCCACCAACCCCGAATCGGTCATGAACGGAAAGCGAGGCTCATCGGGTGTTACGGGGGCGAGCCGAAGGCTGACGAATTCGTAACCGACCTTCGCTGCGATCTCGATCATCTCCCGAGGGGGAGTTCCCAGGACTGTCAAGTAGGCCAGCGAGAATTCCCGGACGCCGTCGGTCACGGTGTCTCCGTGCCGTAGAACTCGCCGAACAGCTCCTGTTCGGATGGACGGTCCTCGGGAATTGGTCGACTCACCCATGTCGTGTTGAGGTAGTGCTTGAGGCTTATGTTTTCGTTGGTGATGTTTCCGCCCCAGATGCCGCACCCCAGGCTGGATGTCATCGGCATCCCGTTGGTGAAGGAACCCGCATTTGCCTTGGATTGAGGCTGTCTCACCATCATTCGGCTGACTGGAGCGACCCGTGCCAGGGCATCGACGTGTTCGTCGTCGAATGAGTAGATACCGCATGAATGCCCTGCGCCGCCCACCTGATAGATCTGCCGGACCATGTCGAGGGCCTGGTCGAAGGTTTGGTACTTGTAGAGGGCGAGCAGGGTCGTCAGCTTCTCACCGGAGAACTTGTGGGATTTTCCGATCTCCTTCTGTTCGACGATGATGAAGGTCCGGTCGTCGGGGATGGAGAAACCTGCCGACGCAGCGAGCTTCGGAGCCGGCTGTGCGATGGTCTCGATCGTTCGGGAGCCGTCGTCGTTCCACATCACGAGTTCAAGGAGCTGCTTCTCCTCGTCGTTCGCTAGATACCCACCCTCGATTTGGAGCTGAGCGAGGATCTTGTCGTATATCGACTCCTCCACGATCACGTTGCCGTCGGCTGAGCACCCTGATCCGAAATCGGACGTCTTGGAGATGCTGGTGTTGCGCGCTGCCTCCTCGATGTCGGCGGTCTCATCGATGACGATGGTTGAATTGCCGGCTCCCACTCCGAATGCTGGCTTCCCCGAGCTGTAAGCAGCCTTGACCATTGCCGGCCCACCAGTCGCCAAGGTCATGTCACACGTCGCCATCAGCTCCTGGGCGATGGGGATTGACGGTGTTGCGACACATTGCAGGAGGTCTGCGGGGGCTCCCTCGCGCACCAGCACATCTCTCATGATTCGAACGACTTCGTTGCTCGTCTTTTTGGTGCGCGGATGTGGGGAGAAGATCACCGCGTCCTTGGCCTTGATGGCGTTGATGGCGGTCCCGGGCGGAGTCAGCACTGGGTTGGTCATCGGGATGAGCGAGGCGATGACCCCGGCCGGCTTGGCGTATTTGACGATGCCGAGTTCCGGGATCTCCTCGATGACACCGACGCTCGGCTGCCGGAGGGCGTCTCGGAGGATGCCGTGGATTTTGAACCGCTTGTTCTTCCGTCCGACTTGATCACCAGCACCGCTTTCGTCGACTCCCATCTGCGCAAGGCGGGTGAAGGTGGTTTCGTTGCCCAAAGCCCAGCCGATGGCCTGGGCGAGACGATCAACGGTCTGCTGGTCGTAGTCCGCGATCTGCGCCATGGCGCTTCGGGCTTTCTCGACCATGTCTGTGACGAGACGTCGCTCGTCAGTGGTGATATCTCGAGCCATTTCGTGCCTTTCGTTTAATCGGTAGCGCTGTGGGAGACGTCTCCACCGGGCGAGTAGATGTCGAGGATGTTCCAGTGCCCGGTAGTAGGCGTTGGGTTGTTCTTCATCGCCACGTCGACGACGACAGGTCCACCTATGGTCAGGGCCTTCTGGAGGGTCGGGAGAAACTGATCCGCGGCCTCGACGTGGAAGCCTTCCGCTCCATATGCCCGTGCAACGGCTGCGTAATCAGGGAGTGCATCCCCCGCCTTGCCGGGGAATGTCGTCCCGTAGACAGTGTCGAAATGGGCCTTCTGTAGACCGGCGATGGTCCCGAATGCGTTGTTGTTCATGACGACCCACACGATGTCCAGCTCGTGTTCGACCGCTGTTGCCAGCATTGCGGGGTTCTGCCCGAAACCGCCATCACCAACCAGGCAGACGACCGTTCGTTCTGGGGCCGCCATCTTCGCTCCGATCGCGGCAGAAGGACCGAACCCCATGGTGGCGAAGCCTCCCGGAGTTACGAAAGTGCCTGGGGTCCGGATCGGATACTGCTGGCCGACTCCGTTCTTGTTCCAGCCAACGTCGGTAACCAGGTATGCATCGTCGGGAAGAGCCTTCCGGCAGTCCGCGAGGATCCGCTCGGGCATCATCGGCCAGGCGTCGCTGGTCGCCATCTCTTCGTTGGAGGTGGTGAACTCTTCGCGGAACGAGATGATCTTTTCGGTGATCTGAGTGGAGTCGAAGCCGTGCGGATAGAGCTGCCGAGCCACCTCGTTGAGGAGGACCAAGGCGGCTCGGGCGTCGGCGACGGCACCAAGCTCAGTCGGAAAGTTCCGTCCTATCTCGCTGGGCTCGATGTCGATGTGCATCAGCCGCGTGGGAGGAATATCGAAGGTGTACCCGCGGTACCAGGAGCTGCTGTCAGCCTCCTTGAACCGGGCACCGATCGCCAGAACCACGTCTGCTGCCTGACAGGTCTCGTTGACGAGGGAAGTCCCCCAGAAGCCGGTCATGCCGAGAACCAGAGGGTGGTCGTCCGATAGAGCGCCCTTGCCCATGAGGCTATGTGCGACTGGGATGCCCATGTGGTCGACGAATGCCTGTAATTCGGCAGATGCCCTCGAGAGCAGGATCCCGCCGCCGACGTACAAGACCGGCCGCTCTGCATCGGCGAGCTTGGTCACCATCGCCACAGCGGCCTCACGATCCAACGTGGGACGGCGGACAGCACGATCATTCATGTAGAACCGGCGGAACAACTGCGGATCGATGCGCTCGGAGAAGATGTTCATCGGGACATCCACCAGAACCGGGCCAGGCTGTCCCGACTCAGCGAGAGCGAAAGCCTTCTCCATGACCTCAGGCATCAGATCTGCGGTGTCCACCCGCCAGGCACGCTTCACGAACGGCCGGTAGATCTCCCACTGGGCGCCGTCGGCGTGAAGGTTGACCTCTTGATGAGGGTGTTTGCCGAAGAAGAAGGACGGAACATCTCCTGAGATCACAACCATCGGAATGCAGTCGAGCGCGGCATTCGCCACACCGGTGGCGGCATTGGTAAGGCCAGGACTCAGATGACTCAGTACGACGGATGCCTTTCCAGTGACCCGGGCATATCCATCCGCTGCGTGACTGGCAACTTGCTCGTGTCGAACGTTGACGAACTCGATCGGGCTGTGTTCGAGGGCCGCCAACACGGCAATATTGGTGTGTCCGCATAAACCGAATATGTGTGCGATGCCTCGCTGACCCAGATAGTCCACGAGTCCCTCGGCAACCGTGGAAGTCACACCATTCCTCCTAACGTCATCAACTACAATGAATATAGTCAATACTGAGATAAGGTGTCACCATGAGTGACCCAGAGCGTTTTGGTGTCATCCTGGACGAGATACTGGGGCCCCTGCGGGACCAGTTGGCTATGTCGGTACGCCTCTTCGCGCGTGACGACCTGGAGTGTGTTTGTGTTGCGGCATATCTGGCCTCGGGCGCCGAACCGAAGTTCCTTACGCGAGGCGACCGCCCACCTCTTCACGTCGGGCCTGGCTTGGTGCTGTTGGCAGCAATGCCCGAAATCGAGATCGACCGATACCTGTCAACGCCGTCTGCCCTCAGCGGTACAGACACCGTTCCGGAAGTAGTGAGCATGGATGTCGAGTGGATCCGTCGGGAGGGACATCTGAGCCAGCTCAACCACACCCCGTGGAGTTCCGTGAGTGTTCCGGTCGTCAACGCCGAGAGGCACGTCGTCGCGTCATTAGCCGCGTTTGCTCATCGGCAAGAAGTTGAGTCAGCGGGTCTGGAGAAAGTTCTCGGTGCTATCAAGCACGCTTCAGAGCAGATGACTCAAACCGCAATATCCCAGCGCGTACCAATCCCCCGCACAGCGGAACAATGGGATCTCGTCAAGACCGCCGCCGTTCGAACCCGCTAAGGCAATGGATCGCTCCTTCGTCCCATGACATCTAAGGGGTCCGACTGCTGCTGGCCATCTCCTTTAGAAATCGGGGCAGACTCGATATGACCTCCAGTTGTGCAGACCGTCGCTCGGCCAACCTCGGAGGGGTGTCGATCATGGGTTTTCACTCGGCGCAGCAACCGGCATTGCACAAGGTGACGTCCCATGCCTGACTATTCGAGTCCCTCACGGTTCGCAACAGCATCAGAATTCTCGGAGTACCTGAGGTCCTCACACATCGAAATCCCCTTCGAGGATGAGCTCGAAACAGGTCCATACTCGCCTCTAGCCCGTCCCATTTCGGCGCGGGGTTTTACGATCGGCAACAGGTGGGCCGTCCTCCCACTGGAGGGAGCGGACAGCGACGTCAACGGAAACGCGACCGATGATTCGGTTCAGCGCTGGGCGGCCTTCGGCCGCAGCGGCGCCAAGCTGATCTGGGGTGAGTCGGCAGCGGTTCGCAATGATGGCAGAAGCTCACCCAAGCAGCTTCTGATCTCGCCGGACACGGCCGCCGGCTTGCGCCGCATCCGCGACGCAGCCATGTCGGCGCACCGCGACGAGTTCGGAGAGACGGCGGACTTCAAACTCGGGATCCAGATGACACATTCGGGTCGGCTCAGTCACCCGCCACCCTCCGGAGACCATGCCCCGGTCACGGTCAGACATCATCCGCAACTCGATGCCACAGTCGGTCCGCCTTCGAGTCAACCGCTCTTGTCAGATGACCAGCTCTACGAGCTCATCGATGACTACGTGGCGGCGGCGAGGATACTCGGCGAGGTCGGATTCGATTTCGTAGATCTAAAGGCTTGTCACGGGTACCTGGGACACGAGTTGCTGGGTGCGTATGAGAGGCCGGGGGAGTTCGGCGGTTCCTTTGAAAACCGGACCCGGTTCCTGAGGACCGTTGTCGAACGCGTCCGGTCTGACAACCCCGGGCTCAAAGTGGCGTTGAGACTCAGCGCATTCGACACCGTCGTCCACACTGCAGGCGAAAACGGGGTGGGCCGGCCGATGAGCTCAGAGTCAGGCCGCTACTGGTTCGGGACCGATGAATCTGGACATCACATCGATCTGAGTGAGCCGATCAGGCTACTGACCATGCTGCGCGACATCGGGGTCGATCTCGTTTGCGTCACCGGAGCATCCCCCTTGACGGCTTGGCATTTCCAAAGACCCGCCCTGAAGGCAAAGCCCGAGGAGTACGAGACACCGGAAGACCCCTTGCTTGGTGTGGCCAGGCATATCGATGTCACGAATAGGTTGCGTCGGTCTGTTCCAGGGATCACGACGGTCGGCTCCGGCTACAGCTACCTCCAGAAGTGGCTCCCCAATGCGGCACAAGCTGCCGTGCGTGAAGGCATGACCGATTTGGTGGGTATTGGGCGGATGCAGCTCGCCTACCCCCAGTTCATCTCCGATGTTCTCGACGGGAGGGTCCTCGACTCGGCTGCCATCGGAGCTGCCTTTTGAGTGCTGTGAGTGGTACCGGCGGCCGGTGAGGTCAGACCGTGCGTGAAGCCTGGTTCGGGTCGCTGTCTGGGGGTACCAGCATCCCCGCCCCTCATCGGTGAGCTCGAAACTCACCTCCCAATCGGACACCCTTCGTCTCCAATTCGATCCGGCCGGGATCCGATGCCGCCATGGTCCGGGTCCCCAACCCCGTGCCACCATCAGCATGGGATGGCATGAGCTACTTGGATTGTTCACAAATGCCACAAGCCTCAACGACGTTGCTGGGGACCATGGCAACGCGGTCGAAGTCGCTTTCGACTTCGTCAACCGGCTCGTGGGGTGGCTCACGAGCAACGAGACAACAAGAACTGATCTCGGCCGGCTGAGTGGCGCAGTCATTTAGACACAACGAGACACTCCCTCAGTAACAATCGAGCAGCTGCCTCACCGCAAGGACGCGGTGTAGCCCATGTGAAAGAGGGGGATTCAGTAGTTTGCGTCGCCCCCCCTTGCTGGCGATAACTATTCAAGAAGTTCAGTGGGGCAACACTGGGGCAACAACACACGTGAGATGTGGCCCAATCCGGCGAGATCCCGTGAGGCGCGGTGAGAACTGGCTGCGAGCCTAAAGTCCCTGGGCAAAGGCCCTTTTTGGACGTTTTCCCAGGTCGGGGACTGGTGGTCAGGGACGGCGTCGATCCGTCGACCTCCGGTTTTTCAGACCGGCGCT
>CAZTXD010000071.1:0-17446 GCA_964617995.1 uncultured Acidimicrobiaceae bacterium
ACCCCCCACCATTTCGCGACAGCCCCATAGCGCGCATTTGATGCGCGAAAACGGGTTCTGGGCGGCCGGTAGACTGGAGGGGTGGTGCTCCTACCTCCACCGTGGGGCGCAGGTCAGGTAATCGCCCACCGGGGGAGTCGGATTCTGTGGCCCGAGAACACCATGTTGGCGTTCGGGCGCGGTCTGGAAGCCGGCGCCGATCACCTGGAGACCGACCTGCACCTCACTTCCGACGGCCACATCGTCTGCTTCCACGACGACACCGTCGACCGCACCACGGATGGCTCCGGTCCGGTCGGTTCCTTCAGCCTGGCGGGGCTGGGTCGCCTGGACGCCGGTTACAACCACCGACGTAGGGGAGAGTACCCCTTCCGGGGTCGGGGTCTCCGGGTCCCCACCCTGGGTGAGGTGCTGGCGACGTTCCCCTCGATCGGGGTGGTCGTCGACCTCAAGCAGGACGACCTCGAGGACCCTCTGGTGGACCTGCTCGACAGGATGGAGGCATGGAATCGCGTGATAGTCGGGAGCTTCTCGGATCGCCGTCTGGAACTGGTCCGTGAGCGATCGAACGGCAAGGCCCTCACCTCCGGCGGGCCGGCCACGGCCCGCATGTGGTGGCTGGCGAGCCGCCTCAACCGGAGCGGCCCTTCCCGCTGTTCGGTCCTGCAGCTTCCGGTGAGCATGAACGGGGTTCGCCTCGTCGACCGGCGACTCGTCGACGCAGCTCATGCCGACGGGACCGCGGTGCACGTCTGGACCGTCAACGACGTGGCCGAGATCGAGCGCATGTGGTGGCTGGGCGTGGACGCGGTGATTACCGACCGGGTCGACCTGGCGGTTCCCGGCGGAGACGAGGCAGGATGAGAGCGGCCGGCTTGCTGATGGTCGCCCTCGTGGCGTCGGCCTGTCTGACCCGCTTCGGGGGCCCACCCCAGCCCCGTGCGGAGCAGTTCGAGTTCGTGCCGCGTCCCGGCAGCGGTGTCGGCGCCGAGGCCCATTCACTGGTGGACGGAATGGGAGCCGTGGAAGGAGCCGATCACATCGCCACGGTCGCAACACCCCTGGGGGACTTCCGGTTCGTCACCTTCACCGGAGAGGGAGACATGTCATGTCAGGCCCTCATCAGCTCGGCCATGGAGAGCGTCGGCTGCGGTCCCGCACTCGAAGGGGGAGGTATTCCCAGCGACGAGGTGCGGGTGCTGGGCACGGGCCTGTTCGACGACTGGGTGCTGGTGGAGATATCCGCCGGCTCAGATGTGGCAGCTGTCACGGCCACGGCCGACGACGGTCGTGCCTATCGGGCGAGGATGATCAACGGCTTCGGGCTCATCGTCCATCCGGTCGAGCGAGGTGCCCTCAGCGTGCAGGGCTTCGATGCTTCCGGCCAGCCCATCGGGGAGGTCGTCATGACCGACGCCTTCGTTGACCAGGCACCCGTGCCCGCTCCGTGACGCCGGGGTGGCCGATCAGGTGAGAGACGGCTTCCAGGAGGGCCGGTCGGCCTCGAAGTCATCGATCTCCGAAGCCCGCCGGAGGGTCAGACCGATGTCGTCGAGACCCTCGCTCAGGCACCACTTGACGAAGGGGTCGACCTCGAAACGCGCCTCGAACTGCTTGAGATAGGTGACTTTCTGATCGGGAAGGGAGACCGCCACCTCGGCGGTCGGGTCGGACTCCGCCAGCTCCACCAGGTACTGGCACTCCTTCTCGGTCAGCACCACCGGCAGCAGTCCGATCTTGGTGCAGTTGGTGTGGAAGATGTCGGCGAAGGACGGGGCGATGATCGCCTCGAAGCCCCAGTCCTGGAGGCCCCACGGGGCGTGTTCCCTGCTGGAGCCACATCCGAAGTTGGGGCCGGTGACGAGGATCTTGGCGGCCTGGTACTCGGGTCGGTCGAGGACGAAGCCGGTCTGGTCCTTCCAGTTGGCGAACAGGAACTCGCCGTAGCCCGTGCGTTCCACCCGCTTGAGGTACTGCTTGGGCATTATCTGGTCGGTGTCGACGTTCGCTCGCGGGAGGGGGGCGATGGTGCCGACGATCTCGGTGACGGGTCTCATCCTCGGTCCTCGAACGCGAACCGGGTGGGACTGGAAGCGAACGACTCCAAGGATGACATGTCGAGCGCGATGATTACCGACGGGTCGATCCGCCAGAACCGGTCCTCCTCCGGCCGGTAGTCGTACTTGCCGGCGTAGTTGTCCGCCAGCGCCTCGAAGCTGTTCCCGGCGGGGGCGATTTCGGCCCGGCCGCGTCCGTTGATGTGCAGGCCTCCGGTCTCCGCTCCGAAGGCGACCCGCCGGTCCGAGGCGAGATTGCGGGCCCACCGGGTCGTGTCACCGCCCTCGATGAACAGGTGGTCGTCGACGAACCCTCCCCAGATGGAGTGGATGTGGGGGCTCCCGTCGGGGCGGATGGTCCCGATCCAGTAGATGGTCGCCCCGGCGAGGGCGTCGCGGACGCGGGCCCAGTCCAGCATCCCCTCCGGCTCTGTGGAGTATCCGTAGCCGGAGGGCGCCCGGGGCCGTTCCACTCGAGGTGATGTCACAGCCATTCCCGCACGTCGGTGAGCTGACCGGTGACGGCGGCGGCCACCGCCATCTGCGGGCTGAGGAGGTGGGTGCGTCCCCCGGTGCCCTGGCGGCCTTCGAAGTTGCGGTTCGAGGTGGAGGCGCAACGCTCTCCTGGGGCGAGGATGTCGGGGTTCATCCCCAGGCACATCGAGCATCCGGCGTCGCGCCACTCGAAGCCTGCCTCCTTGAAGATCCGGTCGAGTCCCTCCTCCTCGGCCTGGAGCTTCACCAGCCCGGATCCGGGCACGACCATGGCCGACACTCCCGTTGCCACCTTCCTGCCTTCCAGGATCGACGCCCCGGCTCGCAGATCCTCGATGCGGGCGTTGGTGCAGGACCCGAAGAAGACCCGGTCGACCCGGATGTCTGTCAAGGGGGTTCCCGGCTCCAGGTCCATGTATTCGAGGGCCCTTCGGGCCGAGTCCCGCTCGGAGGGATCGTCGAACTCGTCGGGAGTGGGGACCCGGGAGGTTATGGGGAGGGTCTGGCCGGGGTTGGTCCCCCAGGACACGTAGGGTTCCAGATCGGCCGCGTCTATCTCCAGTTCGGAGTCGAAGACTGCCCCGCCGTCGCTCGGGAGGCTACGCCAGGCATCGAGGGCCACCTCCCAGGCGGCTCCCTTGGGGGTGTGAGGGCGTCCCTCCATGTACGCGAAGGTCGTGTCGTCGGGGGCGATCAGTCCGGCTCGGGCCCCGCCCTCGATGGACATGTTGCAGATGGTCATCCGGCCCTCCATCGACAGGTCGCGGATGACCTCGCCCCGGTACTCGATGACGTGACCGTTCGCTCCGGCCGTGCCCATCCGGGCGATGATTCCCAGGATGACGTCCTTGGCGGTCACCCCCAGGCCCAGTTCGCCTTCCACGCTGATGCTCATCGAGCGTGGCCTCGTCTGGGAGAGTGTCTGGGTGGCGAGGACGTGCTCAACCTCCGACGTCCCGATGCCGAACGCCAGGGCGCCGAAGGCACCGTGGGTGGCGGTGTGGCTGTCCCCGCAGACGATCGTCATTCCCGGTTGGGTGATGCCCTGCTCCGGCCCGATCACGTGGACGATTCCCTGGCGGGGGTCGTCCAGTCCGTACAGGGTGATCCCGAACTCCTCGGTATTGGACACCAGCGTGTCGATTTGCTTCTTGGAGAGTGGATCGCGAATCCCCAGGCCGCGGTCGGCCGTTGGGACACCATGGTCGATGGTCGCCAGGGTCAGATCGGGGCGGCGAACGGTCCTCCCGGCCAGTCGAAGGGACTCGAATGCCTGTGGTGAGGTGACCTCGTGCACGAGGTGGAGATCTATGTAGAGAAGGTCGGGTTCACCCGGTGCCGAATGGACGACATGGTCGTCCCAGATCTTCTCGAAGAGAGTTCTGGCCGCCATCATGAAAGTCTCCCCCACGGCAGCCTGCAGCCAAAATCGCCGGGGGTGCCGCAGGGACATTCCGAAGTCCGACTTCCGACCTTCCGCTCCGGTATACATGACGGATGCCCCTCCTTCTGGCCGCGGTGCTCCTGGTCGCTGTCGAGCTGGGTCCCGGTTTCGACGGTGCCGAGGTCACCGGCACCGAGACGAGTGCCGCAACCATGGAGATCGAAGTGACGGTCGGAGTCTCTCGATCCCGGGGCCCGGTGATCGCTCACCTCATCGCACCCGGATCGGCCCCTGAGATGGTTCCCCTCGTCGACCGAAGCGCGGGCCGCTGGGGTGCGATCATCGAGGTGCGGCGGGCCGACTGGCGGGTGGTGTTCGAGGACGTCCCGTCGGGAGCCCTGTCCGAAGAGGTGAGCCTGACCGAGCTCGGCCTCGATCCGGCCCTGCTGGGTTCGGTAACTTCGGCCCGGCCGGCCCCCGACCCGACGCAGGCGCCGACATGGCTGTGGCTGGGAGTGGCGGTCGTGGCCGGTGGCGCGGCTGTAGCGGTGACGAGGCTGGGGCGGGTATCGGTCAGCCCCCGGCACCTTCGGCGACGGCCTCGGTCTCGGCGATCCGCTTCGAGTTGAGCCGCGGCAGCGCATACACGAACGCCAGCAGGTGGATGCCACCCGCCACCAGGAACGGCAGCCGTAGAGCCATCGTCCGACCGGTGACCGGCTCGGCCGCAGACACCAGGGTTCCTCCCACCAGGGCTCCCACCGACATCATCCCCCAACCGAAGAAGCGGTAGACCGAGTTGACCCTGCCCAGCATTGCGTCGGGAATGACCCTTTGTCGGAGGGACACGGTGATCACGTTCCAGAGCACCGCCAGGTAGGACTCGACGAAGAACATTCCCCACACCAGCCACGCCGCCGAGGTGAGTCCGGTGATGATCAGCGCGGCTCCACCACCGATGAGAGTCACGAACAGCGACCTGCCCTTGCCGAGGACCTCCGCCACCCTCGGAGCCATCAGGGACCCGATGACCCCGCCGGCGGCACCTGCCGTCATGAGGATCCCGAATGCGGTGGCGTCGAGGCCCAGGATCTCCTGGACGAAGAGCACATAGGTGGCGAGCGCCATGGTCAGGAGGCCGTTCATGAGCCCGAGGATCAGAGCCATCGGCCTGAAGAGAGGGTGGCGCCACAGCCAGGAGAACCCCTCTCGAAGCTGGGTGAGGAAGGATGGTCTGGGACCGGTATGGCCGGCCGGGCCGAACCGTACACCGATCATCAGGACGAGGGCGGCGGCCACGGCGAAGGTGCCGGCGTCGACGAAGAACGGGACCGCCATCGACACCGCGATCAGGAGGCCGGCGACCGGTGGCCCGACGAAGGAGTTCATCACCATCTCGGCTCCCCACATTCGCCCATTGGCTCGCTCCAGGTTCTGACGGGCGACGATGGCCGGGAGGATGGTCTGAGAGGCGTTGTCCCGCAGCACCTCGGCCATGCCCAGCAGGAAGGCGGCAGTGACTACGGCGGCCAGCAGCAGATTCTCGGTGTGAACCGCCAGCGGTGCCGACCCGTTCGCAGAGAGTGTGAGCACGGACTCGTTGCTCAGGACCAATCCCGCTACGCCCAGGGTGAGAAGGCAACGTAACGTGTCCATCGCCACCATCAGGCGCCGTCGGTCGAGGCGGTCGGTTATCACGCCGGCCGGGAGGCTGAAGAGCAGCCAGGGAAGACGCCCGGCGAGAACGACGAGCCCCAGCTTGAACCCATCCCGGGTTATGGCCGACGCCAACCAGGGATAGGCGATCGTGGCGAGGCCGTCGCCGAAGTTGGTGGTGGCGGAGGCGTACCAGAGCTTCCAGTAGTCGCGGCTGAATTTGGACGTCACGCTCTGTCGGGAAGATGAGGCCGGACGGTGGGGTAGAGCGCCACGGCCAGGCCGTAGACGACTTCCCCGGAGCGGGGTTCGGTCACGAACTCGTCTACGAGTGCGTTGAGTTTCCGTTCCCACTCGGCGGCACGTTCGGTGGGGATACGGGCGTAGCGGACCGTCGTGAGCCCTGCCACGTCGTGGTGAGAGGCGAACTCCTCGTTGGCGGCGGCGATCTCGGCGGCGGCAGCCGAGATCATCACGTTGGGTTCGATGCCTGCCTCGACCATCCGGGACAGCTCGAAGGTGCGGGCCGTCCGTCCGTAGTACTTCGCCTCGATGGCCCGCACCTTCTCCGTGCGTACCACCCGGATGAGATCGGCCTGGGCCAGGACTTTGACGTGATGTCCGATCGTTCCCTTGACCCGGTCGAGGGCATCGGCGAGCTGGCTGATGGTGGCGGCCCGTTCGGTGAGCATGTCGATGATGTGAAGTCGTGTCTCCTCGAAGAGCGCCTTGAATTGCTCCGGTCTGTCGAGGACCAGGATCTCGTCCAGCTCGTAGTCGGGAACAGAATGGTCGGCCATCGCCAAATAGTCGACTAATCCCGACCATTTGTCAATGATGATTTGTGGGGGGTACTCCCCCCACACCCCCCACGGCCGCTCGTGTCAGGAGCCGGGGTTGTCGGGGCCATCCGCCGTCACAGGTCGCGCGGGAACCCATCTGACAACTGACAACTGTGTTGATTTGTGGGGGGTACTGCCCCCACATCCCCCACGGCCGCTCGCCCCACGCTCCGGGATGGTCGGGGCCATCCACGATCAGGCGTCGTGTCCGGGCATCATCTGACAACCGACTTCCGACTTCCGACTCAACCGGAGGCCCCCGGCTCGAACAGACGCACCTTCCCCCCCGAGCGGGAAACCTCCGCCGTCGGATTCACCCACTGCTCCGCACCTGCGGTCTCCATGGCGACGGTCAGGGCATCGCGGGCGATGACTTCGGGGCAGCGAACAGCCACCACCGACCCACGGTCGATTCCCCGCAAGATCATCCTGTCCTTCTCGACTTTGAGAGCCTCGGTGACGGGTGACCAACGGGTGAGAGCGGCAGCGTCGGTCTCTGCGAAGGCCGCCAGCATGTCATCGATGGTGCTCGTCGTCGCCGGGTCGGGATGCGGCTCGTCGAGGAACACCACCACCTCGACCCCCGAGGAGAGCCAATCGAGTCTGGTTCGGGCAGTGGGGAGATGCACGAGGACGGACGGTCCGGCGAATCGCCCGCTGGTGGCACAGAGGACGGCGACCTCTTCCTCCCCCGCCACCAGGCCGAGCTGGGTGGCGGTGTAGGGGCGGAGGAGATGAGGGCTCGACACGGTCGCCACGATACCGATGCCCTGAAGACCCGCTGGTTGCCTCCTATCGTTCCGACATGAGTTTGTGGGTCATCCTGTTGGCCGGCGGGAAAGGAGCGCGCCTCAGCGTCGAGGCGAACAAGGTGTATCTGCCGGTCGCCGATCGGGAGATGATCGAGTATCCGCTCGAGACCTTCGAAGCCTGTTCGCTCGTTCACGGGATCGTCGTGGTGGTCAGGGCGGAGGACACCGATCACGCGCACGGGCTGCTCACCCGTCGGGCGCCCTCCAAGGAGTCCGTGGTGGTGACCGGCGGGGAGACGCGTCATCAGAGCGAGAGGCGGGGCATCGAGGCGTTGGCGGGCGGCATCCGGTCGGGGAAGGTCGAGTGGGTGGCGGTGCATGACGGAGCCCGTCCGTTCGTGACGAAGGCACTGCTGGAGACACTCATGCGAGAGGCTTCTAGGTCGGGCGGGGCCGTTCCGGCCCTCCCGCCCCAGGGGCCGCTCTACGAGCGACGCGGGTCCGAGTTGATCCCGCTCGACCCGGCCACCGCGCGGAGGGCACAGACGCCGCAGGTATTCCGGGGGACGGATCTCATCGTCGCCTTTCGCCGCGCCGAACCCGAGGGATTCGAAGGGGTCGACACGGCCGAGACGGTCGAGCGGTACGCCGACGTGGGAATCGGGCTCGTCCCCGGCGATCCCCGCAACGTGAAGGTGACCTTCCTCGAGGATCTGGTCGCCGTCGAGAGGCACGCCAAACAGTTCCGTCGGGGACGGTGGATCGACTCTCCGTGAGGCAGTGCCCTCCCCGACGATGAGACCTTCACCAGCCGCCTCCACCCCCTCCGCCACCGCCACCGAAGCCGCCTCCGCCACCGAAGCCCCCTCCAAAGCCCCCGAAGGAGCTTCCTCCACTACCCCACGATGACCCACCCGCTCCGCCGCCGGGCATGCCGAAGCCCCCACCTCCACCGAACCCTCCGAACCAGGAACTGTCCTGCCAGGAGCGGTCGGTGTACACCTGGCGCCACCCCAGGCCGTGCGTCATCGTCGAGGTCATCATCCAGTGGTAGTAGAAGAGGAAGAACGGGTCGAAGTTGCGCAGGCCGCCCGGGATGGGAGCCCCCGTCCACGTGTCCCGCTGGCCGCTGGTCCCGGCGTGTGCCAGCTCGGGCGCGTAGCGGTCGGCGTCGTCGATGGACGACCGGGCCAGTTCCTGACGCTGGGCAGCGTAAGCCAGCGCGAACTCTCGGGGTCCGCGAGGATCGGAAGCCCCGAAGGCGGCGGCGACATCCGCGTAAGAGCCGGTGAGTCCCAGCTTGGCCAGGGCCTGGCGGGCCTGATGCCATCTGCGCATCGCCTGGGCCGGTTCCAGGGAGACGGCCAGCACGGCGGCGATGGTACGACGGTCGGCGCTCTCGACGTCGCTGCCGGCCAGATCGTCGACGAGCTCCTGGTAGGACGAGAGTGCCCGGTCACCGGCCCGGGTCAAGGCGGCCGCTATCGACACCGGGATCCCCAAACGGTCGGCCTGGTTCCTTATCTCCTCGATCTCGCGTCTCCCCCGCAGCCCGGCCAGGGCCATCTCCACGGCGGTGGGCGGGTCGACGCGAAGCCTGCGTGCCTCCTCATAGGCGGCGTGGAAGTCCTCGATGTCGTCCTCGTCGTTGTTCATGACCAGGAACGCCGCCAGCGACGGGAGGTCGACCTGGTCCTGGAGGAGAGTGTTGGAGCCGCTGCGCAGCGCGGCTAGCACCTTTGCGTAACGCTGCGCCGCCTCCTCGGGATCGGTTCCCAGATCGGCGAGAGCCGCTGCCACTGCCGGACGCGACGGGGTATCCGGCAGCTCCGCATAGAGCTCCTCCATGCGCCGGGTCTTGCCCGCTGCCTCGGAAGCCGCCGACTCCAGCTCCGCCAGCGACTCGGAGAGGGGCTTGGCGGGATCGAGGGCGGGGGCGGCTTCCAGCAGTCGATCACCTGCGTCGGTCACGATGGTCGGTCCTATGGCCGTGTCGACCGCCTGGACGGATACTTCCCGGGCTAGGCGGGTGGACGCCTCGGCCACCCGGTAGGGACGGAGGCTCTCGACCAGCGCTTCGAGTTCCTGGCGCTTTGTCTCGAAGGTATTGGGATCGTCGGTCTGTGCTGCTTCCTCGGCGGCCGTCCGGACAGCTCCCTCCAGGAGCTCTTGCTCCCCGGTCACCCGCATCTCGAGCGGCATCTGGCGATACTTGTCGATTTGCTCGGCGTTGCCGACCACGGCCACCCCCTGGGCCCACAACGCCTCGAGCATGTCCTTCGGGGCGGATGCCGGATCGGCCAGGGAGCTCAGCGCCTCGGCCGTGGGAGGGTCGATGGGCGCCGAGGAAGGCGCCGCCACGAGCAGATCGTCGGGAACCACCACCTCGTGCCCGCCCGGCTCCAGGTTCCCCAGCACCGAGTCGACGATGTCCTGGTGCATCGTCAGGCGGTCGTTGCGGTTGTTACGGCGCGCAATGAACCAGGCACCACCGGCAGACGCGACGATCACCGCCAGTCCCACACCGGGGACGGACCAGGCGGGGCGACTCGATTCTGGCTGTGAGGGCTGTGCCGGGCCGGGCGAGGACCCGGGATCGGTGGAGGCGTACTCGGCCTGGAGCCCGGCGATGATGGCGGCCAGGCCGCCGTCGAAGTCCCCGTCGGTGAAGAACGGCCCACCCAGGTCGGCCACCGAGGAAAGGGTTCCCTCGCTCAGGAAGGCTCCCGGTCCGGTGACGATCTCGGTGCGCCGCTCGGCCAGTGCCAATAGGATCACGACACCGTCGTCCTCGGCGGGGTCACCGACTCCCCAGGTGTTGCCGATATCCTCGGCGAACTCCCGGGGGGAGCCGGGAGAAGCCTCGCCGATGGTGACCACGGCCAGCTCATGGCCGGTGGCCTCCACGAAACGGTTGGCGGTGCCTTCGAGGCGATCGCGGTCGGTGAGGATCCCGGCGTCGTCTGTGACCCATCCGTCACAGGTGAGGCCCCGGTAGGTGGGGCACTCGGCGATCTGGGCAGCGGCGGGAAGCCCCAGGGCGAGAATCGATACAGCAGTGAGGGCGGCGATGCGTCGCATGACCCGACCAGGCTACGGGATCGTGGCTACCGTCGGGTACGTCGGAGAGCCCATACGGTGAGGGCGGCGGCCAGCCCGGTGGCCACGGCCGCTCCCGAGATGATCGGCACCGGTCTGGGGATGGTGGCGAGACGGGTTCGCACCGTCACCTCCCTCTCGAACTCGAGTATCTGCCAGTCCCGCTCGGTGGCAACGTCCCGGAGCTCCTTGTCGGGGTTGACTGCCACCGGGTGGCCCACCGCCTCCAACATGGGCAGGTCTGTCACCGAGTCCGAGTAGGCGAAGGAGTCCTCCAGCGAGATACCCTCCGCGGCGGCCAGCTCGCGGATCGCGTCGGCCTTCCCCGGTCCGTAGGCATAGAAGTCGATGGCGCCGGTGTATTTGCCCTCGGCATCGACCTCGGGTCGGGTTCCGATCACGTCTGTCAGCCCGAGATGACGGCACAGGGGAACGACGATCTCGATCGGGCTCGACGAGATGACCACGACTCTCCTCCCGGCCCGGGCGTGCTCGTCGATGATCGCCAACGCCTCGGCGTACACGAGGGGCGACACCACCTCCTCGACCGTTTCCTCCACCAGCCGGCGAACCTCGTCACGACTCCAGCCCCTGGTCAGCTCTCCCAGTTCCTCCCGCACCCGTTCGAGCTGGTCGTGGTCGGCCCCGAACATCTGGTAGTAGGCCTGGGCGAGGCCCGCCTTGAAGAGGCTGGCACGGCTAAGGAATCCGGCGCGGAACAGTGGCCGCGTGAACGCCAGGGTGGAGGACTTGGCGATGATCGTCTTGTCGAGGTCGAAGAAGGCGGCTCCTGCCATGTCGTCTCCTGTCAACGGCGCAGCCTAGGAGTCATCGGCACTTGTACCTCCAGCATGAAACCATGAAGGATCCCCGTGGTTTGGCTCCATCGAAGGTGCGACGCAGGCGGGGAGGCCAACCCATCGAAGCTACCGCAACGGCATCGTCTTGAGAAGGGGTTCACGCCCTCGGGGAGCGTTCGTAGGTTGGCCACCATGTGGAGTGGAGATGCCGTCACCCGGGTCATGGGCGTGCGCACCTTCGGCGATGAGCTACTGGCGGCGATTGCCCCTCTCGGCCTCGCACTCGCCGCCGGCACCGCCCTGGTGGTGGACCTCGATCCCGACGGCCCCGCCTACCCCGGAGACAGGAGTATCGCCGAGATAGCAGACGAGGGACCCCGGCGAAGCGAACTGGATCCGGACCGCTCCGGGGTCGCCACCATTCGCAACGGGGGAGTGGGGACGCTGGCTGCCATAGAGGTGGTGGGAACGTTGTCTGCGTCCTGGCCCGCCATCGTGGTCCGGGTCGGATCCGAGCCCGTACCGTTCCCGGTGATCCCCGTCCGTCCCCTGTGGCCGGGTTTCCTGGCGCCGACGGGTCAGACCCCTTCGGTGTGGCAGGCGGTGCCCGGAGGCGTCGATGCACCCGGACCCGGTCCCGTGCTGCCTCCACCCGGGAGGTCGACGGTGGCGGCTCTGCTGGCGGGGAGACGTCCGGTCCGGAGCCGATGGGTCAAAGCGTGGAGCCGGGTCTGGGAGCTGCCGTGGCACTGATCGAGCGAATGGTTCGCCAGCTCGTGGCTTCCGATGTGCCCCTCGAGCGGTCGAGGTTGACCGAGGCGGCCCGCCGCCTGGCCCGCACCGAGGCACCTCTGGCGGATGAGACCCTGGTCGACTCCGTTGTCGACTCCCTCGTCGGGCTGGGACCCATCGAGATGCTGTTGCGAGATCCGGAGGTGACCGATGTGCTCGTCAACGGCCCCCAGGAGGTGTGGGTGGAACGAGGCGGCTCACTCGAGCGGGTGGCGGTGTCGTTCCCCGACGCCGCGGCGGTGGTGGCCGCGGTGGAGCGGGTGATCGCGCCTCTCGGGCTGAGACTCGATCGATCATCTCCGGCGGTCGAGGCTCGTCTCGTCGACGGCTCCCGGCTGCACGCCGTGGTCCCACCCGCATCCGTCGGTGGTCCGATAGTCGCCGTTCGCCGTTTCGCTCAGGTCGTCGCAACGCTCGACTCGCTCGTGGACGCCGGGTCGGCCACGTCATCTCAGGTGGCCACCATCCGCAACCTCGTTGCCGGGCATCGCAACATCCTCGTCACCGGCGGCACAGGCGCGGGAAAGACCACTCTCCTCAATCTGATGGCCTCCGAGATCCCCTCCACCGAGCGCGTCGTCACCATCGAGGACGCTGCCGAGCTCGATGTGCCCGGTCACGTCGTCCGTCTGGAGGCGCATCCCGCCAATGCCGATGGTCACGGTGAGGTCAGCCTGCGGGCGCTGTTGCGCTCGGCACTGCGACTACGGCCCGACCGGATCATCGTGGGCGAGGTCCGGGGACCAGAAGCGCTCGACATGGTATGGGCTCTGAACACGGGCCATATGGGCAGTCTCTCGACCCTGCACGCCAACTCTCCCGAGGAGGCGCTGTGGAGGTTGGAGACCCTGGCAATGTCGGAGGGCTTGGTGGCGGCCGAGGCAGTGAGACGCCAGATCCAGGCCGGGATCCATGTGGTCGTCCAGGTGGAGCGGACGCCAGGCGGTGGCCGGCGGATCGCCGAGGTGCTGGAGTTGAGGTCATGACCGGGGCCATGTTGGTCGCGGCCGGTCTGATGGTCGGCGTCGACTGGCGGCAGATGGCTCTCGTGGCCGGGGCGCTGTGGTTCCCGGTGCCCATGGTGGTCGCCCTGGCGGCGGCGGTGACGGTCGCTCGTCGAGCCGTCGTGCGTGAGGCCGCCGGGCGCGACCTGCGATTCGTCGAAGCGGTCGCAGGCGAGTTGCGGGCGGGCTCCTCTCTGCGCAGCGCCCTGCGAACCGCCTGCGGTGAGATCGACCATGCAGGCACGATCGTTCGTCGTCTGGAGGTGGGGGAGCCGCTCGAGATAGCCATGACGGGGATCGGCGGCCACCTTCCTTCCTTGGGGCATCTGGTCGAGTCGGCGGTGACGGTCGGAGCGGGGGGAGGGCGGATGCTCCCCGTCTTCGAGGAGCTGAGGGTCCATGCCGCCTCCCAGGCTGCCGCCGAATCGGAGCTGCGGACATCGTTGGCGCCCATACGGGCTTCGATGGCGTTGCTGGTCGGGGCGCCCGCCGCCTACCTGGCCTGGGCCGCCTGGAGCGGACGACTCATCAGGCACCTCTCCCTGCCGGGGGGTCTGGGGATGGCGTCGGTGGGGGCTCTCCTCTTCGGCGGCGGCCTGACCGTCATGCTGGTGATGATGAGGAGGAGGAGATGAGACGCCTGGTGCTGGTGTGCTTGGGGTTGATCATCGGGGGAGTACCCGTGGCCGTCGTCCTGCTGGTGGGGGGTGAGGTGTTGCCTCACCTCTCACGACGGCGATCGGCGGAGGTGGACGGTGTCGATGTGGCTGCGCGCTTGCTGGTGCTGGTCGGAGCGGGGCTCCCCCTGGTGCCGGCGCTGGAGCAGGCGGCCGCATCTGTACCGGGGATCGCCGGGGTGGTGCGTCGGTCGCGTCGACTCGGCGCTGCTGCGGCGCTGGCGGCGGCGGACGGCCCGCTGGGACCACTGCTGCGGCGGCTGGCGGACGCCGTCGCCTCTGGTGCCCCACCCGAACCGGCCATACGCACCTACATCGATGTCGAGCGCCGACGCAGGCACACCATCGCCGTGGAGAGGGCGAGGCGCCTACCGGTTCGGCTGATGATCCCGATGACGCTGCTCGTGCTTCCCGGTTTCGTGCTGATGGTCTACGGACCGGCGTTCATCGATCTGTTGACATCGCTCGCCGGGCCGCTTGCCGACTGAAGAACTCACTTCCCCCCGGCGCCGGCCGGATGCCGGCATCGAAAGGAAGGAGCGTCGACGATGTTGACGATCTGGAGTTGGGTGATGGCCCGGGTGGAGTGGCGGGAAGACCGCGGTCAGGCGACCGTCGAGTACTTCCTGGTCATCCTGGCCGCCACGGCGCTCGCCGTCCTCGCCCTGAGATGGTTCCAGTCCGGCGCAGGTGAGGGTCTGCTCGGCGGGCTGTTCGGCAAGGTCATCTCGTGGGTGGCGGGCCGGTTCTGACACAGCGGGGATCCTCCACCGTGGAGTTCGTGCTGGTGCTTCCACTCATCGTCCTGGTCCTGGTTGCCTGTCTCGAGGTGGCGGCACTGGCGCGAACCCGGGTGGTGGTTGTGGCGGCCGCACGTGAGGGAGCGCGTGTCGCTGCCACCCACCCCGATCCGGCCCAGGCGGTGGCGGCGGTGAGGCAGGCTCTGGGCGGGACGCTGGGTGCCGGGGCCCGCGTCTCTGTGTCGCGACCCCATGTGGTCGGACGGCCGGCCTCGGTCGAGGTGACGGTACGGCAACGTCTGCGGACCCCCCTACTGGACTCGTGGTCGGTCGACCTCGGTGGTCGGGCGACGATGCGGGTCGAACGGTGACCGAACGTGGGTCGTCGACGATCGTCGCACTCGCGTTGGTCTCCCTCCTGGTGTTGGTGGCCGTCGGTCTGGCGGGGATCGGTCGTCTGATCGCGGCCCACGTTCAGGTCACCGCCGCCGCCGACGCCGCGGCGCTGGCGGCCGCCCCGGTGACGTTTCTGGGAGGCGACCCTGGAGCCGAAGCAGCCGAGTACGCCTCTCGCAATGGTGCCCGGCTGCTGGCCTGCTCCTGCGACGTCGACCGGGGGTTGGAGACCAGAGTCGTGACCGTCGAAGTGAGCTCCACGGTCGATCTCGGTCTCCTCGGCACTCGCGTGGTCCGGGCCCGTTCGGCGGCGGAATTCGCTCCCCTCGACCTCCTGGGCGGCTGACGAACCCGGCCGAACCCCGGGCTCCACGCCCCCGGAAACGGGATCCCAGTCCCAGGCTCGACCCGCTCATAGGAGGGCCTCGAGGAGGAGGACCGCTCCCTGTTTGCTCAGCGGCTCGTTGAAGTTGCCGCATTTGGGAGATTGGACACAGGAAGGACATCCGGTGGCACAGGGACAGGCGCGGATCGCCTTCAGGGTGGCCTGCCAGTGGTCGGCTCCGGCGGCGAACGCGACCTCGGAGATTCCGGCGCCACCCGGATACGCCTCGTGGATGAAGATGGCGGGACCTCCCGTGGCCGGGTGCCAAGGGGTGGAGAGCCCTCCGATGTCCCAGCGGTCGCACACCGCCCGCAGGGGGAGCAAGGCGATCCCGGCGTGCTCGGCGGCGTGGAGAGCCCCGGGCAGGTCGGCGGGCTCCATCCCGGCGGCCGATATCGTGCTGTCGGCCATCCCGATCCATATGGCTGCCGTCTCGTAGGTCACCGAAGGCAGGTCGAGGTGGATCGTGTCGAGCGTCTCACGTGACCGGAGCGCCTTTCTCCTGTAGCCGACCACCTGGGTGCTGACCTGGACCCTTCCCAGATGGAGCCGGCTTCTCCCCAGGGTCGTGACGGCGACTCGCTCGAGGACCTC
Source organism: uncultured Acidimicrobiaceae bacterium (assembly GCA_964617995.1). Lineage (GTDB taxonomy): Bacteria > Actinomycetota > Acidimicrobiia > Spongiisociales > ZC4RG35 > CAZTXD01. The sequence goes on from CAZTXD010000071.1 coordinate 15,674, forward strand.
GAGCTGTGAGTCCACCTGGGGTTCGGTGTAATAGCCGACGTTCCGACGCCTCACCGTTATCTCCCCTCGTCTCAGGTCCAGGTCGTCGCAGACGTAGGTGTCCCCCTGGTGGAGGTATATCGCCCCTTCGTGCGCGTCTCGGTAGGCGCGGGTCTCATCCAGGACACCGAGCAGGGTGGGTGTATCGGTGCGGTCGACGACGTCGAACCGGCGGCCGCTGGAGCTGCGCAGGTCTATCTGGGGGGCGGGGCGCCGTCGGCGCGCCCAGTAGAGAGACCCATCCCGGAGACGGAGATGTTCGGACTGGGCGAGACGGTTGGCCGCCTCCTCGATGGCGTCGCCGAGCACATCCCGGTCTTCCAGACGCAGGGGGAGCTCGTGGGCGGCGCAGCCGGCGTGCGCCTCCGCCACGGTGGGGTTGGACGGGTTCACCACCACCTTCTCCGGGGGTCGGGAGAAGAGCTCGTCGGGATGGACCATGAAGTATTGGTCGAGGGCATCCTCGCCCGCCACCAGTACAACCAGGGAGTCTTCTTGGGTTCGTCCCGCGCGTCCCGACTGTTGACGGAACGAGGAGATGGTGCCGGGGAAGGTGGTGAGCACAGCCGCCCGGAGTGATCCCACGTCGATGCCCAGCTCGAGGGCGTTGGTGGTGACGATCCCCAGGAGTCCGCCACCGAACAGCTTCTCCTCGATGAGGCGTCGTTCGGACGGCAGGTACCCACCGCGGTAGGCGGAGATCCGCTCTCGTCTTTCGGCATCGAGCCGCTCGCTCGCGCCACGGAACACCAGCTCGGTGGCTTTGCGACTTCGGGCGAAGACGATCGTGGAGACCTCGTGGCGAGCCAGGTCCACGAACAGGTCGGTGGCTTCGGTGAGAGCCGAACGGCGCCGGCCCTCATCGGGGTCGGTGAGCTCGGGGTTCCACAGGGCGACCCATTGATCTCCCCGGGGTGAGTCGTCCTGATCGACTACGTCGACGTCGAGACCGCACAGGTCTGACGCCAGCTCTCCGGGGTTGCCGATGGTGGCCGAGCCGAAGACGAACGTGGGCCGGGACCCGTAGTGGTGGCACAGACGGCGAAGGCGACGCAGGACCATGGCGACGTGCGTGCCGAAGATTCCTCGCAACGTGTGCAGCTCGTCGACCACCACGAACCGGAGCCGGTGGATGAAGTCGGCCCAACGATCGTGGTGGGGGAGGATGCCGACGTGGAGCATGTCGGGGTTGGTGAGTATCACGTTGGCGGAGCGTCGTATCGCCGCGCGCCGGTCGGTGGGGGTGTCCCCGTCGTAGGTGGCGGTTCTCACCCCCGGCAAGGCAAGGGCGTCGAAGGAGCGGGCCTGGTCCTGTCCCAGGGCTTTGGTGGGATACAGGCAGAGGGCCGTGGTCTTCGGCTCTCGCAAGGTCGCCTCGGCGATGGGTAGCTGATAGCAGAGGCTCTTGCCGGCGGCGGTCCCCGCCACGACGACGGTATGGCGACCCGAGCGGATGAGGTCGAGTGCCCGGGCCTGATGCCGGTAGAGACGATCGATCCCCAGCCCGGCGAGACGCGCGACGATCTCGGGGGGCAGAGGGCGGAACGGATCGAGGTGGATGGCGGGACGGCCGGGTACGTGACGCACATCGATCAGCTCGCCCGCCATGTCGGGCGAATCTGCCCATCCCTTGACTAGCTGAGCTAGGTCGGTCGCCACTCCCCGCAGTGTGCCCTCAACCGCCCGTTTTCGCGCATCGAATGCGCGCGATAGCGCGCCTTCGATGCGCGAAAA
>CAZTXD010000072.1:0-13048 GCA_964617995.1 uncultured Acidimicrobiaceae bacterium
CCGTTGGCGATGCACAGATGGGCGCCGATGATGGCGTAGGAGCCCATCATCCCGTGCTCCACCGACGTCAGGTGCATGGATCCGCCCTTGCCGCCCAGGATGCCGTTGGCGCGGCCCAGCAGCTCTGCCATGACCGGCCCCATGGGAGCGCCCCGGGCGAGGGTGTGGGCATGGCCCCGGTAGGTGGCGAAAGAGTAGTCGTCGGGGCCCAACGCCCGGCCGAAGCCGGTGGCCACCGCCTCCATCCCCAACGACAGATGCGACGTCCCCTTCACCAGATTCTGCATGAAGAGGTCGTAGGCCCGCTTCTCGAACTGACGCAGCTCCTGCTGCAGCTCGTACATCGCCATCCTCTCGTCGAGGGGGATGTCGAGGCGGTCGTTCGACTCGTCGACCGGCGGGGGGAGGCGAGGCTCCCTGTTGGAGTAGTCCATCAACTCCGGGTCGAAGGCCTCAGTACTCATTGGCCACCATCAGCTCCTCGCAGGGGAACAGCGTGATGACCCGGGGACCGTCGGCGGTCACCACCACCTCCTCCTCGATCCTGGCGGCGGAGCGTCCATCCGCAGCCGGGGCGTAGGTCTCGAGGGCGAAGACCATCCCTTCTTGGATCTCGATGGGATCGTCGAGGGAGTTGAGACGGCTGATGATGGGACGCTCGTGGAGACCGACCCCTACCCCGTGGCCGAACTGGAGGCCGAAGGCATCCATCTCGTCCTCGAAACCGAACTCGTGCGCCTCCGGCCACACGCGGGCGATCTGGTCCGTGGTCGTTCCCGGCTTGACGAGGTCGATGGCGGCGTCCATCCACTCCCTGGTCTGCTTGAACGCATCGCGATGGGCCTGAGTCGCCCGTCCCACGACGAAAGTGCGGTAGTAGCACGTTCGGTAGCCGTTGAAGACATGGATTATGTCGAAGTAGGCCTGGTCCCCCGGGCGGATGAGGCGATCGGAGAACACGTGGGGATGGGGTGAGCAGCGCTCACCGGCGATCGAGTTGATCGCCTCCACGAACTCGGAGCCCATCTCGAAGAGCCGGGCGTGGGCGAGGGCGACGATGTCGGATTCGCGGATCCCCGGCTTGAGTGCTTCGAAGATGTCCTGGTAGACGCCGTCGACCATGGCACATGCCTGGGTGAGGAGCATGATCTCGTCGTCACTCTTGATCTCCCGGGCCTTCATCATCGACTGCTGGCCGTCGACCACGTCGACCCCGGCCTTCTGGAGGGCGAGGAACACCGAGGTCTCCGCCATGTCCACTCCTACCCGCTCGCCGGCCAGTCCCTCGTCGGCGAGGATCCCGGCGATCTCCTCGGCGGCTCGGGCATGGAGGCCGGATTCGGGTCCGATCGCCCCCTGGAGGCCCGTGTTGCCTCCCACCGAGTTGGTCGCATCGAACACGTCCGGCAACTGGATGCGGTGGGCCTTGGCTGCCGAACCGAAGTCCCACACCCGGGGGGTTCCGTCACGTGTGAGGAGGGCATAGCGCTCGCCCTTGTTGAATGCCCAGTACCCGATCTGGGTGGAGGTGACATAGCGGATGTTGGAGGTCTCGAACAGGAGGAGGGCACCGAGGTCGTCGGCTTCCATTTGCTGCCGGGCGCGAGACAGCCGGTAGTGCCGGAGCCGCTCGAAATCGACCCGGCGCTCCCAATCGACCGCCATGATCCCCGGAGAGGGAGTCGTCGCTACCGGAAAGTCGGCCATTGGCATCTCCTTCGTGTGCTCGCGGTTCACTGTACGGTGGAGTTCAAACGCTTGCAGATCGGCTGGTCTGGTCTCGATTGTAGCCGATGCCTGCAATCGATTGTTCCCTCAGTGCGAGCGGGAATAGACGAGCACGGGAGCCTCGATGAGCAAAGGAGACGGCATGCCCACGGTGGGAGTACTGGGATTGGGGAGGATGGGAGCGGCCATGGCGGGCCGGCTGACCGACAGTGGATTCGACGTCGTGGTCTGGAACCGCACGCCAGACCGCACCGCGGAGGTGGCGGCATCGGTGGGCTGCCGACGGGCGAACAGTCCGGCCGAGGTGGCCCGACTCGCCGAAGTCGTCGTGTCGAGCCTGGCCGACGACACCGCCGTGGACGAGGTCCATCGGGGCGAGGAGGGAACACTGGCGGGAGCGAGCGCCTCGACCGTCCTCGTGGAAACGAGCACCGTGGACCCGGCCACGATCACGGCACTGGCGGCGGAATGCGCCGGGATGGGAGCATCGCTGCTGGACGCCCCCGTCTCGGGCAGCGTCAGCCTCGTCCAGCAGGGATCCCTCACCTCCATGGTGGGCGGCGACGCCTCGGCTCTCGACCGGGCCCGGCCGGTGCTCGACGTCCTCTCCGCCAAGGTGTTCCACCTGGGTGAGAATGGAACCGGAGCCACGATGAAGCTGGCGGTCAACGCTCTCGTCCACGCCACCAACCTGGCGATCTCCGAGGCGCTGGTGCTGGCCGAGAGGGCCGGCCTGGATCGGCAGGCGGCGTACGAGGTGTTCGCCTCCGGAGCAGCCGCCTCACCCTTCGTGCTGTACAAGCGCCCGGCGTTCGAGCAACCCGAGACGACGCCGGTGGCGTTCAGCCTCGACCTGGTCCGCAAGGACCTCGACTTGATCCTGGGTCTGGCCCGACGGCTCTCTGTTCCGATGGACCAGGGGGATGTGACTGCGGCGGTGGTCGACCGGGCCATCGCAGAGGGAATGGGACAACACGACATGAGCGCCCTCGCCGTGCTCCTCCGAGAGGGCGCACACCGGTCCGGCTCCTAGACGAGCGGGGAAGCGGCATGAACGGGCCGCCCTCCGAGAAGGGTGAGCTCCGAGCGGATGCCCCCGAGCAGGGCGGGATCGATCGTGAAGGGATCTGCGTCGAGCACCGCCAGGTCGGCGAGAGCCCCCGGCTCCAGGTGGCCCCGGTGGGCCTCCTCGAACGAGAACCAGGCGCTGCCGCGGGTGTAGGCGGTGAGTGCCTCCTCGATCGACAGACGGTGCCGATCGACACGCGGTGGCGCCCCATCGAACGACCGTCCCGTGACCAGCCACCACATCGACAGCCACGGGTTGTGCGGGGTGACGACGGTGGCGTCCGTCCCCGCTCCCAGGGGAATGCCCATGTCCAGGATGTCCCTGAGGGGCGGAGCCCCCGCAGCAGTCTCTTCCCCCCACAGGGCGGCCGAGTCGGCGGCCCGGTACATCAGGCGGTTCTGTATCGCCAGACCGACTCCCAGACGGCGAACCCGTTCCAGGCTCCGGCTGGAGATCTGCTCGGCATGAGCGAGAGAGAATCGGCGGCCGGGCAGGCTGTGCCGGTGGTCCACCTCCTCCCAGACGTCGAGAACCGCCTCGATGGTGGAGTCGAAGATGGCGTGGAGATGCACCGGCCAGCCGTGGGCCGCCAGGAGATCGGAGATCTCCAGCAACTCGGCGCGCGCCCCGGGGGATACCCGAAACGGTCGCACCCCCTCCATGTCATGGCAGCCGAAGCTGACGATCTCGCCCATCCCCACATACCGGAGCATGTCGTCGCCGAACCCGGGCTGAACGTAGCGGACCCAGTCACGGATCTCGGCTATCTCTCGGCCTCGGGTGCTCGGGACCAGGTAGAGGCGGATCCGCATCGGAAGCAGGGAGCCGCGCCAGAGGTCGAAGATCGTCGTGTAGGACTCGGGGGTGATACCGAACCCGCCCGGATCGATCGCTCCCGTCACCCCCAGCGAGGCCAAGTCTTCCATCAGCGTCGTCGTGGACGCCGCCTGGTCGGCCCGACCCGGTGTCTCGAACATGCTCAGCACCCGTCCGAAGGCGGCCGGGCCCGTGATCCGCCCGGTCGGCTCGCCCCGGTGGTCGCGTTCCACCCCAGGCACATCGCCCTCGGCCAGCAACTGACCCAACCCGGCGGAGTTGAGCACTCCCTCCTCATAGAGAAGCTGCACGTAGGCGGGGCGGTCCCCCGCAGCCGCGTCGAGGTCGCCCCGCGTCGGTCCCCTCCCCTCGGAGAGTCTTCCCGGGTGCCATCCTCCCAGGACCCGGATCCACGATCCCCCGGCTGGGGCTGCCGCCTCCCGGATCCGCTCCAGACCATCGCTGAGGGAGGTCACGTCGTCCCAGCGGACCGTGTGGTTCCAGGTCAGGCCCGCCCGGAGCACATGCACATGGGAGTCGATCAGTCCCGGGATCGCTCGTCTTCCCTGGAGGTCGATCTGAGCGACCGGTTCCCGAAGGGCCGCTCGCGCCTCGTCACGCGAGCCGACCGCGACCACCTTCCCGTCGGCCACGGCGAGAGCCTCCACCGTGCGTCGACCGGTCCAGATCGGACCACCGGCGATGAGCAGCTCGTCGGTGTCGCCTACCAGTCCACCGGTCACGAACCGCCCTTGGCCATCGGAAACCGCATCTGAAGGGGCAGGCTAACCCCGTCCGGCCGGCCCCCGCATCGGTTGCAGGAACGGTCAGTAGCCGGACCGCATCGGTGACTTCGGATCGATCATCTCATCCCTCCACGATCAACGTCGCGGTCATCGAGTCATGACCTGGCACCTCACAGATGATCTGGTAGCTGCCGGCGGGTGCGTCGATGTCCACCCGCCGGGATTTGAGCGCCGGGACATCGAGGTCTATGCCCAACGCCGGAACGGTGAATGTGTGACGGATCCCGTCCCGGTTGTCGACCCACACGCCCGAGGATTCGTCATCGACGACCACCTCCGACGGGGCCCAGGCCACGCCTTCGGCGACCACGGCCACATCGTCCGCCGACGCGACTTCCGAGACCGTGGTGGAGGCGGCAACGAGCGAGAGCACGATCCCCGCCACGAACAGCGAGCCGGCCACCGCAGCCACCCGGGGGGCGGGACGAGACGACCAGGTCCTGAACATGCCGAGACCCGAGACAGCGGCCACCGCCGCGCTCAGCGTCGCCAGCAGCGTCAGGATGAACGCCGGGGCCGACTCCGGATGCGCCAGTTCGTCGGCGACTCCCGGGAGGTTGCCGGCCACCGCCGTCACGCTGAAAGCGGCGAGCACCAACCCGGTTCTCCGCCGCCCCCTCCGCAGAAACGGAAGCAGGATCAGGTAGGCGGCACCGATGAACGCCACTGGGGGAATGAGCGTCCCCGCGGTCAGCTGAAGCACGATCGCCCACGCCACCATCGCGGTCGTGGCGCCACGAGCCAGCTTCAGCCAGCCCTCGTCCTCACCCTGGATATCGACCTCCCCAACGGGAGCGGTCGTCGTTGACATGAGTCCTCCTTCGGTCGCGGTCCTCCCAACCTATGGACCGAGGAGTGGGACGAGAACCCTGTCCGCCACAGTCGAGGGCTTGAGGCCCCCAATAGCTTCCGACGTCCTGGCGGTGGTGCGAGCTTCAGTCCCGGATGCCGCCGAAGCGGTGGTCTCACACCCCGAGATACGCCGCCCGCACCGATGGGTCGTCCAGTAGGGCCGCGGCCGGGGCCTCCTTGGCGATCCGACCCTGCTCGAGGACATATCCGCGTGACGCCAGCTCGAGCGCCTCCACCACGTTCTGCTCGACCACGAGTATCGAGGTTCCGGCGGCGTTGATTCTGCGCAGCACCTCGAAGATCGACTCGACGACGACCGGGGCGAGCCCCAGGGAAGGTTCGTCGAGCAGCAGAACCCGCGGTCGAGCCATCAGCGCCCGGCCGATCGCCAGCATCTGTTGCTCCCCTCCGCTGAGACTTCCGGCGAGCTGGTTGCTTCGCTCGGCCAGGATCGGGAAGATCTCGCTCACCAGGGAGTAGGACTCGCCGCGGTGGCGACGCGCCTCGCGGTGGTAGCCGCCTATCTCGAGGTTGTCGAGGACGGTCATACGACCGAACACCTGCCTGCCCTCGGGTACGACGGCTATGCCGGCGGAGCAGACCCGGTGAGATCGCAACGTAGTCAGGTCGGTTCCATCCAACAGGACCTGACCCGTCCAGGCGGGAAGGAGCCCGGCCAGCACGTTCACCAGCGTGGTCTTGCCGGCCCCGTTCGGCCCGATGATGGTGACGATCTCGCCAGTGTCGACCGAGAGGGAGATGTCCCACAGCGCCTGGGCATGGCCGTAGCCGGCGGTCAGGCTCCGGACCTCAAGCACTTCGGGACCTCTTCCCCAGATAGGCGGTGATAACCTCGGGGGCCGCCATGACCTCGGCGGGAAGGCCCTCGGCGATGACACGGCCCCGGTCCAGGACCATGATCCGACCGGCGAGCTCGGTCACGACCCGCACGAGATGCTCGACGATCACGATGGTGATGCCCCCGGCGTGTATCCGGCGGACCATGTCGATCGACTCGTTGATCTCGGTTGGGTTGAGACCAGAGAGGACCTCGTCGAGGAAGAGGAGCCGGGGCCGCGCCGCCAGGGCTCTGGCCAGCTCGAGGTACTTGAGCTGATGCAGGTTGAGGCTGGAGATCGGCTCTCCTGCCTGCGCCTCCAGACCGGTGAAATCCAGCCACTCCATGGCCTGCGAACGCGCCTCCGCCGGTCCCAGCGGATCGCTGCCGAACATGAGAGGGACCGAGACGTTCTGGAGGGCTGTCATCGTCGAGAAGGGACGAGGGATCTGGTAGGTGCGGGCGATGCCCAGCTCGATCACCCGGTGCGGAGGCCGGTCCGTGATGTCCTGGCCGGAGAACGTGATACTCCCCTCGTCTGCCGGGAACAGGCCGCTGAGGACGTTGATCAGCGTCGACTTGCCCGACCCGTTGGGACCGACCAGGCCCAGAATCTCTCCTCCGGAGACGCGCCCGGAGACCTCGTCGAGTGCCTGGACCCCCCCGAACCGCTTCTTGACGCCTTCGAAGACGAGCTCAGCCACGACCTGCCCCCTCCTTCTCCGGTAGGGGCGACGCTGGCGCACGGCTCCTGGCACCGCGGCCTCCCATCAGCAGGGCTCCCACCATCGCGCCGACGAGGCCGAAAGCCAGCAACGTCACCGCCGAGGCGGCCGCTCCTTGGGTCAGGCCTATCACCAACCCGAGTGCCGTGAAGACCAGAGTCACCACCGGACGTTGCCGCATACGCAGATACAGCCCCTCCTTCACGTAGACGATCATGACGATGAGCAACGCCCCCACGATGATGTCGCCGAACGCCTCGAGACCGGCCCGATTGAGACGGTCGCTGAGGGTGTAGACGACCAGCGCTCCCAGCACCGGCCCCATCCAGTGGCGGGTCCCCCCCAGGATGCTCATGACGATCACCAGGAGCGGCACGCGGATGTTGAACACATCCTCGATCGTCACGTAGCTGATCTGAAGTGAGTGGACCGCTCCCGACAGCCCGGCGAGGAAGGTGCTGATCCCGAGAGCGAGCATCTTGTAGCGGAACGTCGGCACTCCCAGGGCCTCCGCCACGTCCTCGTCGTCGCGTATCGAGGACAGTCCCCACCCGAGCCGGGATCGCTGGACGAGCTGAGCGCTCAGGACGGCGAGAGTGGCGATGATGAGACCGAGACGGAAGATCATCGCCGGGAAGTCGCCCAGCGCCTCGGGAAGCGGGACCCGGGCCAGTGGTATCCCCTGCCCACCGTCGATCGTAGAGCTCACCCGGGCCACGGCGCCCATGACGAACGCCACCGCCAGGGTCATGAGGGCGAAGATCTCCCCCCGCAGCTTGCGAAGCCGGAACACCACAACACCGATGATCAGACCCAGCAGCGCTGCCAGCAGCCCTCCCACCACGAAGCTGGGGAGCAGCGGCCAGGATCGCTTGGCCACCAGGACGCCGACGGCATACACGCCCACGCCGTAGAAGGCCCCCTGCCCGAAGCTGAAGTAACCGGAGTTGCCGGTGAAGAGGTTCCAGCTCGACGCCTGGGCTATCCAGAAGAGAACGCTGTAGAGGAACAACAGGTAGAAGATGGGCAAGCCCAATGCCTCCTGCACCTCCGGCACGAACCACAGGAGGACCGCCAGGCCGACGGTCAGGACCGGAGCCGTGCGCAGGCGCTCGCTCACACCCGTCCCCTCACGCCCATGATGCCTTCGGGTCTGAAGAGGAGGGTGGCGATCAACACGAGAAACGTCGCCAGCGGCGCCATGGGGGGACCGGCGACCACCGTGGCTATGGCCCCGACGAGCCCGATGATGACGGCGGCCGCAAGTGTCCCGAGCGTGCTGCCGAGACCTCCCAGGATCACAACCGAGAAGACGATCCCGAACCACTCGACGGCCAATCCGGGGAAGAGCGCACGGCTCATGGCGACGAAGACGCCCGCCATGGCGGCGAACCCCGCCGCCAGGCCGGCGAGCTGCATCGACACCCGACCCGAATCGACACCGAAGGCGCCGGCCACGTCCCGATCCTGGGCCAGGGCGCGAACCGCCCGCCCGAAGTGGGTGCGGTTGAGGAGGTGATGGACGGCGAAGGCGATGGCGATGGCGATCAGGAATGCACTGAGCTGCGGTACCGGCAGGGCCACCGGGCCAACCCATATCGACATCGACGCGTACGGGTTCTGTATGGAGTCGAGACGTCGGAAGTCGGCCGTCCAGATGGTGCTGGCGAGGCTCTCGAAGATGATGAAGACCCCGAAGGTGAACAGAAGCGACTCGAACTCCGAGATCCTCACCCGGTTGAAGACCCACTGCAGCGCCATCCCGGCCAAGGCGAAGAGCGGGACACACACGACTATTGCCAGAAAGGGATCCCATCCGAGCGACACCGTGAGCTGATAGGTGGCGTAGCCGGAGAAGAGGATGAAGGCGAAGTGGGCGAGGTTGATGATCTTGAGCACGCCCCAGCTCAACGACATTCCCAGCGACATCAACGCGTAGAGCCCGCCGGCGAGGATCCCCGACACGATCGACTGGATCAGCAGCGACACGCTAGGACCTCCCCGGCCGGGACCCGCCGACCTGAGAGTCGGCGGGTCCTGCTTGTGTTGTTCGGTCGGTCATCCCTCCGGGGAGTATTCCAGAGTCCGATCGGGAGCTGCGAACGCCTCGGGGTAGACCACGAACCAGTCGCCGTCTTGGACCTGCTTCACATAGGAGAGGTCCCCGTAGTAGTTGTACTCCTCGGTTCCGTAGTCGACCTGTCCGAATATCGTCTCGATGCCGTTCTCGACCAGGTAGTTGCACACGGTCTCGTTGTCGAGACTCCCGGCGCCTTCCACGCCGCGGACGAGTGTCTGCCAGGCGGCCCAAGAGGCACTGGCCTGGGTCTCCATCTCCGCGTAGGGGATGCCGGCCGCCGTAGCGGCCTCCTCGAAAGCGGCCGCGATCTCGGAGTTCTCGGCGTCGTCGGTGAAAGGCGGGTGGGACTCGAACGCGGTCACCGAGAGCACACCCTCGGCTCCCGGAGCTCCCAGCACCGGCCCGGGTGCGGGCCACTGCATGAACACCCCCGCCGGCCGGTAGTCGAGGGCGTCGAGGGCCGTCAGGAGGTTGGGTCCGTCGACGCCCAGGGCGCCGAGGTAGACGAAGTCGGGATCGGCGTCTCTCACCTGGGCGGCGATGGGGCCCCAGTCACTGATGTCGAGCGGGAACTGCACGTCGAGAACGACGTCATACCCGCGCTCCTCGGCGATCGCGACGGCACCGCGAGCGTCCTGGGGATCGCCGCTGTCGGGATAGCCGTAGGCGACGAACATCGTCCCGGGGAACTGGTTGATCACGAACGCGATGGTTTCGGGGGGGTTGCCCGTCGACTCAAGAGCGTCGAAGATGAGCTCGGGGTTGGTGACGTTGGGGTAGCGGCCGGTGGGCCAGGCGGGGAACTGGCACTGATAGTCGAAGGCGTATGTGAGGCTTCCGGTGTGCTGGGGAAACACGTAGCCGTAGCGCTCGGCCACTGCCATGGCTGCGGTGATGGTGCCGGTGCCGTAGGGACCCATGATGAGGTCAACACCGTCCTCGGTGATGAGCCGCTCGTACAGAGCGGCGGCCTGGTCGGGCACCGACTCGTCGTCGAGGACCGTCCACTCGACCGGCCGGCCGAGGAGACCTCCCCTCTCGTTGATTGTTTCGACGAACAGATCACCGGCCACCTGATGTATGGCGGCAGTCGGCGCCAGCGGGCCCGTCAGGGCCAGGGTGCTCCCTATCACGATCGGGTCACCGCTGGGCTCCTCACCCCCTTCGGCGGTGTCGGGCACGTCGACGGTGGTGTCCGCCGGTTCGGGTGGGGCATCGGCGACATCGCCGTCGCCGCAGGCGGCTATCAGCGCCACTACGACGACGAGGGACAGCAGTCCCCGGAGTCTCGCTGCGGTGGTCATGGGATCCTCCTCGGTTTCCAATCGGCCGGCATGTTGCAAACGCTTGAATCGGCCCAGGTCGAGCCTACAGGAAATCGGCCCCACAATCGATTGAAATCGGGCTGGCGCCCTGAATCGAGGTCCCGGCGACCCCAGAACCTCTTGCGTCCACCCCCCGGGGGGCATACGATCGGATGACGACGGCCTCAAACGTTTGCATCACCCTTCGGGGTGTCGAGGAGGAAAGCGAGGCCGGCAACGGCGCCGGCAGGAAGGCAAGACGATGGCCGAGCGATTGCTTCTCAAGGGCGGGCACGTGGTCACGATGGACCCCGACCTGGGAGATCTACCCACCGGTGACGTCCTCATCGAAGACGACGTCGTCTCCGCGGTGGGTGCCGATCTCTCCGCCGACGGAGCCGAGATCATCGATGTCACCGGGGACATCGTCATCCCCGGGTTCATCGACAGTCACCGCCACACCTGGGAGACGGCGATCCGCGGATGTGCTCCCAACGCCACTCTCGACGACTATTTCGTTGAGGTGCTCGACTCGTTCGCACCCCTCTACCGGCCCGAGGACGTTTACGCGTCCAATCTGGCGGGTGCGCTGGAGTGCATCAACGCCGGCATCACGACCCTGCTCGACTGGTCCCACATCAACAACACCCCCGAGCATCCCGATGCCGCCGTTCGCGCCTTGCAGGAGAGCGGCATCCGGGCGGTCTACGCCTACGGGAGTGCCAACACGTCGCTGGCCGACTACTGGTTCGAGAGCACCATCGCCGTTCCCGGCGACGACGTGCGGCGGGTCAAGGAGACCTACTTCTCCTCCGACGGCGGCCTCCTGACCATGGCCCTCGCCACCCGGGGACCGGGCTTCTGCAAGCCGGAGGTGGTGCGCGAGGAGTGGGAGCTGGCGCGGGAGCTGGGTATCCCCATCACGGTCCACGTCGGCATGGGTCGCCTGGCCGGCCGCTTCGGGATGGTCAAGCAACTCTCCGACTTGGGCCTCCTCGGCCCCGACACCACCTACATCCACTCCTGCTACCTGAGCGACGAGGAGTGGCAGCTGGTGAGAGAGAGCGGAGGGACGGTGTCGGTCGCCGCCCAGGTCGAGCTCCAGATGGGTCACGGGCAGCCTCCCACCGCTCCCTGCATCGCCCACGATCTGCGCCCCAGCCTGTCGATCGATGTGGTGACCACGGTCCCCGGCGACATGTTCACCCAGATGAGGGCCGCCTTCGGAGCCGAGCGGGTCCTGGTCAACGCCGAGGCGTGGCAGGAGGATCGCGAGATCCCCCCCGACACCATCACCGCCCGTGACACCCTGGAGATGGCCACCATCAACGGCGCCCACGTCGTGGGATTGGAGGACCGCACTGGTTCGCTCACCCCCGGCAAGCAGGCCGACGTGGTCGTGATCGGCGGTAGCGACATCAACACCGCTCCCGTCATCGACCCGGTGGCGGTCGTAACCCTGGCCGCCGACGTCTCCAACGTCGACACCGTCATCATCGGCGGCAAGGTGCACAAGCGCGACGGAGAGCTGCTCGCCGACGTCCGCCGGGCCGTCGACCTCGTCACCGAGTCGAAGGACTACCTGGTGGGAGCCAACCAGAACCGCAAGGAAGACTGGTTGCCGGTATGAGATCCTTCGATCTGCCCCGGGTCGCAGGCGGCGGGACACAGCGATGACCACGCGCCACGTCGTGGCGCGGGCTGCCGACGCCGAATACGGCCTGCCCGGGATCTACGAAGGAAACAGCGAAGGCTTCGGAAGGTGGTCGATCGTCGACGACTCCCATCCCGGGGCCGTGCACACCGGATTCGGAGTGTGCCGTCTGCAAGCAGGTGGCTCGATCGCCCCCCACGTCCACTCCTTCGAGGAGAGCGTGTTCGTGCTCGAGGGCGAGGTCGCCTGCGAGACCAGGGCCGGGGCGGTGCTGCTGGGCCCGGGCGACTACGGGCTGGTGCCGGTCGGCGTGGAGCATGGCTGGCGCAACGCCGGAGGAACGACTGTCCGTTGGGCCGAGATGCTGGCTCCCCAGCCCCGCCGCCACCACGACGGCGACACCTATTTCGTTGCCGCCTTCGCCGCTGGTGACCCGGTGCCGGTGGATGTGCGCGATCCCCGCACCAGGCGCTTCGGCCACATCGACCCCGAGAACATGGACGTCGACAAGCAGACCCAGGACCGGCTGGCCGTCTCTGCCAGTATGCGAACGGCGTTGCTGGTCTACTCGGGCATCACCGTCAAGATGATGGTCGACACCGACCTGGGGGCACAGCTCTCCACCATGTTCATGGTGCAGTACGAGCCGGAGGGGTTCGCCGGTGCGCACGATCACCCTCTCGAGGAGACCTATCTGATCCTGCAAGGGGCCACGGATGCCACCTTCGACGGCTCCGAGTACCGGTTGGAGCCGGGTGACGTCGCCTTCGCCGGGGTCGGATGCGTGCACGCCTTCGCCAACCCGGGCAACGAGCGTGTCAGGTGGCTGGAGACACAGGCACCGGGGCCACCGTCGCGGCACTCGTACCGCTTCGCCCGGGACTGGGCCTACCTCGCCGACAAGGTCGGTTGAGTCGTCGGTGCCCGGTTGTCTGTTGTCGGTTGTCGGTGAGGCGGGAGACGGCGGCCGGCAAGACCGGCTGCGGCGGATGGCCCCGACCAACCCGGCCCCCCGACGCGAGGAGCCGTGGGGGGTGTGGGGGGAGTACCCCCCACAAGTCAACACAGTCGGTTGTCGGTGAGGCGGGAGACGACGGGTGGCGCGACAAGCTACCGCGGATGCCCCGACCAACCCGGCCCCCCGACGCGAGGAGCCGTGGGGGGTGTGGGGGGAGT
>CAZTXD010000072.1:13148-17323 GCA_964617995.1 uncultured Acidimicrobiaceae bacterium
ACGCGAGGAGCCGTGGGGGGTGTGGGGGGAGTACCCCCCACAAGTCAATACAGCCGTCAGCCCAAGAGGGATCCGCCGTCGATGCGGAGGTTGAGGGCGTTGATCGACGGGTTCTCCAACAGGAACGCCACCGCCTCGACCACGTCCTGGGTGGTCACCAGCCTCCCGGTCGGGGTCCGGGAGCGAACACCCTCCAGCAGCTCGGCCGGCTTGGCCTCCCAGTAGGGGCTATCGCCGACGATCGCCGGATGGATGGCGTTGAAGCGCATGGGGGCCAGCTCGACCGCCAGCGTGTTGATGAGGGTGGTGATACCGCCGTTGACGGTGGTCACCATGGTCGACCCCGGATAGGGGCGATCCTTGGCGAGACCGCCGAAGAAGACGACCGAGGCGTCCTCCGTGAAGCGGTCGAGGAGGGTGTGGACCACCTCGGGATAGCCGACGAGCTTGAGTGTGGCCAGCCCGATCGCTCCGGCGACGTCGAAGTCACGGATCTTGTTCTCGTCGCGCTCGATCGCCGCCACCACCAGATGCTCGACCTGACCCACCTCGGAGAGACCGGCGGCGATGCCGGCCGGCTCGAACAGATCCAGGGCCATCCCGGTGGTGTCGCCGCCTAGCTCCGCCGCCGTCTCGCCGGCTCTCTCCAAGGAGCGGCTGGTCACCACCACCGTCCGCCCTCTGGAGGCGTAGTGGCGGGCGACCTCCTTGCCCAGTCCCGATGACCCTCCAACGACTACCACGCTTCCCGCCATTGCCGTCCTCCTTGCTCGACGGTGCATTCAAACGTTTGCAAGTTCGACCCTAGCAAGAGGCCCTGCGCTCAGGTGAGCCGGCGCGTGGATGCCCGGACCACCAGAGCCGGCTCCAGGCACACGTCGGCCGGCTCCTGGCCGCGGAGCACCGAGAGGACGAGCTCGCCCGCCGCCCGCCCGATCTCCTTGCTGGGGTAGCGCACGGTGGTGAGCGGAGGTGCCACCAGCTCCATGGCCGGCAGGTCGTTGTATCCGATCAACGACACGTCCTCCGGGACGCGCAGGCTGGCCTCGTTCAGCGCCGCCAGCGCTCCCAGGGCCATCAGGTCGTTGTGGGCGAAGACCGCCGTGGGCAGCGGGGAAACGGCGGCCAGCAGCATCTCCATGAGGCGTCGTCCCTCCTCGAAGATCGGTCGGCGGCCGGTGTCCTCCACCACCACTTCCGCCAGTCCCAGTCTGCCCGAGGCGTCCGTGAAGCCCACCGCCCTCCGCGAGAAGTTGGCGACGTCCAGTGGCCCCCGAAGCTGGGCGACCGAGCGATGCCCGAGGGACGCCAGATGCTCGGCCGCCATCCTCGCTCCCCCCTCGTCGTCGTGGATCACCTGTGGGAGAGCGGAGCCGGGGAGAGGCCGGGCGGCCACCACCACCGGGACCGTCATGGCTGCCGCCTCCAGTATCTCGCGGTCCCCCAACCGGGCGGCCGCCGTCACGATCGCGTCCACCCGGCGACTGATGATGTGGTCGAGGATCCGAGTGAAGCGCTCGTGCTCGTCCTGTGTCTCGGCGATGACGGGCATCATCGAGGCGGTCTCGAGAGCTGCGGCGAGTTGGTGGATTATGGGGGTGATGAAGGCGTTTCCCAGGTCCGCCACGATCACACCGATCGTGGCCGTGCGGCCGCTCTGGAGGCCGCGGGCGACCATGTCGGGGCGGTAGCCGAGACGCCGGGCCGCCTCCTCGACCGCCCGGCGAGTGTCGGGCTTGACCAGCCCGGCCCGGGTGGGATTCAGGGCTCGCGACACGGTCGAGGGATGCACGCCGACCTCCCGCGCTATGTCATCGAGGGTCGTCCCTGCCACGACCGGTCATCCTTCCAACTAGTCCAGCCCCCGTTGCGGTGCCGGATTGTGGCACAGCGTCACGAGTCCCGTGGGGATCTGACGGGTGCGTCAGCTCAGACCGTCGCCCACATCCCGGTTCTCGGGCTGGAGAGTCCTGCCGGCTCCCTCGGCCAGCTTCGTGAGCAGAGCGGCGAAGTCCTCGTCCCCGTACCCGAGCCCGATACCGTCGACGACGATCTGATGGACGAGAGCGGCTGTGGGCAGGGGCACGTCCAGCTCACGACCCGTCGCCAGCCCGAGCTCGAAGTCCTTGCGCAGGAGATGCCACGTGAACGTCGGTGTGTAGTCGAGATTCACGAACGCCGGTGTCTTGTACCTGGTGAACGTCGAGCCCATCACGCTGTCGTTGAGGAACTCGAGGAAGTCTGCCCGGCTGACCCCGGCGGCTTCCGCCAGCACCGTGATCTCGGCCATCGACTGGGTGACCACCCCCAGCAGCAGGTTGTGGCAGATCTTCACCAAACGGGCTTCGTCGGCCTCCCCGACATATGTGACCTTGCGCCCGAAGCACTCCAGGAAGGGGAGGGTGCGGTCGTATGCCCGACGTGGACCGGAGGCGACGGACGTCAACTTGCCCGCATCGACCACGTTGGGATTCCCCGACACCGGAACCGCCAGGATGTCGGTTCCCACCTCGGCGGCCCGGGTGCGCAACTCCCGGGAGGTCGTCGGGTCGATGGTCGTCGAATCGACGATTACCCCCGGCCGGTTGTCTTCCATCGAGAGCACGCCCTCGTCCCCGATCGTCACGTCGAGAACGTCGGCGGGTCCTCCCACCATCGTGAACACGATGTCACGCTCGGCGAGGTCGACGGGGGAATCGACGATCTTGGCCCCCATCTCCATCAGGGGCTCAGCCTTCGATCTCGTTCGGTTGTAGACCCACAGATCGGCCCCGGCAGCGAGCAACCGGGCGGCCAGGGCATAGCCCATCCTGCCCGTCCCGATCCAGCCGACCGTGTGCTCGAAGTTGTCGCTGCCCATCGGGCGTCTCCTTCCATGGTTGCGCCGCTGTCGTCGCGAGTCGGGACCGACCCGCCTGAGCTCGCCACGACGACGCCGCGTCGATCCCCGGTCGATCGGCAGCACGATGTCGCTGCTACCTGCGTCGCTGCCTTCTCCGCAATCGATTGTATTCTCCCGGCCCGGTCACCCCGCTGTCAAGTGGGGACGTGCCGGGTGGGGAGACGGCTCGTCTCCGGGCGGACGACGGCGGGAATCGGGAGCCGAGCCGGGTAAGTTGGGGGTGCTGTGGCCGACAGAACAACACTCAAGGACGTCGCCCGCGAGGCAGGTGTGCACGTCTCCACTGCCTCCCGCGCCCTCAATCCGGTGACTGCCTCGGTAGTGAACCCCGCCACCGTGGAACGTATCACCGCTGCCGCCCGTCGGCTCGGATACCGCCCGCATCCGCTGGCCCGGGGGCTGCGAACCAACCGGACGCTGTCGGTGGGGATGGTGATCCCCGACGTGGAGAACCCCCTCTTCGGCCCCATAATCGCCGGGTCCGAATCGGTGCTGGTGGAGGAGGGCTACTCGGTCCTGATCGGGAACGCCGACCGCGGCGACGAGCACGCCGAATCGGTGGTAGCGACGATGCTGGAGCGCCAGGTCGACGGCGTCATCCTGGCCACCGCCACACGATCCGATGCGGTCGTGGAGGACCTGCGCCGCCGCGGAGTGCCGACCGTGCTGGTCAACCGCCGCAGCGACGACCTATCCGTCCCGGCCATCATCGGTGACGACCACGCCGGGATCGGCCTCGCGGTCGAGCATCTCGTCTCTATCGGCCATAGCGAGATAGGCCATATCGCCGGGCCCTCCTGGGTGTCGACCGGCCTCGACCGACGTACAGCCTTCCTGTCGTGGATGGAGAAGCTGGGATTGGATGCCGACCACGATCGGGTGGAGGAGGCGGAGTGGTACCGGACCGACCCCGGGTACCGGGCCGGTCTCGAGTTGCTGAGGCGACGACCCGACACGACCGCCATCGTCGCCGCCAACGACCTCATCGGCCTGGGGTGCTATCGGGCGATTCGCTCTCTCGACCTCGAGGTCGGCACCGATGTGTCCGTCACCGGCTACAACGACATCCCCCTGCTGGATCTGATGCAGCCGGCCATGACGGCCGTGCGCGTCCCCTATCGGGAGATGGGGATCAAGGCCGCCGGGGCCCTGTTGAGCGCCATGAGCAACGACCACGAACCCGGCGATGACGCCGTCACCCGGCTGTCCCCCAGCCTGGTGGTGAGAGCCTCCACCTCCCCCCCACCCCCGACCCCATAGCGACCCCCGTTTT
>CAZTXD010000073.1:0-16954 GCA_964617995.1 uncultured Acidimicrobiaceae bacterium
CCGACCTCGTGGCCGTCCGCCTGTCGCCGGAGGCGGCTGAGTTCCGCTGGGTAAAAGGCGCCGCATGACCGGATCTCCTGCGTGGTCGCCACGGAGCTAAACCACCCCTAACCGTTTTCGCGCATCAAATGCGCGCCATGGCGCGCATTTGATGCGCGAAAACGGGTTGCTACCGGGTGGTGCGGTTCATGCGGACCTGGCGATGCCAGCAGCCCCGGTGCCAGTGGCGTCGCAGGTCGGGGGCCTCGTCGGGAACGACCACCAGGTGGAACGTCCCGGCGGGAATGGCCGACTCACAGCCGGGACAGATGTAGGGCTTTCGGGCCGAATACGGCTGTACCGGGGTGACGGTGACCCGGAAATGACCCCAACAGGTCATATCAGCCGCCGAAGAAGCCCCACGCCAGCAGAGCGAGGGTGGCGGCGACGGCCACGGCGACCAGCACCACGTCGAAGACACTGCGTCTCTGCTCACGGAAGGGGTTGAATCCCATGATGACCAGGGTAACTGCAGCATCCGGGCCGGCCGATCGGGCGGGTACCGTCATCTCTCATGAGATGGATCACTACCGAGGATCGGCACGCGGTTCGATGGCTCACCCTGGCCAACCCCCAACATAAGAACGCGGTGCCCCCGGAAGGCTGGGAGGCCCTGGGCGAGGCGTTGGGCCACTTCGAGCGATCCGCCAGTCGGGTCCTGGTGATTCGGGGGGAGGGGGAAGACTTCTGTGCCGGAGCGGACCTCGATCCCGCCTCCCTGGGGGATGCGGGTGTGGTGGCCCGTCATCGCCGGATGAAGCAGGTAGCTGCGGTGGCCTCCAGGCTCCATCGCCTCACCAAGCCCACCATCGCCGCCGTCGACGGGGTGGCGGTGGGGGCGGGAATGAACCTGGCGCTGGGATGCGACGTGGTGGTGGCGACGAACCGGGCGCGGTTCTCGGAGATCTTCGTGAGGCGCGGCCTGACCGTCGATTTCGGGGGCACCTGGCTGCTGCCGCGGCATGTGGGGTTCCAGCGGGCCAAGGAAATGGCCCTGTCGGGTCGCATCGTCGGTGCCGAGGAGGCGCTGCGCATTGGACTGTGCATGGAGGTGGTGGAGCCCGAGAGCCTGGAGGAGCGGGTAGGGGACATAGCCGAGGGTTTCCTTCGGGGCGCTCCCATCGGTCAGATGTTCGCCAAGCAGGCCATCAACGGCGCCTGGGAGGTTTCTTTCGAGGATGCTCTCGGCTGGGAGGGGCAGTCACAGTCGATCTGCTTCTCGACCGAGGACTTCGCCGAGGGGGTCGACGCCTTCCTGGAGAAGCGAGAGCCCGACTTCCGGGGCCGCTGAGCCCCAGTACAGCAACCGGGACGGCGTCACGACCCTCTAGTTTCTGTCACGCCGGTTCCGTAGCTTCCTGTCCATGTTCGCGGAGACGACCTCGGTGGCGATGGTGGGTGCCGAGCCACGGGCGGTGAGGGTGGAGGCCCATGTGGGAGGGGCGAAGGAGATGTTCAAGTTGTCGGGCCTTCCCGACACCGCGGTGCGGGAGGCAAAGGAACGGGTGAGAGCCGCGGTGGCTTCGTCGTCTCTCGTGTTTCCCACCCGCCGCATCACCGTCAACCTGGCTCCGGCCGACCTTCCCAAAGGCGGCGCTGACTACGACTTGCCGATCGCGCTGGGGGTGCTGGGAGCGGCGAGGGAGATCCCGGCCCGCCCCGTGGTGGCGTTGGGGGAGCTGGCCCTCGACGGAACGGTGCGTTCCGGGCGGGGAGCCCTGGGAGCGGCCATCGTCGCCGCCCGGATGCGGATACCTTGTCTGGTCGCCGAAGAGGCGGCAGCCGAAGCCGCCTCGGTCGCCGGGGCACAGGTGTGCCCGGTGCGGACCCTGGCCGAAGCCGTGTCTGTGGTGGCGGGAAGCGAACCGAGACGGGTGCCCGCCCCCGTCGACCCTGCCCGCCCCACCGGGGCGGACCTCTCGGAGGTGCGGGGCCACCCTCTGGCGAGACGCGCCCTGGAGGTCGCCGCGGCCGGAGGGCATCACCTCTTCATGCACGGCCCGCCCGGGTCGGGTAAGACGATGCTGGCCCGGCGTCTACCCGGTGTCCTCCCTCCGCTGACCGATGAGGAGGCCCTGGCCACGGCCTGTGTGTGGGCGGCGGCGGGACGGCGCAGAGGGGTCGATCACTACCCGCCTTTCCGCTCGCCCCATCACACCGCCAGTCTGGCGGCGCTCGTGGGCGGCGGCACCGGCTCGATCGTGCCCGGCGAGCTGTCTCTGGCCAGTCACGGGGTCCTGTTCCTCGACGAGCTGGGCGAGTTCCCCGCTCGTACACTCGACGCCCTCCGCCAGCCGCTCGAGGAGGGGAGCGTGTCGCTGGCGCGACGGGGAGTGTCGGTGACGTTCCCGGCCCGGGTGCAGCTCATCGCCGCGTCCAACCCCTGCCCGTGCGGCTACGCCGGCGACCGAATCCAGGCGTGCGCATGCCGGCCGGCGGCGGTGGAGCGATACCGGCGGCGGATCTCCGGTCCGCTCCTCGATCGTTTCGACCTGCGGGTGGCGGTGCGGCGGCTGCAGGCCGACGAGCTCCAGGGACCTCCTGGGGAGAAGTCGGAGGAGGTGGCGGAGCGGGTGGCGAGGGCCCGGGAGGTCCAGGGTCGACGGGGTTCCCTGAACCGGGACCTGACCAGGTCGGCGCTCGACGATCTACCCCTGACCGAGAGCGCCGCCGCCTTCCTGCACCGTGCCGTCGACAAGGCCGGACTGACGGCCCGTGGCTACGACCGGATCAGGCGGGTCGCTCGGAGCCTGGCAGATCTGGAGTCGGAGGACCGAGTCGACGAGACGCATGTGGCCGAGGCCCTGGCGCTGCGAGGGTCGTGGTGACCGAGCCGCGGGTGGTCCACCGTTCCCACGAGGAGTTCCCCGAGTCGCTGCGGATGATCTCCGATCCCCCCGAGCGCCTGTGGGTGTTGGGTCGTCTGCCCGACGCGGTCGGCGTGGCCATAGTCGGTACCCGCCGGGCCACCCGTTACGGCCTGGGGCTGGCCCGGGACATGGGTAGAGGCGTCGCCGCCGCCGGATGGGTGGTGGTGAGCGGATTGGCGCGTGGCGTCGACGGCGCTGCCCACCGGGGCTGTCTCGACGGCGGCGGACGGGGAGTGGCGGTCCTCGGTTCGGGAACAGACGTCTGGTACCCGCCCGAGCACCGCCAGCTCGGGGAGGCTCTGGTGGCCGGTGGCGGGGCCGTGATCTCCGAATACCCGCCCGGCACATCCCCCGAGCCGTGGCGCTTCCCGGCCAGGAACCGGATCATCTCGGGTCTGTGTGCGGCCGTGGTGGTGACCGAGGCGGCCGAGAAGGGCGGGGCGCTGATCACGGCTCGGCTGGCCGCCGAGCAGGGGCGGGAGGTCTTCGTCGTCCCGGGGGATGTGTCGCGGCGGACCTCGGCGGGCACCAACCGGCTCATCCGCGACGGGGCGCACCCGGTGTTGGGCACCGACGATCTGATCGAGGCTCTCTCCCTGGTCCTGGGCCCTCCGCCCTCCGGTTCCGTGGGCGAGACCATGTCCGGGGAGCTGGAGATACCGTCGGGAGGGGCGCCGGTGGAGGCCGTGATCGAGGCCAACGGCGGTGATGCACCCCGAATCCTGGCTCTGTTGGGTCGGCTGGAGGCGGAGGGCGCCGTCAGGGTGGAACAGGGGGAGGTGTTCGCCGTGTGAGCCCCGGCCGACCGTCATTCGGTCGATCCGGGCGTGCCTCGTCCTACACTTTCCCCCAGTCGAGGCACGAGGGACATGTCCATGACGGATCGCGCTCGCAGCGATCAGGCATTCGATATCGACGAGCTGTGGAAACAGTTCAAGCAGGCCGGGAGTGAGAATCTCCGCGAGAGCCTGATCATCCACTACTCGCCCCTGGTCAAGTTCGTCGCCGGCAGGGTGGCCGCCGGCCTCCCCCGCAACGTCGACCAGAACGACCTCGCCTCTTACGGCGTATTCGGGCTCATCGACGCCATCGACAAGTTCGAGCCCGAACGCGGTTTCAAGTTCGAGACCTACGCCATCAACCGCATCAAGGGCGCGATCCTCGATGAGCTCCGCTCGCTCGACTGGGTTCCTCGTTCGGTCCGTGCCAAGGCGCGGGAGATCGAGCGGTCGATGGCAGAGTTGGAGCACCGCCTGCAGCGCAGCCCCACCGACGACGAGCTGGCCCAGCACATGGGGACGGACGTGACCAGCCTCCAGGATGACCTGGCCGAGATCTCCCAACTCGGTATCGCCGCTCTCGATCAGACTGTGGGGTCGGGAGAGACCACCACGACGCTCAAGGACCTGGTCGCCGACCCGGGAGGAGTGTCACCGGAGGCCATGTTCCAGGCCGAGGAGACCCGACGGCTCCTGGTGGACTCGATCAACCGGTTGCCCGACCGCGAGCGTCTCGTCGTCACCCTCTACTACTACGAGGGCCTCACGCTCGCCGAGATCGGAGATGTGCTCGGCGTGACCGAGTCCCGCGTGTGCCAGATACACGCCAAGACGGTCATGTCGTTGCGCAACCGTCTCGCCGAGCCGCCGATTCTCTGATCGGTCGGAGGGGCCTCTACACTTCAGCCGATCACACACGTTCGCTCGCCCTGACTGGTGCGGCTCCGGCTGTTTGACAGGGCGTGCCTCGCGCAGGCGCAGTCGCCGGCGGACGGAAGCAGAACCAGGAAGGAACACGATGAGCGCTGTCACGATGAAACAGCTGCTGGAGGCGGGAGTCCACTTCGGGCATCAGACTCGCCGGTGGAATCCCAAGATGAAGCCGTATATCTACGGCGAGCGGAACGGCATCCACATCATCGACCTGCGGCAGACGGTGGAGCAGATCGACCGGGCTGCGGAGTTCGTGAAGGACCTCGCCTCCGAAGGGGGCAGCGTCCTGTTCGTGGGAACCAAGAAGCAGGCCCAGGCACCCATCACCGAGCAGGCACAACGCTCGGGCAATCCCTATGTCACCTATCGCTGGCTGGGTGGGATGCTCACGAACTTCGCCACCATCCAAAAGCGGATCTACTACCTCAAAGAGCTCCGGCAGATGGAGGAAACCGAGGAGATCAACGCCCTCCCCAAGAAGGAGAGGCTGCGTCTCCGGCGCGAGCGGGAGAAGCTGGAGATGAACCTGGGAGGTGTGGTCGAGATGACACGCCTGCCCAGCGCCCTCTTCGTGGTCGATGTCAACACCGAGACCACCGCCGTGACCGAGGCAGCGCGTCTCGAGATACCTGTCATCGCCCTCGTCGACTCGAACAGCGACCCCGACTCCGTCGATATCGTCATCCCGGGCAACGACGATGCGATCCGTTCCGCCGACCTCGTCGCCGGGGCCATCGCCGACGCCTCGTTGCAGGGGCGGGAGGTGGCGGCCAAGAAGCGGGTGATCAAGGCCGAGGGCGACGACATGAGAGTCGACGCCAGTGCCTGATATCACCGCCAAGGACGTGCAGCGCCTCCGCCAAGGCGCCGGCGTGGGGATGATGGACGCCAAGCAGGCGCTGATGGAGACAGACGGGGACTTCGAGAAGGCGTTCGATCTGTTGAGAGAGCGGGGTCTCGCCAAGGCCGCCAAGAGGTCGGATCGGACAGCCAGCGAAGGCACCATCGGCTATTACATCCATTCCCAGAACGACCGCCCGGTGGTGGGGGTCCTCGTCGAGCTGGTATGCGAGACCGACTTCGTCGCCAAGAGCGACGAGTTCAAGGCTGCCGCCAACGACATCGCCCTCCACGCCTCGTGGAGTGCCCCTCATTGGGTGACCCGCGAAGACGTCGATGAGGAGATACTGTCGAAGGAGAGTGAGCTGATCGCCCGCCAGGCCGCGGCCGAGGGCAAACCAGACGCCGTCATCCCCAAGATCGTGGAGGGAAGGCTGGAGAAGTTCTACGAGGACAACGTCCTCTACGACCAGACCTTCGTCAACCCGGAGCGCTTCGAGGGAACGGTGGGCGAGTTCGTGGCCCAGTTGGGAGCCAAGATGGGCGAGAACATCGGCGTGCGCCGGCTGGAGCGGATCGCCATCGGCGAGGGCTCCTGACGTGACGCCCGCACCGCGGCGGGTGCTGCTCAAGCTGTCGGGGGAGGCGTTCGCCGACCCTGCGGTCGGGTACGGAATCGACCCGGTGACGGTGAAGCGGGTGGCCGACGAGGTCGCCGAGGGCCATGCCGCCGGGGTGGAGATAGCCATCGTGGTGGGAGGAGGGAACATCTTTCGGGGAGTTTCCCAGGCTGCCAAGGGAATGGATCCCGCCGCGGCCGATTACATGGGCATGCTGGCGACCGTGATCAACTCCCTGGCCCTGCGCGACGCCCTCGAGAAGTCGGGAGTCGAGACGAGGGTGCAGTCGGCCATAACCATGCAGCAGCTCGCCGAGCCCTACATACGCCTCAAGGCCATCCGGCATCTGGAGAAAGGCCGGGTGGTGATCTTCGCCGCCGGTACCGGCAACCCGTTCTTCACCACCGACACCACCGCCGCCCTGCGGGCCGTCGAGGTGGGCGCCCAGGCGCTTCTCAAGGCGTCCAAGGTCGACGGGATCTACGACGCCGACCCCAGCCACAACCCTTCGGCGGTGCGCCTCACCGAGCTGACCTACCTCGAGTTCCTGTCCCGGGATCTGCGGGTGATGGACTCGACGGCAGTCACCATGTGCAAAGAGCACGACGTTCCGATCGTCGTGTTCGACATGACCGAGCCGGGCACCATCGTGCAGGCGGTTCTGGGCACCGAGCCCATCGGCACGGTCGTGCATTGAAGGCGAGCACCATGAGGGGTGTCATAGCCACTTTCGACGCGCCCTCTAAGCTAGGGGCATCCGCGTAACCCGGGCTCACCGGTTCCCGGATGCTCTAGGAGGCGCCGATGACCGAAGATGTGCTGGCCGAGGCCGGCCAGAAGATGGACCAGGCGGTCGAGCACGTGATGTCCGAGTTCGCCACCGTCCGCACGGGACGCGCCAACCCTCAGATACTCAACCGGATCACCGTCGACTATTACGGGCAGTCGACACCGCTGCTCCAGCTCGCGTCCGTTTCGGTCCCGGAGCCTCGATTGCTGGTCGTCTCGCCTTTCGACCCTTCGACCATCGGTGACATCGAGCGCTCCATCAGCCAGTCTGATCTGGGACTCAACCCCAGCAACGACGGCCAGGTCATCCGGCTCGCCTTTCCTCCTCTCACCGAGGAGCGGAGAGACGAGCTCGTGAAGGTGGTACGTCACATGGCCGAGGAGGGGCGGGTCGCGGTGCGCAACATCCGCCGCCACGGTAAGTCCGAGATCGAGGCCCTCCATGGAGAGATCTCCGATGACGACATCCGCAGGGCCGAGAAGGAGCTCCAGGACGTGACCGACCGCCACGTGGCCCGGATCGACTCACTCCTCGAGAACAAGGAAGCGGAGCTCCGAGAGGTGTGACGTGAGCGAAGAACGCCCCCGGTTCCGGCGTCCCTGGGAGGATCCGGCGGCAGACGAGGATCGCGCCGGCGAGGGGAGCGAGGCCGAGCCGTCCGCGCCGCCGGACGCGAACTCTGGCGACGTGGACCTTTCCGACTGGGAGGAGATCTCCGGGGACTCCGCCCACCTCGACTTCTCGCAGGAAAGCTACGTGAACGCCACCACCGAGGAGTACCGCGGTCTGGCGGAGGAGATAGCGAGGCTCAGGGACTCCCAGTTCGAGCATCAGGCGGTGGCCGCCACGATGGCCGGCGTCGATTCGGGATTGGTCGGGTTCGAGGACGTTACGGGCCGCCGGGGGGTGAGTGAGGAGGAGGTAGAGGCGGCCGAGCAGGCCCGGTCGTCGGATCTGGCGCTGCGGGTGGCTTCGGGTCTGGGTCTGGTGGGCCTCCTGGCGGGCAGCCTCTACCTGGGTGGCTGGTGGTTCACCGCCTTTCTGACCCTCCTGATGCTGGTCGCGCTGGGGGAGTTCTACGCAACGATCCGCAAGGTCGGGTTCGCACCTCTCGCGCTGGTGGGCCTCCTCGGGGTCATCGCCATGCCGGTACTGACGCACACGTCCAGCGTGTACTCGCTGGCAGGCGTCTCTGTCGCCGCCACCGTCATCGTGGTGCTCGTCTTCTCCCTGGTGACCCGGCGTTACCCCCTGGAGAACGCATCGATGACCGTGTTCGGCATGGTCTGGGTGGGGCTGTTGGCCTTCGCGGTTCCCATCGGATTGTCGGCACACCCGGTGGCCTACATCCTCATGGTGGGTGGGACCACGGCGATGGTCGACATCGGTTCCTATTTCGTGGGGCGGGGTTTCGGGCGGCGGGCACTAGCCCCGATCCTCTCACCCAGCAAGACCGTGGAGGGCTTCATCGGAGGGTTGGTGGCGGCGGTCGTCGCCGTGGCGGTGCTGTCGACCCTGCCGGCCTATGCCGAGCTGGGGTTCAACGGCTCCATCGTCCTCGGAGTGGTGATAGGGCTCATCGCTCCGGTGGGGGATCTGGCAGAGTCGATGGTGAAGAGATCATTGGGTGTCAAGGACATGGGGTCGGTCCTTCCCGGTCACGGCGGCATGCTCGATCGCATCGACAGCTTCCTCTTCGCAGTGCCGGCTTCGTTCGTCCTGCTCCACGTTCTCGACCTCCTCTGAGCATGAGGCCCATCGTCGTCCTGGGCGTCACCGGCTCGATCGGACGCCAAACCCTCGAGGTGGCCGATCACCTGGGACAGCCGCTGGACGCCGTGGCGGCGGGCCGGGTATCGCCGGGTTTGGCGTCGTTGGTTTCCGGCCTCGGTGACGTGGCCGTTGCGGTGGCGGGAGGAGAGGCCGACGAGGTCCGCCGGTTCGAGCGGGAGACAGGTTGCCGGGTGGAGGTCGGCCGGGAGGCCATAGCCGCCCTGGCGGCGCGGCCCGGGCGGATCGTCGTCAACGGCATCGTGGGGGCGGCCGGTCTCGAGGCGACGCTGTCCGGGCTGCGGGCCGGCAACCGGGTGGCGCTCGCCAACAAGGAGAGCATGGTGGCGGCGGGCCCGCTCGTGAACGATGCCCTCGTCAGAGGAAGCGGCGAGCTGATACCGGTCGACTCCGAGCATTCCGCCCTCCACCAGTGCCTGTCGGGCGAGGATCCCGACGATGTGAGCCGTCTGATCCTCACCGCCTCCGGGGGGCCTTTCCGGGGCTCGACCCGAGATGAGCTCGTCCGAGTCCGGCCCGACGAGGCTCTGGCCCACCCCACCTGGGACATGGGTGGACGAATAACGGTGGACTCGGCGACCCTGATGAACAAGGGGCTGGAGGTGATCGAGTGCCACCACCTGTTCGGAGTGTCGTTCGACGTCATCGACGTGGTCGTGCATCCCCAGTCGATAGTCCATTCCGCCGTCGAGTTCGTCGACGGGGCCCTCAAGGCCCATCTGGGTGCCCCGGATATGCGGGTGCCGATCCAGTACGCCCTCACCTATCCCGGCCGGGGACCCAATCCGGCCGAGCCGTTCTCGCTGCCGGGCACGCGCCTGGACTTCGAGGAGGTCGACCGGGCCACGTTCCCGGCGCTCGACGTCGCCTACGCGGCGGGACGACGTGGCGGGTCTGCCCCTGCGGTGTTGAACGCCGCCGACGAAGTGGCCGTCACGGCTTTTCTCCGTGGCGACCTGGCGTTCCTGGCCATCAGCGAGGTCGTGGCCGCCACCGTCGAGCGGTTGGCTTCCGAGAAGGCGGAGACACTCGAGGAGATACTCGCCGCCGACCGCGAGGCCCGGGTCGTGGCCGCCGAGCTGGCCTCTACCGCTAGAACCCCTGCCTGAGTAGGTTGGCGGCATGATCGGAGGCTTCATCGCAGTCCTCGCCATCGTGGTGTTCGTCGTAGCCCACGAGGCGGGGCATTTCATCGCCGCCAAGGCGACGGGCATGAAGGCCACCGAGTTCTTCTTCGGGTTCGGCCCCAGGTTGTGGTCGTTCAAGCGGGGGGAGACCGAGTACGGGATCAAGGCTATTCCCGCGGGCGGCTATGTCCGCATACTGGGGATGAACCCATTCGAGGAGATCCCACCCGAGGACGTCGGGCGCACCTACCGGGAGAAGCCGTTCTGGAAGAAGTCGCTCGTGGTCCTGGCGGGGGTGGGGATGAACTTCCTGCTGGCCTACCTGATGTTCTTCGGCTTGATCATGGCGATCGGCATCACCGAGCCGGAGCCGGTGGTGAATGCCGTCATCGAGGACATCGACGGCCGACCCACCGCGGCGGCGGCCGCCGGTTTGCTGGAAGGCGACCGGATCGTGGCCGTCGATGGTGTTGGCTATGAGCGGTGGGAGGACGTCTCTGCCGCCTTGGCCGCGCGGCCCGACACCGAGGTGGACCTTACGATCGTTCGGGGGGGAGAGACCATCGAGGTCACGACCACCCTGGGCAGTCGGACGACGGCCGCCGGTGAGGAGCCATCGGGGTTCCTGGGCATCGAGGCAGGTCTGACGGAAAGACCCACCGGTGTGTTCGAGGGCCTGGGTCTGGCCGGCCGGGAGGTGTGGGTGAACGTGGGGCTCACCTTTGAGGTTCTGGGACGCCTCATCCAACCCGAGTCGCTCCTGCGGCTGGCCGGGGTCTTCGTGGGGGAGACCGAGGTTCCCGACGACATCCGCATCGTCAGCCCGATAGGCGTCGCCAACATCGGGAGCCAGGTGGAGGCGCTGGGCATCGCCCGCTATATCGCGCTCCTCGCCGCCATCAACGTGATCCTGGCCACGTTCAACGTGGTACCGCTCCTGCCGCTCGACGGAGGCCACTTCGCCGTCGCCCTGTGGCAGAAGGTAACCGGTCGCGAGCCCGATGTTCGGAGGCTGGTGCCGATAGCCGTGGCGGTGATCGTGTTGTTCGCCTTCCTCGGGATGGCGGCGATCATCCTCGACATCGTCAACCCGATACGGGTGTAGTCAAGGCGTCGGATCTCCCTACCATTGGCGTCTGTGACTCCCCGCAAGAAGACCCGGCAGATAAGGGTCGGTGACGTTCCTGTCGGAGGCGGCGCCGACGTGTCGGTGCAGTCGATGACCACTACCAAGACGGCCGACGTCGATGGAACCCTGGCTCAGGTCTACGCCCTCCGGGGGGCGGGGGCCGACATCGTACGTATCACCTGCAACGACGTGGAGGCCGCCCAGGGTCTGGCCGAGATCGTTCCCCGGTCGCCGGTGCCGATCATCGCCGACATCCATTTCCAGTACCGGCTCGCCCTGGCGGCGATGGAGGCGGGAGTGCAGGGCCTGCGCCTCAATCCCGGGAACATTCGCAAGGAGGACCAGATCAAGACGGTCGCCCGCGAGGCCCGCGATCGCGGACTTCCGATCCGTGTGGGGGTCAACGCCGGGTCGCTGGACAAAGACCTCCTGCAGAAACACGGAAGCGCCACGCCCGAGGCGCTCGTCGAGTCGGCGCTCAAGGAGATCCGCTATCTGGAGGACGTGGACTTCACCGACATCAAGATCTCGGTGAAGCACTCCGATGTCCCGGCGATGGTGGAGTCCTACCGGCTCCTGTCAGACACCGTGGACCTCCCCCTCCATCTCGGCGTCACCGAAGCCGGGCCGCCGCCGGGAGGGCTCATAAAGTCGGTCGCCGGGATAGCCACCCTGCTCAACGAGGGGATTGGCGACACGATTCGATTCTCTCTCACGGCCGATCCGATCGAAGAGGCCAAGGCCGGGCGCCAGTTGCTGGAGTATCTCGGGCTGAGGGAGCGGGCCGGACTCGACCTGATCGCCTGCCCCTCCTGTGGACGGGCCGAGGTCGATGTGATCGAGGTGGCCACGCGAGCCCAGGAGGCCCTCGAGGCGGAGAAGTTGCCCATTCAGGTGGCCGTGATGGGCTGTGTCGTGAACGGGCCCGGGGAGGCGCGAGAGGCCGACATCGGGATAGCCGCCGGACGCGGACGGGGCCATCTCTTCATCAAGGGCCAGGTGGTGAGAGTGGTACCCGAAGCTGAGATGGTCGATGCGCTGCTGGAGGAGGCTCGCAAGCTGGTGGAGGAGGGACTCGAGGCTCGACTCGCCGCCGCCGAGGACAACGCCGAAGACCTGGCCCGGCAGGCCAGGGAGCAGCTGGTCGAGATCCAGGGCGACGCCAACCGCGCGGGTGAGCGCCGCGCCCGCGTCGCCGAAGTCGCCACCAGCGACTGACCGTCCCGTTTTCGCGCAACGAATGCGCGCGGGGGCGCGCCTTCGAGGCGCGAAAACGGGATGGGGTGGGTTCCGTTACGCTGACGGATCCATGCGCTGGTCACGAGCGTTCATCCCCACGCTTCGCGACGCCCCCGCGGGGGCCGAGGCCGTGAGCCACAGGCTGCTGGTGCGGGGCGGGTTCATCCGGCAGCTCGCGGCCGGTCACTACACGATGCTGCCGCTCGGTCAGCGCACCCGGCTCAAGGTGGAGGCGATCATCCGTGAGGAGATGAACCGCATCGGCGGGCAAGAAGTCGTGTTCCCCACCCTCCACCCCGCGGAGATCTGGCAGCGTTCGGGTCGCTACGACCTGATGGGGGAGAACCTCTTCAAGCTCATCGACCGCAAGGGAATCGAGAACGTGCTCGGCATGACCGAGGAGGAGCTGTTCGCCCTGCTCGCCACCGAGCTCACCTCCTACCGGCAGCTACCCCAGATCTGGTATCAGATGCACACCAAGTTCCGCGACGAGCCCCGACCCAAGTCGGGACTGCTACGTGTCAGGGAGTTCACCATGAAGGACTCCTACACCCTCGACCTCGACCGGCCAGGACTCGATCGGGGCTTCGATCTGCATCATGGCGCCTACCTGCGCATCTTCGGGCGCTTGGGGCTCGATGCGGTGGATGTGGCGGCGTCGTCGGGGGCGATGGGCGGCTCGGAGTCGGTGGAGTTCATGGTACGAAGCGAAGCGGGTGAGGACTGGATCGTCACCTGCTCCAGCTGCGAATATCGGGCCAACCTCGAGAAGGCCGTTGCCCGCGTGCCGGAGGTGGACGACGGGCAGAGGGGAAAGGCGACGGAGCGGCTGGCGACTCCGGGCATCCGCACGATCGCGGCGCTGGCCGAGGCCCATCCCGACATCGCAGCTCCAGACCACCAGCTCAAGACCCTGGCCTACGTGATCGACGGGAAGCTCACCCTGGCCGTTGTCAGGGGCGACCACGGGCTGCAGGAGCAGAAATTGATCGATGCGACCGGAGCGGCGGAGATCCGACCCGCACAACCCGAGGAGGTGAAAGAAGCGCTCGGCGCCCTTCCCGGTAGCTTGGGAGCGGTGGGAGTGGAGGATCTCACGGTGCTGGTCGACGAGGGGCTGCGTGACCGCTACAACCTGGTCACCGGGGCCAACGAAGACGACTGGCATCTCACCAATGTCGATCCCGAACGTGACTTCGGGGCGTTCAGCTGGGCAGACCTACGGGCCGTGACTGAAGGCGAGCCCTGCATCCGCTGCGGAAGCCCCCTGGAGATGTGGAAGGGAATCGAGGTCGGTCACATATTCAAGCTGGGAACCAAGTTCTCGGTGGCCTTCGATGCCAACGTCCAGGACGAGGAAGGTGTCTCCCATCCGATCGTGATGGGCTCTTACGGCATCGGCGTGGAACGGAACATGGCTGCGGTGGTAGAGACGAGCCACGACGACCGCGGGATCATCTGGCCCGTGTCGGTAGCACCCTACGAGACGGTGATCACCGTCCTGCGGCCAGACGACGAAACGGCGACGGGAGCCGCCGAGCAGATCTATGAGAGCCTGTCGAACGCCGGCGTCGAGGTCATGATCGACGACCGGGCGGAGCGGCCGGGGGTCAAGTTCGCCGACGCGGAGCTGATCGGGATCCCCTGGCGTATCACCGTCGGACCGCGCGGGGTGGCGGCGGGCACGGTGGAGCTGACAGAGCGAGCGACGATGGAGACGACAGAGCTGGCTCTCTCCGACGTCGCTGCTCGGGTGGCGGAGCTGGTGTCGGCAGCCCGCTGAGCACGGGAAGGACCTCACAGGTCCGAGAAGCGCTGCTCCCCGGTGTACACGACGAAGCGCTCTCCCCGGCTGAAGCCGACCAGGGTCAGCCCCATCTCGTCTGCCAGGTCGGCGGCCAGTGACGAAGCGGCCGAAACCCCGCAAACCACGGGGATTCCCACCACGGCCGCCTTCTGGGTGATCTCGAACGACACCCTCCCCGAGACCACGAGAACGACCTCTCCCAGGGGCCAGCGCTCGGCAGAGAGCCTGCCGATGGCCTTGTCGACGGCGTTGTGGCGGCCGATGTCCTCGGCCGCCGAGAGGACGGTTCCGTCGGGTAGGCAGACGGCCGCGGCGTGGAGCCCGCCGGTGCGGTCGAACCCCGGCTGGCCCGTCTCGAGGGCGTCGATCCAGCGTTCGGGCATGGAAGACTGGAGGCGGGGGCCGGCGGGGGGACGGCGACCGGCCACCCGCACCGCGTCGATGGATGCCTTCCCGCATACCCCGCAGGACGACGACACATAGGTCGAACGACGAAAACGCTCAGGGTCCACCGAGGCGCCCTCCACCAGCCGCATTTCGTATCGATCACCGTCGCCCACCGGATCCACCGACGCCACCTCGGCCGGGGATAGGACGATGCCCTCGGTGAGGGCGAAGCCCCGGGCGAGGGACACGTCGTGCCCGGGAGTGCGCATCAACACCGCCAGAGGCACCCCATCGAGGCGGATCTCCACGGGGCCCTCGTCGGCGAGGGCATCCTGGCGGCGGGTCACCACCGATCCGTCGACTGCAATCACCAATCGGTCCCGTGCTGTCACGAGCATCAGGGTAGAGGTGCGGGGAGGATGCACCCGCAGCAGCTCACGGCCGGGCGATGACGGTTACAGGCTCGTTGGCGCACCTGCCACGATGTGGACATGCGGGTACACAACTTCGGTGCGGGGCCGTGCGCTCTCCCTGCAACGGTCCTCGAAGAGGTACGCGACGAGTTCCCCGAGTACGGCGACCGGGGAATGACGATCGTCGAGATGAGCCACCGGTCCGCCGACTACGAGGAGATACACGCCGGGGCGAAGGACCTGGCACGCAGGGTGTCGGGTGCTCCGGAGGACTTCGAGATCCTGTTCCTGCAGGGTGGAGCCACGCTCCAGTTCTCGATGGTCCCGCTCAACCTTCTCCATCCCGGCGACCGAGCAGGTTATGTCGTGTCGGGGGCCTGGGGGAAGAAGGCGCTGGCGGATGCTGCCGGAGCCGGAGGCTACCCGGCCTGGGATGGGCAGCAGGGGGGTTACACCACCATGCCCGAGGAGGACGAGGTGGACGTCGCTGAGGGAACGCGCTATCTGCACGTGACCTCCAACGAGACCATCGGGGGAATCAGGATGGTTGTGCTCCCCTCGGTCGACGTTCCCCTGGTCAACGACATGTCCTCGGACTTCCTAGCCCGTCCCATATCCTGGGACCGCCACGACGTCGTCTACGGAGGGGTACAGAAGAACCTGGCCCCGGCGGGCATGGCCCTCGTGTTCGTTCGCCGGTCCTCCATCTCGGAGCGGCCCGACCTGGGCACCTACCTGCGCTACAGCACTCACGTGGACAGCGACTCACTGGCCAACACGCCCCCGATGTTCCAGATCTACGTCATGGGCAAGGTCCTGGCCCACCTGGAGCGACGCGGAGGCATACCCGGTCTCGAGCGACGGTCGCAGGAGAAGTCCCGCCTCGTCTACGACGCCATCGAAGGATCCGACGGGTTCTATCGGTCTCCGGTGGATCCGGCCGTCCGCTCCCATACCAACGTGGTGTGGAGACTGCCCGACGAGGAACTGGAAGCGCGTTTCGTGGCGGAGGCGGCGGCCGCCGGGATGGTGGGCCTCAAGGGTCATCGGAGTGTGGGGGGCATCCGGGCCTCGCTGTACGCCGCCACGGAGTTGACGTCGGTGGAGGAGCTGGTCGGGTTCATGGGGAAGTTCTCCCGGTCTCACCGCTGATCGGCGGTCGCGGCCGGGTTCGGTGAATCGGCCCGTGCCGGTATACTCGGTGCCTGCCAACTGAGATCGCTTTCTTGGACAGGTGGGCGTGCGCCCACCTTCTTGCTGTGGAGACTTGAACTGAAGACGATGACCAAATCCGACACGAGCCTGTGGGACATCACCGAGGCGTACCTGGTCGCCGAGCATCTGGAGCTCGACGACCTGGAGGTGCTGGGCAAGGGGAGAGCTCGCACCGTGAAGGTGGTGGTCGACGGCGATGGGCTCGACCTGGACCGCATCGCCGAGGTGTCCCGCGGCCTTTCCCGTTTGTACGACGCCGAATACCCGACTGACGAGTCCTACCAGCTCGAGGTGACC
The DNA here is from genome assembly GCA_964617995.1 of uncultured Acidimicrobiaceae bacterium. GTDB lineage: Bacteria > Actinomycetota > Acidimicrobiia > Spongiisociales > ZC4RG35 > CAZTXD01. Next base: position 16,277 of record CAZTXD010000073.1, read on the forward strand.
TCACCGGGCCTGGAGCGAGCCCTCAAACGCCCCCGTCATTTCGAGAAATCGGTGGGCCGGGAGGTAGTTCTGAAGGGGCGGGGCCCGGAAGGCGACGTCGCCACCCATCGCGGGGTGCTGCTCGACACGGACGACGACGGCGTCGTGGTCAGGGCCGAAGATGCGGAACACCGCTACCCCTACGGGGAGGTCATCTCGGCGCGAACCGTTTTCCGGTGGGAGTCGTCTCCCAAGCCGGGTGGATGAGGAGAACGACGATGCAGATGGATGCACAGGTGATGGACGCCCTCGAGTTGCTCGAACGGGAACGAGGCGTTCCCGTCGATGCCATCCTCGACGCGCTCGCCAACGCCCTGGTGTCGGCGTACAAGCGGTCGCCGGGAGCGGCGGAGGAGGCCCGGGTGACCATCGATCCCGACTCGGGGGACATAATCGTCTACGCCCAGGAGCTCGACGAAGACGGCAACGTGGTGGACGAGTGGGAGGACACCCCCGAAGACTTCGGCCGTATCGCCGCGCAGACCGCCAAGCAGGTGATCCAGCAGCGACTCCGCGAGGTCAAGCGTGAGCAAGTCTTCGACCTCTACGAGGGCCGAGAAGGCGACCTGGTGACCGGCATCGTCCAGCAGATCGACAACCGCTTCGCCATCCTCGATCTGGGCGACGCCGAGGCGATCA
>CAZTXD010000074.1:0-16921 GCA_964617995.1 uncultured Acidimicrobiaceae bacterium
ATAGCGCGCATTCGATGCGCGAAAACGGGATCGGGGTCGCATAATCAGGGCGGTGAGGAAGCCGCTCATCCTGGTGACGATGGTCCTGGCCCTCGTCGGGCTTCCCGTTCCGGTCCTGGCCGTCGAGCGCAACGTGTCTGATGTGGTCCTGGTCGACACCGGCACGGTCATCACCGACGATCTGTATGCCGCCGGGAACCGGGTAGTCGTTCACGGCAGGGTCGCGGGCGATCTCATAGCCTCCGCCTTCGAGGACGTCACCATCACCGGTTCCGTGACCGGAGACGTGATAGCCCTGAGTCCGACCACCACCATCAGCGGCCGCGTCGGTGGGTCGGTACGGATCGTGGGCGGATCGGTGACCGTCGACGGCGAGGTGGGAGGGGACATCGTGACGGTGAGCTGGGAGATGGCCCTCGGCGGCGAGGCGGACGGAGACCTGCTCGTGTGGGCGCGTGAAGGGGCCGTGGGGGGTGCCGTCGGCGGGAACGTCGAGGGTCAGATGAGGCGAATGACACTCGGCGGCTCCGTCGCCGGCAACGTCGACATCACCGTCGGTTCCCTGACCGTCACCGACCGGGCGGCGGTGGGAGGTGATCTCGGCTACCGCTCGGTGCGGCCCTCCGCGGAGATCGAGACGGGCGGCGTCGCCGGAGCGGTCGTGCACCGGACCCCGCTCCCGCCCAATGTCCGTGTCAGGGCGATGCTGCTCCTGTCCAAGCTCGTGCTGTCGCTGTCCGCCGGGGTGGCGGGCCTGGTGGTCATGTGGGCGGCACCCGTCGCCTCGGCGGGCGCCGTCTCGCGTATCAGGGCGTCCTGGGGCAGGGCCTGGCTGCGCGGAGCCGGGATCAGCGTGGTGCCTCTGGCGGTGACGGCCGGGGCCGCCGCCCTGGTGGGACTGGTGCCGCTGGAGGCGGCAGCGCCGGTCTTCGTTGCCATGGTCCCCGTCGTCCTGGCGCTGTTCGGCATGGTCGGGGCTCTGGCGCTGGTGGCACCCGCCGCCGTGTATCCCTGCCTGGGTGATCCCCGCGCCGGGCGCCGGGCCCCCGTCCGGGCCTACCTCCTCGGCCTGGTAGCAGTCACGGCGGCGGTTCTGGTGCCGTGGCTGAGCTGGGTCGTGGCGGCGGTGGTCATACCCATCGGCATCGGAGGCTGGCTGGGCGGCGCCGCCGCCGAGTCGGCCGCATGAGAGACGCGGGAGCCTGCCATGGGTAACGTGCGCCGTCGTATGCGCCTCCGGGACCTGGGTGTTACCATCGGCCGGTACCCCACCGGCCCCTTCAACGCCATCACCGATGTGCCCGACCTGTGGGTGGGTCACGCCACGTTGATCTCCGACGATCCGGCGGTGATCCGCACCGGCGTCACCGTGGTCGTCCCCCGCGCCGGCCAGATCTGGGATGACTACGCCTTCTGTGGCCGGCACTCCTTCAACGGGAACGGCGAGATGACCGGCCTGCCCTGGATCGACGAATCGGGGATGCTGGGCTCCGTGGTGGCGTTGACGAACACCCACCAGGTGGGCATGGTTCGTGACGCACTGGTGCGCTACTCGGTGTCGAACGGCTATACCGACGGCTTCGTCCTCCCCGTGGTCGCCGAGACATACGACGGCTGGCTGTCGGACATCGACGCCTTCCCCCTCACCGAGGGTCACGTTGCCGGTGCGATGGCGGACGCCGGTGGCGGGCCCGTCACCGAGGGAAACGTCGGTGGCGGTACCGGGATGATCTGTCACGAGTTCAAGGGCGGGATCGGTACGTCCTCGCGACTCGTAGACATCGACGACGTCGTCTATGCGGTCGGTGTCCTGGTGCAAACGAATTACGGGATCCGCTCGGATCTGAGGATCGACGGTGTTCCGGTGGGCCGTGTTCTGGGAGGCGACCAGGAGCCGAGCCCGTTTGCCGATGCGGCCGATCGACTGGGCAGGGAGGGCTCGGTGATAATGCTCGTTGCCACCGACGCCCCCCTCCTTCCGGTCCAGTGCCGCCGTCTCGCTCAGCGGACGGTGGTGGGATTGGCCCGGGTCGGGGGAGGCGGGCGAAACGGCTCCGGCGACCTGGCTCTGGCTCTGGCCACCGGCAATCACCTCCCGGCAGCCTCGGAGCCGCGGCGGCCCCTGGAGATGATCCGCCATGACCGGCTCAACCCGATGTTCGCCGCCGTCGCCGACGCCACCGAGGAGGCGATCCTCAATGCCCTCTGCGCCGCCGACACGATGACCGGCTATCGAGGGAGGACGGCCCATGCCCTTCCCCTGGAGAGGGTGGCGGAGCTGCTCTCTGCCCGGGCCCGGTGAGGCGAGCAGGGGCGGCGAGGCGGCGCCCTCGACCCTACATGAGGTACCAGTCGAGGAAGCGTTCCAGCCGGCGATAGAAGTGCAGCTGGGGATCCCGACGCAAGAACCCGTGCCCCTCGGTGGGGTAGGTGACGTACTCGAAGGTCTTCCCGAGCCGCTCGAGCTCCTTCACGAGCTCCTCGGACTGGCGGGGGTCCACCCGCTGGTCCTTCTCACCGTGCGCCACCAGGATCGGTCGTTGCATTCGCTCCAGACGGTGGATGGGTGAGCCGGCCCGATACGCCGCTCGGGCATGGGCGGGGTGACTCATCATCCGCTCCAGATCCTCGACGCCCACCCGATCGCCTTGCGCCCACGAGGTGAGGATGTCGCAATCCCCGTACTTGGCCACCCCGCAAGCGAAGCGATGGTCGGGGTCGTCGGTGAGCGACGCCAGCGCCATGTAGCTTCCATACGATGCCCCGAAGATGGCGATCCGATCAGGGTCGACCCATCCCAGCCCCGCCAGGTAGTCGGCTGCCGCCAGGCAGTCGCGGGTGTCGTCAACCCCCCAAACTCCGTGGTTGGCACGCTCGAAGTCCCGCCCGTAGCTGGTGGAGCCGCGGAAGTTGACCGCCAGCCACGCATAGCCCTTGTCCAGGAAGTACTGGGCGTACCCGTCCCACTCGTCGCCGTAGTGTGACGTGGGCCCGCCGTGGGGATACACCACCGCCGGCGCCGGTCCGTCGGTCCGGGCGGGTTGGAGCAGGAACGCGGGGATCTGGAGGCCATCGGCGCCGGGGAAGACGACCTCCGACGGGGCGACGTGGGGGGCGGCCCTCACCGGGGACGGCGCCTGGTCCCACACCACGCTGCGGGTGCCGTCCGGGGCGACCTTTTCGATACGCGCCGGTGTGGCGTGGTCCTCATAGATCGCAACCACCGAGCCGTCCGCCAGCCAGCCGGGATCCTGCCAGGTGCCCCCTCCGGCGAGTGTCCTGACGATGCCCTCCTCGGCCTCGACCACGACCAGGTCGCTTCGGCCGCGGGCGGTCCTGGTCGTCAGGAGCGACGTGTCGTCCATCGACCAGCGCACCGCCCCGAAGTCGCCCTCACCGGTCGTCAAGCGCCGTCCCGGACCTTCGCCGGCCCAAACGTGCAGTTGGTACCAACCGGGCTCCTCGGAGACATACACGAGCCGGGTGCCGTCCCGGGACCATCGAGGCAGGGCGGCGTGGGTTCCCGGTGTGGCCGCCACGACGGTGCGCTTCCCGGAGTCGACATCGACGACGATTATGTCGCTGCGGTTGCGGTCATCCGGAGGGTGGGAGGTGAACGCGAGTCTCTTACCGTGGGGGTCGGGGTCGGAGGCATCCGCGCCGGGTTCGGTGACCGGACGAAGCCACGGATCACCCATGTCGACCAGGGCCAGACGGCTGACCTCGGTGACGGTGGGGAGCTGGGTGGCGGTCGTCTCGCGGTCGACTTCGTAGCTCACCACCAGGGTGTGGTCGTCGAGCCAGCGGGGAGAGCCGGCGACCGCGAGACGGTGGCCGGGGCCGCCGTCTGCGGGAATCAAGCGAACCCAGCCATCCGAGACATAGGCGAGGTGGCGGCCGTCTGGCGACCAGGCAGGCGGTGTGTCCTCCCAGAAGGCGAGAGGGGGGCGATCCACCGTTAGCTGGCGAGGGGCACCGTCGCCCACATCCATCATCCACACGTCGGAGCCCAGATCCCCCCGGTCGACCATGAAGGCCAGGCGGCTGCCGTCGGGAGACACCTGCAGATGGTGAGGTCGTTCCACCGCTGCCACCGCCTCCAGGCGCCAGTGCGGCGGCGGAGGTAGGTCTTTGCGTTCCTGGCTGGGGGCCAGCCCACCCCAACTGTCCTTGCCGACGGTCATCGACGTGCTCCCGGGGATCCGTCGAGGAAGGCCCCCTCGATGTCGCGTGCCCGGACCGCGACCCGGATGTCGCCGCCAGGCTCAGGGGGTCTCGTGTCGGGGCCCCACACCACCGGGATCTCGGGTCTGGTCACATCCAGCACGCTATCAGGTCTGCCCTCTCCCTGAGCGCGCGTCCAACACGGGTGGGCTAGCCTCGACGGCGTGGAGCACGGGTATCCCGTTCGCATCGACCGTCGGGTGTTCGTGCCCATGGACGACGGCGTCCGTATCGCCCTCACGACCTACCTCCCGGACGCACCCGGTGACGGTCCCTTCCCCGCCGTGATCGAGTCGGTTCCCTACCGCAAGGACGATGACTGCACCGCCCGGGACTGGGAGACCTTCAGCCATCTCGCCGCCGGAGGCATCGCCGGGATCCGTATCGACGTTCGGGGAACCGGCGCCTCGACGGGGGTCATCGCCGACGAGTACGTCGCCCGGGAGCGGGATGACACGCTGGCCATTCTGAGATGGGCCTCCGAGCAGGAGTGGTGCACCGGCGACCTGGGGATGTGGGGCATCTCATGGGGCGGGTTCTCCGCATTGCAGACGGCCATGCTCCGACCTCCGCAGCTCAAGGCCATCGCCCCGATGCACGCCACCCACGACCGCTTCGCGTGCGACGTCCACTATCACGGCGGCTCGCTCCATGCCCAAGAGCAGGTCGATTGGCCGACATCGATGGTCGTCTGCAACGCCCTGCCTCCCGACCCCGACATCTTCGGCGAGGGCTGGTTCGACGTGTGGATGAGTCGGCTGTGTTCCACGCCCCAATGGCCGGTGGAATGGCTCCGGCATCAACATCGCGACGACTACTGGTTGCACGGATCACCCTGCGTCGACTACACGGCGATCAGCTGCCCGACGTTGCTGATCGGCGGCTGGCTCGATGGCTATGTGGACGGGATGCTGGCCCTCGCCGAGAACCTCACGTGCCCGACCCGCACCGTGATCGGGCCGTGGGGCCACTTCCGGCCCGCCACCGGAGTGCCCGCACCCACCCTCGACCACTTCGATCTGCTCGCCCGCTGGTTCGGACACCATCTGCGCGGTGACGACAACGAAGTGATGTCCCTGCCGCCGGTGACGCTGTTCGTGCAGACAGAGCCGACCCGGAAGGTCGACCGAGTGCCGGGCATCTGGCGGGGGGAGGAGTCGTGGCCTCCACCCGACATCGGGCGGGTGGAGCTTCTTCTCGCCGATCTCGACCACGATCGCTCGGTGTGGCAAGGCCCCCAATGGGTGGGTTCCCACGCCCCCGCCTGGGATCGGGCCGGGGTCCAGACCGAGCCTTCCACACTCGACGACGAGGCCGCCCTGACCTTCGCCTGGGGCCCGCTGGTGGAGGACCTGGAGATCCTGGGCGCCCCCGAAGTCGCGGTGACGGCCGCCACCGACCGCACCGTGGGATTGGTGGCAGCCCGGCTGGTGGCGGTGTCCCCGGAGGGTGAGACGATGATCATCACCCGCGGCAGTCGCAACCTCACCTTCCCCGATGACCTCTCCCTTCCTGATCCCCCCAAGCCGGGAGAGGCCAGGACGGTGCGATTCGCGCTCATGGCATGTGCCGTCGTCGTGCCGCGAGAGTGGACGCTGCGACTCGCCCTTGCCGGAGCCGACTTCCCGATAGTGTGGCCGCCGGGCCAGAGATTCACCCTGACGATCGACCCGGCCGCCTCCACTCTCATCCTCCCGGTGGCTGCCCCCCGCTCCCCGGAACGGCAGCTCGAGCTGCCGGAAGCTCCCACCCGTGAGCGTCCACCCGTGGAGCAGCTCACCTCTGCCTCCGCCCGAGAGCTGGACAGAGGGACGGCCTATTCGATCGTCCGTCGGATGACGGGCCACTCCGAGCGGCAGCCGACGCGGCGAGACCTGGTCTACGCCTCCGACCAGGAATGGACGATCCGCGTCGAGGACGAGGATCCCGCCTCCATTCGGGCCCGCTCGGTGGCGGAGATGCGCCTGGAGCGTCCGGGCTGGTCGGTGACGACCCGGGGGAGCCTCGAGATCAGCGGCGACGCCGACACGTTTCGCCTCAGCATCGAGCTGGCCGCCTCCCTGGACGGAACAGAGGTCTTCCACCGCCGCTGGGCAGAGGAGATCGCCCGCCGGTGGGTGTGAGAGCGTCAGCTGGTGGTGGACAGGAAGGCGATCAGGGCCGAGGTGATGGCCGAGGCGATCTCGAGCTGGACGGAAGGATCGGTGAGGAGGGCGGCGTCGGCAGGGTTGCGCATGTTCCCCGCCTCCAAGAACACCACCGGAACATCCGACAGGACCAGACCGCCCAGGTCGTCCCGCTCCGAGAACCCGCCCTCGCCGATGTAATCGGCCACCGGAATGCCGATGACCGCATAGGCGGTGTGAAGCGCCCGGGCCAGCTCCCCCGATGCGTCGGCGATGTCATCGGTGTACCCGGGGACGCTCACCGGGTGGATGACGTGGAATCCGCGGCCCTCGGGAGGGCCACCATCGGCATGGATGGAAATCACGGCGTCGGCACCGGCATCGTTGCCGATCGCCGCCCTCTCGGTGATGCACGGCCCCCAGCCGTCGTCGTCCGAACGGGTGAGAACCACCTCGGCGCCCAGGCTCGTGGTCAGGTCGCGGGTGGCCGCGGCCACCTCCCAGTTGAAGCGCGACTCGGTGTAGCCGTCGTCGGTCGAGGTTCCGGTCGTGTTGCACGGCTTGGTCCCGGTGCCGATGTCGACGAGGCGGTCGATCTCGTCGCGGTGGGCGAAGTTCCGTCCGTTGTGGCCGGGGTCGAGGACGATCGTGAAACCGCGCAGCGAGGAGTCCCCGGCGATGGTCGTAGTGGCTGATCCGGGAACCGTGGAGGGCGAGGATGTGGTCGTGGGCTCGGTGGGCACGGGAATGGTGGTGCTGGTTGGGGGGTGGGAGGCGACCGGCGTCGGGCTCGTCGTGGCAATGGTCGTAGACGGAGCGGGTGACGGCGCTCGAGCAGCCGAGCACCAACACACCGGCGACGAGGAGGGGGACTCTCACCTTCCAAGACTAATCGGCGGTGGTCCTCGTCAGGCCGGGGTACTCTCCGGAGCCTCGTGAACGGACAGCGATGAGGATCACCACCGAGGACTACCACACCGCCGGCGAGCCGTTTCGGATCATCACCGGTGGAGTCCCTCAGCTGGAGGGAACGACGGTGCTGGAGCGGCGCGACCACGCCCGGGCCAGTGTCGACGAGGTGAGGCAGCTGCTGGTGAACGAGCCGCGGGGGCACGCCGACATGTACGGTTGCCACATCGTCCCCCCCGACGACGAGGGGGCAGTCTTCGGGGCTGTCTTCTTCCACAAGGACGGCTACTCCCTGGCCTGTGGTCACGGGACGATCGCCTTGGGGATGTGGGCGGTGACGTCGGGTCTGGTCGAGGCGCCCGGGAACGGAGAGACCGAGGTGCCCATCGACGTCCCGTCGGGCCGGGTCGTGGCCCGGGTGCGCACCGAAGAGGGAAGGGCGGTGTCGGCGGTGTTCCGTAACGTACCCGCCTACGTCACCGCCAGGAAGGTCGACGTCGACACCGGTCTCGGCGGGGTGCAGGCCGACATCTCCTGGGGAGGCACCGGCTACGCCTCGGTCCCGGCGACGGAGCTCGGTCTGGCGGTGATCCCGGAGGACCTGACCAGCCTCATCGAGGTGGGCCGTGAGATCAAGTGGGCCCTGAACGAGCACGCCGCTGCCGCTCATCCCTCCGACCCCCGCCTCTCCGGCATCTACGGCACGATCCTGTGGGAGGAGCTGGAGCCGGCCGACGGCGAGCTCCACCAGCGCAACGTCACCGTGTTTGCCGACGGCCAGGTCGATCGGTCCCCCTGTGGGAGCGGAACGTCGGCTCGCCTTGCTCTCCTCGACGACGACGGGCTCGTGTCTCCCGGAGCCTGGCTGGTGCACGACAGCATCGTGGGCAGTCGCTTTCGCGGCCGGGTCGTCGACCGGGTCCACGTCCACGGTTACCCGGCGGTAGTGACCGAAGTGGAGGGAACCGCCCACCGCACCGGACGTCACGAATTCTTCCTCGACGACCACGACGACCTCGGTACCGGGTTCCAACTACGCTGAGAAACCTGAACGGCCATTCAGTCATCGGCTAACCTGAGCAGGTGGAACCGACACTTCCGCGGGCCGCCTACATCGACCCGGAGGTCTTCGATCTCGAGCGTGACCGGATCATGTGGGGCCAGTGGTTCTGCGTGGGTCGAGCAAACGAGCTTCCCTCCGCCGGGGATCATCTGGTTGGTGACGTGGCGGGAGAGTCGATCATCGTCACCCGCCAGCGTGACGGGTCTCTGGGGAGCTACGTGAACCTGTGCCGTCACCGGGGATCCGTGCTCACCGACGTCGCCGGGAAGCCGGATCAGGCTCGCACCGGCCCCACCGCCGCCTTCAAGGGTTCGATCCAGTGCCCCTATCACGCCTGGACCTACTCCTTCGACGGGCGGCTTCGCGCCGCACCCCACCTCGACGAGATCGACGGCCTCCGCAAGGAAGACCTGGGTCTTCATCACGTCGGGGTAGAGGAGTGGGCCGGGTTCCTGTGGGTGCATCTCACCCCCGAGGAAGCCGGCCCGCTCGGGATCCAGTTCCAGGAGAGCGAGACTCACCTGGCCAACTACCCGCTGGATGAGCTGGTCACCGGCCACAGGATCGTCTATGGGGTCTCGGCCAACTGGAAGGTGATCGTCGAGAACTACAACGAGTGCTACCACTGCGGGCCGGTGCATCCCGAGCTATGCGACCTGGTCCCCTCGTTCCGCTCCCGGGGAGGATCCGACCTCGACTGGGACCAGGGCATCCCCCATCGGGAGGGGACCTGGACGTTCACCGCCACCGGGACCAGCAAGCGGCGTCCGTTTCCGGGTCTGTCACCCCACGAACGGGAGCGACACAAGGGCCTGCTCGTCTACCCGAACCTGATGCTGAGCCTGTCGGCGGATCACGTGACCGCTTTCACGCTGTGGCCTCGCGGGGTCGGGGACACCGCCGTCGTGTGTGACTTCCTCTTCCATCGCGACGAGGTGACCCGCCCCGCCTTCGACGCCTCCGACGCTGTCGACTTCTGGGACATGGTCAACCGCCAGGACTGGCGTGTCTGTGAGCTGGTTCAGAAGGGCATGGGCTCCCGGCGCTTCACGACCGGCTACTACGCCCCCATGGAGGACTACTCCCGGGACATCCGCCGCTACATCGGCGAGCGCATGTGATCCACCGCCGCCACCTCACGGGTGGGGGAAGGTAGGTGGAAGACCGAAAGCGGGGAACAGCTCGGCGCCGAAGGTGGTGATCTCCGCTATCGCCCCCTGTTCCACCCGGAGAACATCGAACTTGAATGCCCGGTACTCCGAGTCGCCCGGCCTCCGCAGGTAGGAAGCAGCGGTGGGGAGCCGGTTGGCCGCGGTGGCGACGAGCCGCCAATCACCGTCACGCTGGTCGCCGAACGCTCTTTCGATGAGGGGAGCGATCTCGTCGATCCCGTCAAAGCTCATTCCGTTCGGCGGCATCGTCACTCGTATGTCCTGGCGTGCGATGGAGAGGGCGGCTGCGGCGTCGCATCGCTCGTGGGCGTCCACGAATCTCTCCAGCAGCTCCCGCTCCTCCTCGCTGGGTCGAGGGGGCCTCCACTCTGCACGGTGAGCGGGGAGGTGCTCCCGCATGGTCTTGCGCGCCCGCTGCAGGGCGCTGTTGGCCGCGGGGACGGATGTCTCGAGAAGCTCCGCCGCTTCCCGGGAGGACCAGCCGAGGACGTCACGGGCGATCAGCACCGCTCGTTGCCGGGGAGGCAGCAATTGGAGCGAGACGAGGAACGCCAGCTCGATGGTCTCCCGGGCGACGGCGACGTCATCCGGCTCGTCGCCACGGGTCACCTCGTCCAAGAGGACGTCGGGATAGGGCTGCAGCCAGCCGACCTCGGCGTAGGAGCGCAGTTCCCTCAGCCGTCGGGAGCTGCGCCGTCGCATGTCGTGGCAGACGTTGGTGGCGATCCGGTACAGCCAGGCCCGGAAATGTGTGCCCTCGAACGTGTCGCGCGCTCGCCATGCCCGGAGGTACGTCTCCTGGACGGCGTCCTCGGCTTCGTCGAACGACGCCAGCATCCGGTAGCAGTGCACATGGAGCTCGCGCTGGTAGCGGTCTGTGAGCGACGAGAAGGCTCTCTCGTCTCCACCGACGGCGGCGGTGATCGTGTCGGGAATGCCGCTCACCGGCCGGCTCAGTCGTCGGCGCCTACGTACCCGACCTCCTGCAGAACCCAGGTGTTGCCGTCGGGATCGGCGAAGTCGGCGAAGGAGCCGTAGTCGGCGTGGTCGGGGTCGGTGCCGGGGACCCATCCCTGGGGCGTCATGTGCCGAATCTCGCTCACATCCACGCCCCTGGCGGTGAGGTCGGCCCGGGCAGCCTCGATGTCTGTGACGACCAAATGCATCCCGTGAGCGGAGCCCGGCTCTGCCCCGGTGATCCCGATCCCGATGCTGATCGAGCATGCCGAGCCGGGGGGCGTCATCTGGACGACCCGGAACTCATCGCCGGCCCTGTGGTCGACGTCGAGGGCGAAGCCCGCCTGCTCGGTGTAGAAGGCCTTGGCCTTGTCGACATCGGAGACCGGTACCAGCACCAGCTCGAGCTTGTAGTCCATGAGGAGTCCTCCCTTCGGGTGTTCATCGTCGTCCGACCCGGCGGCCGTGGCGACTCGTACAGAACATGAAACGGCGCAGGCGCCGTGAACTCATCGCTCCACCGACGGTTTCGGCTCAGGATTCATCGAGGGCTTCGAGCCACTCGGTCCAGTATGCCTTCCACTGGTCGACGTATTCGGGCCCGGGAAGGCGCTCATGGGAGATCGTCACCTTGACCCGGCCGTCGGGCCGGGGCTCGAGGGCGATCTGGGCGACGCCGGGACCGATGGCTATCCGGGGCACCTTGGTCGTGGGGGCGGAACGGAGCTCCGTCTCCATTCCCGGGAACAGGTCGGCTCGGTCGGCGTCGTCGTACAGCATGGCTCGCAGCATCTCGGCGTCGGCGGTTACGGTCCGGGACTTGCCGGCGTTGAAGGTGCCGTCCGGCCGTTGATAGAGCAGGCGCAGGCCGGTGATTCGCTCGTAGCCGACCGCCACCGTCTGGGCCCACCAGCCGGGAACACCGTGCTCCTCCTGCACGAAAGCGACGATGGCCCCGTGGTCAGAGGCGTCGCCGGGCCACTCATCGATGAGGTCGCACCATTCGTCCCAGCCCCGACCGGTAGCCCCCCGTAGCGCCTCGTCGCTCATCGAGGGAGCCGAGACCCACCGGCGACTGCCTGTCCCGTCGGCCTGCTGGATCAAAGCCCGCCGTGCGGCGCCGTAACGCTCGCCGGTCTTCTCCATGCGCGCCCGGATACGGCGCTTGAAGGATTCCTGTCTGGTCATCTCAACTGCCTTCTCGTGTCGCACGCACACCACCGATGACCCGCGCTCACCGCTGTGTGCCGACACCCGTCAGCTGTAGTGACCCTTGCCGAGCACTCGAGGTCCCCTTTGCCTTCCGAGTCGGCTGCGCGGGAGCCGAGGCGAAGGTCAGGCGTGGCAAGCCGCCGAAGCAAACCCTACCACTCTCGCCACGACGGGAGCCGGTCCATCGCTGATTGCATGGCCGCCCAGCAGGCCGCTCCCGCCGTCACCCCCGGAGCTATCGGACCCGGATCGTCGCTCAGGCAGCGGGCGGCTATGGCTCGATCGAGATCATCCGACTGCAGGAGCGGGCAGCGGGGGTGGAACCGGCAGCCCTCCGGCACCCGGCTCGGGTCGGGGATCTCGCCGGTGAGGATCTGTTGTTCCATCCGCCTCGTCTCGGGGATCACCGAGAGCAACGCCCGGGTGTAAGGGTGTTGCGGCTCGGCCAGCAGCTGCTCGGTCGGTCCGGTCTCGACGATCCGCCCCAGGTACATGACGGCCACCCGATCGGCGATGTTCCAGGCGAGACCGAGGTCATGGGTGACCACCAGGACAGACAGCCCGCTCTCGTCGACCAGGCTGCGCAGGAGCGCCAGGATCTCTCCCCGGACGGAGGCGTCGAGAGAGGCCACGGGCTCGTCGGCCAGGAGAAGGCGTGGCTCCATCACCATCGCCCCGGCGATGACGACCCGCTGGCGCTGTCCACCGGAGATCTCGTGGGGGTAGAGGGGCAGGAACCGCTCAGGCGGCCGGAGACCGGCCCGGGCCAGGGCGGTCGCGACCCGTCCGCGCTCGCCGTCTGCTTGCCGGCGGATCCGTAGTCCCTCGGCGACGATCTCATAGATCGTCTGGCGCGGGTTGAGGGCACCGGTGGGGTCCTGGAAGACCATCTGGATTTCCTGCCTCCTTTGGCGGTCGATGGGAGCACCGTCGAGGGTGAGGGTTCCTGCCGTGGCGGCCTGCAGGCCCTGGATGACTCTGACCAGGGTCGTCTTTCCCGAACCGGATTCGCCCACCAGAGCCAGCACTTCTCCTGCCTCCACCTGCAGGGAGACGTCGTCGACTGCCCGGGCAGCGCCGAAGTGAACCGAGACGCTCTCCGCATGGAGCAGCGCAGTCACGGAGTCCTCCCCGGACCGATTCGGCCGGGCGTGACGTCGATGGGTGAGAGCAGGTGGCAGGCGGCACGACATCCCTCTTCGATGGTTATGAGCGCCGGCTCATCCTCCGGGCACGGCTCGAAGGCTCGGGGGCAGCGGGGATGGAACGGACACCCTCCCGGCAGGTTGGCGGGATCGGGCGGGTCGCCCCCCAGACCGGCGGGAGCCATCCGCGAGCGGGGATCCCCGATCGTGGGAAAGGCGGCGGCCAGGGCTTCGGTGTAAGGATGCCGTGGGCTCCGGAAGACCGAATCGCCCGGTCCTTCCTCCACGACCCGTCCCGCGTACATGATCGCCAGACGGGAACAGACATATGTGAGCACCGAGAGGTCGTGGGTGATGAAGATCATCGAGAGCCCGCGGTCCGCCCGAAGGGCCGCCAGCAGGTCCAGCACCTGGGCCTGGATCATCAGGTCGAGGGCGGTGGTGGGCTCGTCGGCGATCAGCAGCGCCGGCTCGCAGGCCAGGGCCATGGCGATCAGCACCCGCTGCCGCTGACCGCCCGACAGCTGGTGTGGGTAGTCGCGGGCACGCCGGTGGGGCAGGCCCACCTGCTCCAGCAGGTCACTCACCCGGTCGGCGGCGGCTTCATCGCTCGAGACCGTGCCGTGGACGAGCATCGGCTCGGCGATCTGGCGACCGATGCGGTGCACCGGGTTGAGGGCGTGGAGGGCTCCCTGGAACACGATGGCGGCGGACGTCCAGCGCACCGCTCGCAGCCCTCCCGGGTTGAGCGACAGGACGTCCCGGCCGTCGATCAAGACGCGGCCCGTCACTTCGGTCCCGGCCGGGAGGAGACGGAGCAGGGAATTGGCCAGCGTCGACTTGCCGCAGCCCGACTCTCCCGCAAGACCCAAGGAGATGCCCCGGTCGACGGTGAGGCTCACGCCTCGCACGGCCGGAACGGGGCCTCCCTGGGTGCGATAGGTGACGTGGAGGTCCTCCACGGTGAGGATCGGATCGCTCATGTGCTCCGCTCCAGCCGGGGGTCGGCGATCTCTTCCAGCGTGCGGCCGATGAGGGTGAAGGCCAGGACCACGAGCAGGATTCCCACCCCGGCGGGCAGGAAGTACCACCAGGCCAGGCGGGTGATCGCTCCGTTTACGAAGGCCTCCTCGAGCGTCTTGCCCCACGACGCCGAGGCCGGATCGCCGAGACCGAGAAAGGAAAGGGTCGTCTCGGTGAGGATCGAGATCGGAACGGCCAGGGTGGCTGTGGCGAGGATGAGCCCGCTTACATTGGGCAGGACGTGGCGGGCGATCAGATGCCATTTCCCCGCCCCCAGCGAGCGGGCCCGGTCTACGAACAGTCGCTGCTTGATGGTCAGCACCTGAGCACGCACCAGGCGGGCGGTGGCTGGCCAGGAGGTCACCCCGATCACGAAGATCACGTTCCAGACCGATCGCCCCAGTATCGAGGCGAGGACTATCGCCAGGGGCAGGAAAGGGATCACCAGGAACCACTCCGTGAGCCTCATCAGGGTGCGGTCGGTCCAGCCTCCGACGAAGCCCGACACTATCCCCACCGTCGAGCCGATGGCGATCGTGAGCACGGTGGCGGCCAGCCCGACGAACAGGCTCACCCGCGATCCCCACACGAACTGGGCCCAGACCGAGCGCCGCAGATGATCCGTTCCCAGGGGGAGGAACTCCCCCGGTCGCCCCCACTGCGGGTTCCCGGAGGCGCGGGCGATGACCGGGTTCAGCTGCTCGGCGGGTGCCAGGAGAGGTGCCGCCAGTGCGATGGCGACGAACACGGCGAGGACGATGAGACCAGTGAGCCCGGGGCGGGAGCGGGCGAACCGGGAGATGACCCGGGCCACGGCGCGACGACGCCGGAGAGCCACGCCCGTCACGTTCGCTCCACCCGGGGGTCGAGAAGGGTATAGGTGACGTCGGCGAGGAGGTTGAAGAGGATGACCGCGGTGCTGAAGACGAGGAAGAGCCCCTGCAGCATGGGCAGGTCGGGTCCCCGGATGGCGTCGGCCGTCGCCTTTCCCAGACCGGGCCAGGAGAAGAGAGCCTCCACCGCGATGGCTCCCGACAGGACGAATCCGAAGTTGATGGCGGCGAGGGTCACGACGGGGAGCAGAGCATTGGGCACGGCGTGCCGGTTGCGTATCAGGACGTCACGCAGCCCCTTGGCCCTCGCCACTGTCAGATAGTCCTCGCCCATGACGTCCAGCAGGGAGCTGCGGGTCACGAGGGCGTACTCGCCCAGGTAGGCGAGCGTGAGGGTGGCGGCGGGAAGGGTCATGTGATGGAGCTGATCGAGCAGCCGCTCGAGCCCGGAAGCGCTCGAGCCCGGATCCACCAAGCCACCCACGGGGTACCAGCCCAGGATCACGGCGAACACCATCAACAGCAGCATCCCCAGCCAGAAGTCCGGCATCGAATAGAACACCATCGTCCCGCTGGTGACGGCGTAGTCGGTCTTCGAGTTCCGCCGCCACGCTGCCACCACTCCCGCCGCCGTTCCGATGACAGCAGACGCCACCGCCGACGTGCCCACCAGAAGCACGGTGGCGGGGATCCTGGTTCGGATCTCCTCCCACACCGGGCGGCGACTCTGATAGGAGATCCCCAGGTTGAGCCGCGTGGTCTCCCGCAGGTACAGGGCGAACTGGGTGGGGAGGGGCCGGTCGATCCCGAACTCGGAGCGGAGTTGCTCCAGCCGCTCGGCCGGGATGTTGCGTCCCCGGAACATGTTGGCCACCGGGTCCGACTGGACGATCCGGAACAGGAAGAAGTTGAACACCAGCACGAAGGCCAGGGTGATAAGCGCACCGAGAGCTCTTTTCCCGACGAACCGTGCCCGACCCCCCTCCGAGGATTGGTCGGGCACGGCATCGACTGTGGCCTGCCGTGAGGCGAGGCTCATCCGTTACTCCCGCTCGTCGACGGTCTTCCTCCTCCGGGAAGCCACGAAAACGACGGCTCCGGCGGCCACCACCACCGCCCCCCCCAGTATGAGCAGGAGATTGGAAGGGTCGTCGAGCAGACCCTGATCTGCCGGTGTGAGCTGGTGATAGCTGGGCGACGACATCGAGAACATGACGGGCCCGATGTCGGCGGGCTGACGTATCCACCCCTCGAAGGCGTCGTTGCGGTAGGCCTGGAAGTCGGGTGTGTAGGTGAGGGGTATGTAGACGGCCGAGTCGTGGAAGATGCGCAGCATCTCGTGGACCATCTCCAGCCGCCGTTCCTCGTCCAGCTCCTGGTTCTGGTCCGCGTACAGCGCGTCGTAGCGCGGGTCGAACCAGTTGGCGTCGTTCCAGTTGCCCAGCTCCGCCTCGGTGAAATAGGACAGCATCGGATCGGGATCGACGAAAGGCACCCATCCCCACGCGAACGACTCGTAGTCGCCGTTGACGATGAGGTCGAATAACTGGCCCTCGTCGTAGGCCGATAGCTCCACTTCGATGCCGATGGCCGCCAGCCATCCGGCGTAGAGGTCGCCGATCGCCTGGGCGGTGGTCGAGTCGCTGTTGACGGCGTGTCGGAACACCAATGGATCGCCTCCGCCGGGCATCTCCCGCACCCCGTCACCGTCGGTGTCGAGATAGCCGGCGTCGTCGAGGATCTGGTTCGCCCGGTCGGGATCGTAGGTGAATTGCTCCGACTCGGGGATGTCGGGGATCCACTTCGGGTCGGCGGACGGGCTGATCGTCACCGCCGCCTCGCTGAGCCCGGCGTAGAGGTCCTCGACTATGGCCTCCTTGTCGATGGCGTGACTCACGGCCTTGCGAACCTCGATGTCGAACAGGGCCGGGTGGGGCTGGCCCTCGGCGGCACCCCCGTTGAGGGCGATCTCGTCGAACCCGCCCTGAGACCCGGCGACGACGGTGATGTTGTCGTCGGCTTCCAGGGACTCCACGGCCGAGGGAGGCAGGTTGTGGGCGGCGTCGAGCTGGCCCTGTTGGAGGGCGGCCACCATGGCGTCGGAGTTGGTGAAGACCTGGAAGACGATCTCGTCGACGGTCGCCCGGCCCTTCCAGTAGTTGTCGTTGGCGACCATGCGTACGAACTGCTCCTCGGCGTACTGGTCGACCACGAACGGGCCGCTGCCCACACCGTCGAGGGCTTCGTAGCCCACGAC
>CAZTXD010000075.1:0-16748 GCA_964617995.1 uncultured Acidimicrobiaceae bacterium
GGACGATGGTCACGGTGTGGTGGGTGGGACGGGTCGGCAGGCGCATGAGCGAGTAAGGATGGCACCCGAGGAGGGGTCCGGCGAAGCTCAGGCCCACAGTTGTCGAAACGGGTTGGTGGACCTCTCGCGACCGATCGTCGTCTCGGGGCCATGGCCGGGGAGCACCCGGGTGTCATCGGGCAGTGTCATGACTCGCGTCCGCATCGAGGTTGCCAGGGCATCGAGGTCGCCGCCGGGTAGATCGGTGCGTCCGATCGAACCGGCGAAGAGCTGGTCGCCCGAAAGGAGGAGACCCTCGTCGGGTACTAGAAAGCAGCAGTGTCCCGGCGTGTGACCCGGTGTGTGAATCACCTCGAGGTCGATGCCGGCCAACGTGAGGGTCTTTCCGTGCTCCAGCGGTACGAGCTGGGGCGGGGCTGCGTAGTGCCCGGACGGCACGGTCCCGAAGAGCAGCCGAAGCTGGGACTCGGGATCCCTGGTCAGGAAGTCGTCGTCGGGATGGACGTACGCCGAGATGGCATGGGCGGCGGCGACCTCACCGGACCCTCCCATGTGGTCCACGTGGCCGTGGGTGAGTAGGAGCGCTACCGGCGTGAGGTCGGCTTCCGCCAGGAGATCGATCACGCCAGAAGGCTCGGGGGGAGCGTCGACGATCACCGCCAGTCCGCCGCGATCGGCGGCGATGGCGTAGGTGTTCGTCTGAGCCAGCCAGAGAGGACGGGAGACGACGATCATTTGTCCAGGTCGGCCCCGTAGGTGTCGGCCCGCCCGCCTCCGGCGGCCCTCAATTCCTCGACGCCCGGCAACGCGACGATCGTGACGCGGTTGTCGAGGAAGTCGGAGAAGGCCAGCCACTTTCCGTCGGCCGAGATGTCGAGGCCCGTGGGTTGATTCCCACCGACGATGGCATCCAGGACCCGTCCGTCGGCGGTGTCGAGTAGCAGGACCGATCCCCATTCGGGACCGGGGAGGTAGTAGGTCTCCGGGTTGTTCCGCCCCCGGTTAGACACGGCCAGGATCGCTCCGTCTGGTGTGACGTCGATGGTGTTGGGCAGCCGGTCGGTGGTGCCGAGGGTCGTGACCCGGTCGGTGGCCGACTCGATGACGAGGATGACGTCCCGGGCCATGTCGGAGGCATACACGAGTCCGCTGGAGGGGTCTGCCACCAGATGACGCAGGGCTCCGCCGGAGTGATGGATGATCCGACCCTCGCCGGTTGCCAGGTCGACCACTTCCAGTTCGCCGGCGTCGTAGCCGGCGACGTAGAGCCTGGTTGCGCCGGCATCCACCGCCAGGCCTCTGGGAGTTGTGACGGTGGGTATGCGCCGGATCACCTCTCCGGTGGACAGGTCGAACTCGGACACATCGTTGCTGATCCAGTTGGACGCCCACAGCCGGGTCCCGTCGGGTGAGAGGGCCATCACCTTGGTCCATGAGCCTCCGGTGGCCAATTCCCGTATTATGCGTCGCTCATCGACATCGATCTCGTACACGGTGGCGGTCTCCATCTGGCTCACCCAGGCGGTGGTTCCGGCACGGTCGAATATCAGCTCCACGGAGCCGGCCTCCGGTAGGTCGATGACCGACAGGAGCGCGCCGGTGACGGGGTCATAGATCTCAAGACCGCTTCCGGCGAGCAGCGTCACCCACAGTTCGTCTCCGTCCGGAGTGAAGGCGACCTGCTTCGGAGCCGAGCCCGTCGTCATCACCATGGTTCGGTCGACGACCTGGTCGATGGGATCGAGGTAGATCTCCACGAGATCGGACGAATCGCCGGCGATGACGTGGCTCTCCGGCCGCATCCCCTCGGCCGAGGCTTCGACGGTCACGGCGCCCGTCACGGCTGCGTCCACCGTCCCGGTTCCGGAAATCTCGGCTCCGGTCTCGTCGGTGAGGGTCACCGTCGCCTCGGCATGGGACGGATAGACCACCACCTCCACCTCGCGCATGGCGGGAGGGGCAGCGGTGCCGGACGTCACCACGGGAAGGCGACCGGTGGATGCCACGAGCGGCGATGAGTCGGTACTGGTGCTGGTGGTTACGAGCTCGTTCGTCACTTCGACGTTCGACGCAGGTGTGATAGCGCCGACGGAGGCAACGAGAGATAGGGTGCCCAGGGCTACGGCGGTCAGTCCCGCCTGGCCGAGGGATGGCTTCATTCCGGTCCGGGGAGCCGCTGAACGGCGTAGACGCCGTCCACTCCGCGAATGTCCGCCAGCATACGTGGGAGCTGACCGGCGTCCGACAGTTCCACCTCGTAGCGGAGGATGGCCAGTCGGTCCCGGCCCGTGACGGTCGAGGAGGCGGTGATGTTGCCTCCGGTGTCGGAGATGACGGCGGTGACATCTCGTAGAAGGAGTGTCCGGTCGAGAGCGTCGACCTGCAGCCACACCGAGAAGCTCCCAGCCTGATCTGCGGCCCACGCCACCTCGACCATGCGCTCGTGCTGCTCACGCAGGGCACCGACGTTGCTGCAGTCGGATCGGTGCACCGAGACACCCCGCCCCAGGGTCACGAACCCTTCGATGGGATCGCCCGGTATGGGATCGCAGCATCGGGCCAATCGAACGAGCATGTCTTCGAGTCCTTCGACGATGACATGTGGGCCCGGTGCAGTCGGTCCTCTGCGGCGTGGGACGAGGGCGGGGGCGGAATCGGATGGATCTTCGGGCGAGTGGATGCGTCGGACCCTGGTGGCCACCGCCGCAGCCGACACGGATCCCTCCCCGACCTTGATGAAGAGGGTCTCCAGGTCCCGGTAACCGAGTTGCTCGGCGGCCTCCGCCAGGAGGCGATCGCGATCGGCGGCGGGCACGCTTTCCCGAGCTACCGCCGCCAGCGTCTCCTCCCTGCCTTCGGTGAGCGCCTGCTCGCGGCGCTCTTTCAGGAACCACTGCTTGATTTTGGAGCGTGCCCTCGACGTCCTCACGAAGGTGAGCCAGTCCCGGCTCGGTCCGCTGTCGCGACGGGCGGTGATTATCTCGACGATGTCGCCGGAGCTGAGACGCGTCGACAGGGGCAGCAACCTCCCGTTGATCCTCGCTCCCACGCACCGGTGTCCCACCTCGGTGTGGACCGCGTAGGCGAAGTCCACGGCGGTAGCCCCTTGGGGCAGCGTCTTGGGCTCACCCGCCGGGGTGAGGACGAACACCTCGTCCTGATACAGGTCGAGCTTGAGGTTGTTGAGGAACTCGGAAGGGTCGTCCTCGTCGGGAACGTACACCCAGTCCTGCCGGTTGGCGTCCGCTCCTTCCTTGTATCTCCAGTGGGCGGCGATGCCCGACTCCGCCCTCCGGTGCATCTCCTCGGTCCTGAGCTGGACCTCGAGGGGCTTGCCGTCGGGGCCGACCACCGTCGTGTGGAGGCTCTGATAGAGGTTGAGCTTGGGCATCGCCACGTAGTCCTTGAACCGCCCGGATATCGGGACCCAGTGGCTGTGGATCAGCCCGAGAGCGGCGTAGCAGTCGCGGGTCGAGCCGACTATCACCCTGATGCCGATCAGGTCGTGGATCTCCTCGAAAGGACGATCCTGCTCGACCATCTTGCGGTAGATGGAGTAGTGGTGCTTGGGACGGCCGGTCACCTGGGCGGCGATGTCGGCCTCGGCCAGGATCCCCTCCATCTCGGAGATCATCTTCTCGATGAAGACACTCCTCTCCACGCCTCTTTCGGCCAGCTTCTCCTCGATCTGAGCGAACGGACCCGGGTGGAGGATGGCGAAACACCGGTCCTCCAGCTCGTGCTTTATCTCCTGAACGCCGAGACGGTGCGCCAGCGGCGCATAGATGTCGAGGGTCTCCCGAGCCACGCGTCGCTGCTTCTCCTCTCTCAGCCCCGAGACGGTACGCATGTTGTGGAGACGGTCGACCAGCTTGATGATGAGCACCCGAACGTCTTGAGCCATCGCCACGACCATCTTGCGGATCGTGGCTGCCTGGGCCTCCTCTACCGAGGAGTACTCGATCCGGTCCAGCTTCGTCACACCGTCGATGAGGGCGGCGATCTCCGGGCCGAAATCGGTGGCGAGCTGCTCCAGCGTCACGTCGGTGTCCTCGACCGTGTCGTGGAGCAGGGCGGCCGCCAGCGTGGCTGCGTCGAGACCGTAGTGGGCCAGGTGCCAGGCAACCGCCACCGGATGGGTTATGTAGGGATGGCCGGTCTTTCGCCGCTGCCCCCGATGGGCCGCCTCGGCCAGGTCGTGAGCCCGGCTGAGCAGGCCCGTGTCGACATCGGGGTGATGGGCCGTGAAAGCCTCGAGCACGTCGTCGAACGTGGCCGGGGCCGGGTCGACGTCAGTCGTATACGAGGACGGCATGGTAGGGAACCTCGGGTAACGCGTCGCGGCCGCTCAGGAAACCGAGCTCGATGAAGACCGAGAACCCCGCGACCTCAGCACCGAAGGAGCCGATCAGGCGCAGGGCCGCGGCTGCCGTGCCGCCGGTGGCGATCACGTCGTCCACCACCAGCACTCGATCGGAAGGTCCGGCGGCGTCCACATGGACCTCGAGCCGATCGGTTCCGTACTCGAGCGAGTAGTCCTCCCCCACCGTCTCATAGGGCAGCTTGCCGGGCTTGCGGATGGGGATGAATCCGGCGCCGAGGGCCATGGCGATGGGAGAGGCGAGGGTGAAGCCCCGCGCCTCGATCCCGGCCACATGGGTGATGCCGTCTTCCCGGAAAGGCTCGGTCATCTTGGCGATGAGACGGGTGAAGGCGTCGTGATCGGACAGGATCGGGGTGATGTCCTTGAAGACCACCCCCGGCTCGGGGAAGTCCGGGATGTCGCGTATGAGATCGGCTAGGGGATCCACGTACGCCAGTGTACGCAGCTAGGCGCCAACGGCCGATCTCTTCCCGAAGCGGCGTTCCCGTTCCTGCCATTCCTCCTCGCCCGACTTCCATCGCGCCAGCAGCGGACCGGCCAGGAACACCGACGAGTAGGTGCCGGCGGCCATCCCGATGAAGAGCGCCAGAGCGAACTCGCGCAGGGTGGGAGCTCCCAGGATGAACGAGCCGACCAGCAGGATGGAGCCGACCGGCACCAATGAGGTGAGGGAAGTCGCCAGCGACCGGGCCAGAACGGAGTTCATGGCGCGCTCCACGATGGCTCCGTAGGTGCTCTTCTCCATGGTGCCCACGAACTCGTCGACCTTGTCGAAGACGACCACGGTGTCGTAGAGGGAGTAGCCGAGAATGGTGAGGATGGCCACGACCGTGGCGGGGCTGACCTCGAGACCGCTGAGGGCGTACACCCCGACGGTTATGGCGAGATCGTGGCCGAGCGCCACCAGCCCGACGCCGGCCATCTTCAGCTCGAGCCGGATCGTCATGTAGAGGGCGACCACCACCAGGAACACCCCCAGCGCGATGAGGGCCTGGCGGGCGACCAGGCTACCGAAGGTGGGGCCGACCGAGTCGACAGACACTTCGGTTTCGACGGTGCCCGCCACGTCGGCGATGGCAGCGATGAGCTGCCGCTCCGATTCGGGCGCGAGCGAGCCGGTCTGCACCCGCAGGCTCTCCCCTCCGTCGATGAGCTGGATGGTGGCCTGGGTCACCCCTACCGCCCCGACCACCTCTCTCACCTCCGCCACCGAGGCTCCGGCGGGATTCGGGGTCTGGGCCGACACCCCGCCCCGGAAGTCGATGCCGAAGTTGAGGTTGAATACGGCCAGGGCCAGCAACGACACGCCGACCAGTGCCCCCGATGCCATGAACCACCTGTGGGAGTTCCTGACGAAGCCCACGTTGGTCTCGCCCCGGAGGATCCTCCGGAAACCATTCATCGGGCTGCCCCCACGATCGAGAAGGCGCCTCTGTCACCGAGCCTGGTGGCGGCCAGAGCGGCCACTGCCCGACGCTCGTAGGTGCGCACGATGACCAGGTCGAGAACCGTGGCGATGCCGAGAGCGAGAGCGAACCCCTTCACCGCTCCGACCGCCAAGGCCCACAGGAGACCGGCGCCGATGATGCTGACCGTGTCGGCGGTGAGGATCGTCCTCCAGGCCCGCTTGAATCCGGTCTCGGCTGCTTCGGTGACGCTGACTCCGTTGCGGATCTCGTCTTTGACCGCCTCGAAGTGGACGATGTAACTGTCGGCGTTGATGCCGATGGCGACGATGACGCCTGTCACGCCCGCCAGGGTGAGGGTGAGACCCTGCACCTCCCCCAGGACCGAGAACACGGTCACCATCAACGTGCCGAAGATCATCAGGCCGATGATCGCCACCATTCCCAGCGCCCGATACATCATGAGGAGTATCCCCGCCACCAGCACCAGGCCGATGATCCCGGCGATGACCCCGGCTTGCAGGGAGTCGGCTCCCAGGGTGCCCGACACGTTGACGACCTGGGAGCGCTCGAACGAGACCGGCAGAGAGCCGTAGCGCAGGATCACGGCCGTGTCGTTGGCTTCGGTCTGGGCGTCGGGCCCGCCACCCATCGTGATGATGGCGCTCCCGCCGGTTATGCCTACCTCCGGGGAGACCTCCAGCGAGACGGGCGGGGCGGTGACGATCTCGTCGTCGAGCACGATGGCGATGCGTCGTCGGGGATCGTCGGGGGCGTAACGGGCGGCATTGGCGGTGAGGTCGGCGAAACCCTGGGCTCCTCCTCCTGCCAGGTTGAGCTGCACTACCCAGGCGCCGTTCTGGGTGTCGAACACCGGGATGGCGTCGGCGACGTCTCCGCCGGTCAGGCATTCCTTGCCCACCACCAGCGGTACGCCCCGTTCCGGATCGGCCGGCGGGAGTGTGACGACGCCCTCCTCGGTGGGGATGTCGGTCGGCGAGCAGACGTTGGAGGCGCTGTCGTTGGGGCCGGTCAGGACGGGATGAAAGGACAGGGACCCCGTCTGGCCCACCGCCTCGATGGCCCGGTCCCGGTCTTCCAGTCCCGGGAGCTGGACCTGCACGGTGGTCCCGCCGCTGACGGCGATCTCAGGCTCCTGTACTCCGCCGAAGGCCTCTATGCGACGGCGCATGACCTCGACCGCCACCTCCACCAACTCCGGGTCGGTTCCTTCGGGGGCGGTGAGTACGACGGATATGCCTCCCTGGAGGTCCAGTCCCAGGCGTGGTGTCAGGCCCGCAGCGAGGGTGGCGCCGAGCCCGCCCCATGAGATGAGGAGCACCACGAAGATGCCGATGAGACGGCGACGCACGCGAGGTCTACTCGGATGGCATGTCGACGTCGCGCTCGGGGCCGAGACGGCTGGCGACCGATCTGCGGCTCATGCGGATCTGGCCCTGCTCGACGTCGAGGACAACGTCGTCCTCGTCGAGGCGCGATACCCGGCCCTTGATCCCGCCGATCGTCTGTATCTCGTCCCCGATCTGGAGAGAGGCAGCCAGTTGCTGCTGCTTCTTCGCCCGCGTCCGCTGCGGGCGGATGATCAGGAACCAGAAGATGGCCACCATCAACACGAGGAGGATCAACGAACCGGTGCCTCCGGTTGCATCTTGCGCGAGAACGACGGGAATCACAGTTTCCTCTCGAACGGAACAGGCCAGGAGATTAGGGGGTCGACGGGTCGCCCACCAACCCCCCACCGGCGCGACGTCGGCGGATACCGACCCGGAAATCGTCGAATGTCCCGGCCACTATCGCCTCCCGGGCTCGGGCCACCAGGTCGAGCGTGTAGCTGAGGTTGTGGATCGTGAGGAGACGATGGACCGACAGCTCTCTCGTGACGGCGAGATGCCGGAGGTAGGCCCGGGTGTGGGTGCGGCACGTGGGGCAGGTGCATTCCTCGTGGAGGGGCGTGGAATCGCGGAGGAAATCGGCTCGCCGCAGGTTGAAATCGCCGTCGGGGGTGAGGACGCGGCCATGACGGGCCAGCCGTGTCGGCCAGACACAGTCGAAGAGGTCGGCGCCGCGAGCGATGGCGTCGAGGACACCTTCGGCGTCTCCCAACCCCATCACATAGCGCACCCGGGATGAGGGCAACTCGGCGGTCGAGGCGGCGATGGCGGCGTTGCGCTCGTCGTCGGACTCCCCCACGGAGAGGCCACCGATCCCGTAGCCGGGGAAGCCGAGCTCTGCGGTGCGGGCCGCCGATTCCGCCCGGAGGTCGAGGTCGGTGCCTCCCTGAACGATCCCGAACAGCGCCTGATCGCCACGATCGTGGACGGTCAGGGCCCTCTCCTCCCAGCGCAAAGTCAGCTCCATCGCCTCCGACATTGCTCGCCGGGGGGCCGGCAGCCCCAGGCACACATCCAGCACCATGGCGATATCGGCGCCCAGGGCCTGCTGGACCTGCACGGCTTTCTCCGGGGTCAGATGCACCGCCGACCCGTCGTAGGAGGAGCGAAATGAGGCCCCGTCCTCGGTGATCACGGGATCCAGAGAGAGGACTTGGTATCCGCCCGAGTCGGTCAGTATCGGTCCTCTCCAGGCCATGAATTCGTGCAGTCCTCCCAGAGCCTCGACCACCTCGTGTCCCGGTCGCAGCATCAGGTGGTAGGTGTTGGCGAGGACGATGTCTGCTCCCGCCGTCGTCAGGTCGTGGACATCGATAGCCCTGACGGCCGCCCTCGTCCCCACGGGCATGAAGGCGGGTGTGGGCACCGTCCCATGGGTCAGTGTCAGAGATCCCGCCCGGGCGGAAGCGTCGACGGCATCGCATGTCCAGGTAACGGGCGGTTTCACGATACGACGTCCTCTGACCTGGAGGCGAGCATGGCGTCACCGAAGCTGAGGAAGCGGTATCCCCGCTCGAGCGCAGTTCGGTACGTCGCTCGCCACCGGGGGCCCATGAAGGCTGCCACCATCACTACGAGGCTGGAGCGGGGAGCATGGAAGTTGGTGAGGAGCCGGTCGACGACCCGGAAGCGGTGACCGGGACGGATGAATAGATCGGTGTACCCGGAGCCGGCGGTGAGGTCTCCTCCCGACGCCCGCCACTCGAGAGCCCGAACGACGGTGGTGCCGATCGCCACGACGGCCCCTCCTCGACGCCTGGCCTCGGCCACGGCCGCGACGGTGGCGGCGGGGACCGAGGACCACTCGGGATGCATCCGATGCCGGTCCACTTCGGGCGTGGTGATGGGACGGAACGTTCCTATTCCGACTCGCAGCTCCACCCGGGCAAGGCGTATCCCTCTTTTCTCGAGACGATCGAGGACGGCGGGGGTGAAATGGAGACCGGCAGTGGGCGCCGCCGCCGAGCCGGTGACGGAGGCGTAGACGGTCTGGTACCTATCAGGGTCCTCCAGGGGCCTGGTTATGTAGGGCGGCAGAGGCACCTCTCCGTCTCTCTCGATGCTGTGCTCGATGTCGCCGGGGACCTCGAGGCGGAGAGTGACACGGCCGTCGACGGGTTCCGTCATCACCCGGGCGGAGATCTCGCCGAAGTGGAGGTCTTGTCCGGCCCGCAGCTTGCGGGCCGGCCTCATCAATGCCTCCCAGGTGTCGTCAGAGCGGCGTTCCAGCAGCAGGGCCTCCACCGTTCCACCGTGGCTGCGATGCCCGCGCAGGCGGCCCGCCCGCACCCTCGTCTCGTTGACGACCACGAGATCGCCAGGGTCGAGCAGTTCGGGGAGCTCGCTGAACGTGCGATCCGTGAGGTCGTCGGCGAGCAGCAGACGGGCAGAGTCCCGTGGTTCGGCGGGAGTCTGGGCTATCGCCGCAGACGGCAGGTGATATTCGTACTCCGAGGTGTTCCGGCTCATTCCGCCGGACTCCGGGCGGGGACGCCGGGCCGCGAGCCGCGGTGGTGAGGACGCCGGTCGAGGTTCACGGCCTGGGACGGAACGAACGAGAACGCACGAGCTCCATTTTGCGCACCCTCTCAGAGAAGGCGGGACTGACCCGGTTTCTCGACACCCAGGTGACGGTAGGCGATATCGGTGGCAGTGCGACCGCGCGGGGTCCGCTGTATCAACCCGATCTGGAGGAGGAAGGGCTCATAGGCATCCTCCACCGTCTCCGGTTCCTCTCCCACGGCGATGGCCAGCGTGCCGAGCCCCACGGGACCGCCGCCGAACTTGAGGACTATCGCCTCCAGGATGGCGCGGTCGACCTTGTCCAATCCCAGGTCGTCGACTTCGAACACGGTCAGCGCCTGGGCGGTAACGGGGGCGTCGACATGGCCGTCTGCCCTGGCGACGGCGTAATCGCGGACCCGGGCCAGGAGCCGATTGGCGATGCGGGGGGTGGAGCGGCTCCGCCTGGCGATCTCGGTGGCTGCGCGTTCTTCGATGTCGACGCCGAGGATGCGCGCCGAACGGAGGACTATCGACGTCAGCTCGGGGTCGGTGTAGTAGTCGAGCTTCTCCTCGATCCCGAAGCGGTCGCGCAGGGGCGCGGTGACGGTCCCCTTGCGGGTGGTGGCTCCCACCAGCGTGAAACGAGGCAGATCCAGGCGTATCGACTGGGCCGTCGGGCCCTTGCCCAGGACGATGTCTATGACGAAATCTTCCATCGCCGCGTAGAGGACCTCTTCCACGGTACGGGGAAGGCGATGGATCTCGTCGATGAAGAACACGTCGCTCGGTTCCAGATTCGAGAGGATGGCGGCCAGATCACCGGGGCGTTCGAGAGCCGGGCCGGACGTGATCCTCAGGTCGGTTCCCATCTCGGTGGCGACGATCCCGGCGAGAGTGGTCTTGCCGAGGCCGGGAGGCCCGGACAGGAGTACGTGATCGAGGGTCCGGTCCTCGGCTCGGGCCGCTTCGACCGATATCCAGAGACGTTCTTTCACCCTCTCCTGTCCGACGAACTCGTCGAGACGCTGGGGTCGCAGGGTTGCCTCGGCGTCGTCCTCCAGGGTGGGGCTGAGCAGGCTGTCCTCACGCACGGCGAGCCTGCCCCAATACCTTGAGCGCCGCCTTCACCTGGTCGGCGACGGGCGCGTCGTGGTCGAGGTCGTCGAGGACGTCGGCGATCTCGTCTGATCGGTAGCCGAGTTGCTCGAGCGCCTGGCGGACCTGAGCGGGTCCGCTGCCCGACACCAGCTCGGCTTCGGCATCGGCGAGCTTGGGGCGCAGTTCGAGCACGATCTTCTGAGCCGACCGTTTCCCCACGCCGGGAGCGGTGCTGAGGGTGTCGACGTCCTCGGTCGCTATCGCCCGCCGCAGCGCATCGGGCCGCAACGTGGCCAGCAGGGCCATCGCCACCCGTGGTCCCACCCCGCTCGCCGAGATCAGCGTCCGGAACAGGTCACGGTCCCCGGAGGCGGGAAAACCGTAGAGACTGAGGTCGTCCTCACGCACGGACAGGTGGGTATGGACCACGATCTCCTCGCCGACGGCCGGGAGGTCGGCCACGGCCTCGGGTGTCATCGCCACGTCGTAGCCGACGCCGCCCACGTCTACCACCACCCCGTGGCGGGTCAGCGACACCAGCGTTCCCCGGAGTCGACCGATCATCGGGGGGCCCCTCCGGCCCGGCGTGTCTGGGCGAGCAGGGGTGCAGACCGCAAATGGCACATGGCCACCGCCAGTGCGTCGGCGGCGTCGGGGGGCCGGGGCGGCTCGCTCAACCTGAGGAGACGCGCCACCATGGCGGCCACGGAGGCTTTGGAGGCAGCTCCGTCGCCGGTGACGGCGGCTTTCACGGCTGTGGGGACATACTCGGCGACGTCGAGGCCCGAGCGGGCGGCAGCCAGAATCGCCACGCCGGATGCCCGGCCCACCGAGACGGCGGTGTTGAGGTTGCGGTTGGTGAACACCGACTCGATGGAGACCACGTCGGGTCGGTACTCGTCGATGAGGCCGGTGAGTCCCTCGAAGAGCACATCCAGTCGCTTTCCCAGGGGTAGGTCGGCGGCGGTTCGGATCACACCCGCGGCCTCGGCGTGGAGGGCCGGACCCCCACGGACGAGGCCATAGCCGGTGGCGGTCAGCCCGGGATCTATTCCCAACACGAACATGTGTTCTGGCAGCTTAGGGCAGGGTGGGGGCACAAACGCGGCATTGCGGCGATAGTCTCAGGCCTCCGCCAGGACCGCGTCCATCACCGAGTCGTCGATGTCGTAGTTGGAGTAGACGGCTTGTACGTCGTCGAGGTCGTCGAGGGCATCTATGAGACGCAACAGCCGCTTGGCGTCGGACTCTCCCACTGGCACCGTGGTGGAGGGCAACTGGGTGATGTCGGCGCTGTCGACGACCAGTCCCGCCTCGGCGACGCCGGCCCTAACGGTCTGCAATTCACCCGGGGGCGTGATGACCTCGTGGAGGCCTTCCCCCGAAGGGCGTACGTCTTCGGCGCCGGCCTCGAGCGCCGCCAGCATCACTTCGTCCTCGGCGCCCTCGACCAGGAGCATCCCCTTTTGGCTGAACAGGTAGGCGACCGAGCCCGGCTCACCTAGATTCCCTCCGCTGCGGGTGAACGTGGATCGCACGTCGGAGGCGGCCCGGTTGCGATTGTCGGTGAGGATCTGCACATAGATCGCCACTCCCCCCGGCCCGTAGCCTTCGTACCAGGCCTCCTCGTAGACGGCTCCCTGCACTTCGCCGGTGCCTCGCTTGATGGCCCGCTCGATGTTGTCGTTGGGCATCGAAGCCGCCTTGGCCTTGTCGACTGCGGTGGCCAGCGTGGGGTTGAACCCCGGATCGCCTCCCCCTTCCCGGGCCGCCACCTCGATCCCTTTGGCCAGCTTGGCGAACAGCTTTCCCCGGGCGGCGTCCTGGCGTCCCTTGCGGTGCTTTATGTTCGCCCACTTCGAATGTCCTGCCATCGACGGTCTCCTAGGAATCGATCATGTCGACGAACATACGGTGAATGCGGTCGTCGTCGGTCAGCTCGGGATGAAACGACCCCGCCAGGATCGGGCCCTGGCGGACCATGACCGGATAATCGTTCACGCGGGCCAGAACCTCAACCCCGTCGCCGACCTTCTCGACCCATGGAGCGCGTATGAACACGGCGTGGAACGGATCCGAGAGGCCCTTCACCTCCAGGTCCTCCTCGAACGACTCGTTCTGACGGCCGAAGGCGTTGCGCCGCACCAACACATCCAGGGCTCCCAGAAGGGGCTGGTCGCCCTCGGTCACCGCAGCCGACAGCAGGATCAGCCCGGCGCAAGTCCCGAAGGCGGGCATTCCCGCCGTGAGGCGGCGTTGAATCGGCTCCATCAACCCGAACCGGGCGGCGAGCTTCCCGATGGTGGTGGACTCGCCTCCCGGAATGACGAGGCCGTCTATCGATTCCAGCGCTCCCGCCGTCTTGACGGTGACGACCTCGGCCCCGATCCCCGTCAGTGCCCGGTGATGCTCCCGGATATCGCCTTGAAGGGCGAGCACGCCGACCCTGGGCATAGTCTCACCAGCCCCGGCTGGCCAACCGCTCCCCGTCGGTGAGGGACTCGATCTCGATTCCCGGCATCGCCTCCCCCAATCCGGTCGAAACCTTGGCCACCTTGGAGGCGTCTTCCCAGTAGGTGGTCGCCTCGACGATCGCCCGGGCGTATGCGGCGGGATCGGAGCTCTTGAAGATCCCGGAGCCGACGAACACCCCGTCGCATCCGAGGGCCATCATGAGAGCGGCGTCGGCAGGGGTGGCGATGCCTCCGGCGGCGAAGTTCACCACCGGCAGGCGACCCTCGGCCCGCACCAACCGCAGCAGTTCGACGGGGGCACCGTGATCGCGGGCGGCCGACATGAGCTGCTCGTCGCTCAATCCCCCTACGGCGGCCATCTGGTCGGTCATGGTGCGCATGTGGCGGACGGCCTCGACGACGTTGCCTGTTCCGGCCTCGCCTTTGGTTCGGATCATGGCAGCTCCCTCCCCGATGCGTCTCAGCGCCTCACCGAGATTGCGGGCGCCGCACACGAACGGGGTCGTGAAGGCCCATTTGTCGATGTGGTGGTCCTCGTCGGCGGGGGTGAGGACCTCCGACTCGTCGATGTAGTCGACCTCCAGGGCCTCAAGTACCCGCGCCTCGAGGAAATGGCCGATCCGGGCCTTGGCCATGACGGGGATGCTGACGGCTGCCTGAATCTCCTGCACCTTGGTGGGGTCGGCCATGCGGGCCACGCCGCCGTGCTTGCGGATGTCGGAGGGAACCCGCTCGAGTGCCATGACGGCCACGGCTCCCGCCTCCTCAGCTATCTGTGCCTGTTCGGCCGTGACGACGTCCATGATGACGCCGCCTTTGAGCATCTCTGCGAGGCCACGCTTTACCAGTTCCGTTCCACGTTCCACGTCTACTCCTTCCGTCGCGGAATGGTACTTCGACGGCGACGGATGGCAGATTCATAGACGGAGAGGTACCGGTCGATGATCTCGCTCCAGTCGAACCTGGCGGCCGCTCTCCGTGCCCCGGCGCCGAGAGCGCTCGCCCGGGCTGGATCGGTGAGCACATCCACCACGCTCCGGGCAAGAGCAGGGGCCCTCCCGACGGGCACGAGGATGCCGTCGGAGCCGAGAACCTGGGCGAAGGCGGGAAGGTCGGAGGCCACCACTGCACACCCGGCCGCCATACCCTCGGCTACGACGATGCCGAAGCTCTCCCCTCCCAGGTTGGGCGCCACGTGGACGGTCGACGACGCCAGGACCCGCCGCTTCTCCTCCTCATCCACGAACCCGCGAAATTCGACGCCGGGGATGTCGGTGGGACGGTCGGAGCCGACGACCACCAGCTCGGCGTCGGGAACGGCGCTCCGCACCCACGGCCACGCCTCCAGGAGCACGTCGAGGCCCTTGCGGGGGTCGTCACGGCCCAGGAACACCAGCCGGTGGGGATGGCGGCGGATAGAGACGTCGTACGAGGCCACGTCGAGGGCGTTGGGGATGATCGTGACCGGCCCCCACCTCCCCGGCACCGCCTTCCGTGCCATGGGGCTCACGGCGGTCAGCTCGGCTCGTCGGAAGAGCCGCTGCCCCGGCCGGGAACCGAGACGATAGAGCAGCCGGGTCCAGGTGGCCGGATCGGCGTGGAAGGTTCCCACCATCGGCTTGTCCTCCGCCGCCGCGGCCCAGCCGACCACGGGGATCAGCGGCTCGTGGACGTGGACGACGTCCGCCGTCCGGGCGAGCCGACGAGCCCGGCGGCCGGCCCGCATATCGAGGGTGAGGGGGACCGTCGAGCGGTTGGCGGACAGGTGGCGGACACGCCCTCCCACCTCCGTCCCGTTCCCGGGAGCGATGAGATGCGCCTGTTCCCCCGCAGCCTGGAGGCGCTCGACCAGTTCGAGGCAGATCTGCTGGACGCCACCGGGCGCTCCGATGTCATAGGGGCAGACGACCGCGATTCGCATCAGGCTCGGTCCGACGGCCAGTTCGGCTGCACGAGGTGCCACTGGGATGGGTCACGCCGGATTATCAGCTCCAGGCGCTCGGCGATGTCCTGGACCCCGGCGGCGATGTCCTCGTCGGGGGCGTCGGGGAGGGCGGGACGGATGGCGGCGTCGTGCCCACCCCCGCGTTTGAAGTAGATCCCTACGGGGACGATGGGAGCGCCGGTCTTGCGCGCCAGGGAGACGGGTCCGGCAGGGAGGGTGGTCGCCTCTCCGAAGAACTCCACCTTCACTCCCCGGCCGGTGAGGTCCCGGTCCGACAGCAGAGCCACGGCCTTCCCGTCGCGAAGCGCCGCCGCCAAGCGCGGCCCTACCCGGCCGTCACCGGCCAGGACTATCTCGATGCCGAACATGTTGCGCTGGCGCGTGAACCATTTCGTGATGTAAGGGTTCGCCAGCTTCTCGGCCACCGCCACCAGCGGCAGGTCGATGTCGAGGGCGATCAACGCCGCCGCTTCCCAGTTGCCGATGTGAGGGAGCACCAGCACGACGCCTTTGCCGCGGGAGCGGGCCTGCTCGAGATGCTCCAGACCCGTCACCGTCATCCGGGAGCGCATTCCTTTGAAGTGGCGGGGACGCACCCAGAACGACTCGGCCCAGTAGCGTCCGTAGGAAGCGAACATCTCCCGGGCGGCAGCCACCTCCACCCCGAGGCGCCGCATGTGCCGCCTGGCCATGCGCCGTCGCGGTGGGTCCACTGCATACCAGATGTAGCCGGCGATCCGGCCCAGATGGCGAATAACCGGCTCGGGGAGGCTCCCGAGGATCGATGTCGACACCCACATGGCCAGATAAGCGGCCCGCTGGCTCACCGACCTCACAGGGATATGCGGCGGTAGGTGCTGACGAATCGTTGAATCGCCGTGAACCACACCGTCACCACCATGAGCCACAGCATTGGCTCGACGAGCCCCGTCAGGAGGCCCAGGGCGAAGAGAATCACCCGTTCCGCCCGCCCCATGAGGCCGCCTCTGCCGTTGAGCCCCACCGACTCTGCCTTGGCCCGGAGGTAGGGAACGAGCATCGCCCCGCCCACCGACAGGACGATGAGGAGCAGCACCCGGGCGTTCCCCTCCATCGCGACGGCCAGGCCGGCAAAGGAGGCGATCTCGCCGATGCGGTCGCTGCCGGCGTCGAGATAGGCCCCGCGGGGAGTGACCGTACCGGCGGCACGCGCCACCGTGCCGTCCAGTCCGTCCAGGGCGGATCCGACGAGGGCGATCAAGGCCCCCACGGCGAGTTCCCCCGACCCGATGACTACCGCTCCCACGATGGTGACCGCCAGCCCGAAGGTCGTCATGACGGCCGGTGAGATGCCGAGGGAGGCGAGGAACTTCCCGATGGGCCCGAGGATGCCCTGGATACGGGGCCGGACTCGAGTATCGATCACGACGGGCGCCAACGTACCAGATCGCGCCACGGCGTCGTATCCGACGAGGATCGCGGGCGGGTTCTTTGGACACCAGCGAACGCCCATCCCCTTCTTTGGCTGGCGGGGAACGGATAGGG
>CAZTXD010000076.1:0-16697 GCA_964617995.1 uncultured Acidimicrobiaceae bacterium
TCGAGAGATGGACCCGGCTCCCGGTGGAGATCGACATCGCCTCCGAGTTCCGCTACCGGGACCCCGTGCTCGACGCCCGGTCGCTGGTTATCGGGATCAGCCAGTCGGGGGAGACCATCGACACCCTTGCCGCGGTCCACTACGCCAAAGCACAGGGAGCCAACCTGATCGGGGTCAGCAACGTCCTCGACTCGGCACTGGCCCGCGAGTCCGACGCGGTCCTGTACACCAGGGCAGGTCTTGAGATCGGAGTCGCCGCCACCAAGACCTTCACCACCCAACTTGTGGCCATGCAGCTCCTCGGGCTATACCTGGCCCAGGTGCGGGGCACACTCGACCCGGGCAAGATCGAGCTGTTGGTGAGTGACCTGCAAAAGCTTCCGCAGCAGGTGGAGGAGGTCCTTCAGACCTCAGACGAGATCGAGGAGCTGGCCAAGTCGTGGGTGGACGTGCGCGATTGGTTCTTCCTGGGCCGCTCCGGTGACTTCCCGGTGGCGATGGAAGGGGCGCTCAAGCTGAAGGAGATCGCATACGTTCGCGCCGAGGGTTACGCCGCCGGGGAGATGAAACACGGGCCAATCGCTCTCATCGAGGATGGTGTGGTGGTGGTTGGTGTCGCCACCGACAACCACGTGCGCACCAAGACCCACTCCAACCTGGAGGAGATGAAAGCCCGCGGCGGGACCATCGTTCTCATAGCCGAGGAGGGCGACGACGTCGAGGGCATCGCCCACCACGTGATCCGTGTCCCTTCGGGGCCGGATCTCATCTGCACGGTGACGGCGGTGGTGCCCTTACAACTACTTGCCTACCACGTGGCCACGGCGCGCGGGCTTGACGTGGACAAGCCGAGGAACCTCGCCAAGACGGTAACCGTGGAGTAGCGGGAAGCGAGCCCACATCCGTGGGCGGACTATTACGGTGTCACCGGCATGAACTCCCCAGACCCAGGGCCTAAACGCTCTCTTCCCATCCGCATCCTTGTTTGGGTCGGAGTGATCACGTTGTCAGTTTTTGTCGTGGGGACCGCAGTCGGGTTCCTGGGTCGGACCTTCTGGATATTCGATCTCGCTGCTGCCTTGAGAGTGCAATATGCCTTGGGATTTCTGATACTCGTAGTTCTGTTTGCTGCCGTGCGGAGGCGATGGCCCCTCGCAGTTAGCGTGCTCGGTCTGCTGGCTAATCTCGCGCTGATCGTTCCGCTTTATTTCGGTGGGCCCGGAGAGATCGATGCGGATGCTCCGGTGCTTCGGGTCATGTTTCTGAACACACAGATCCGGGGAGCAGACGTCAATGAACTGATTGAGGACCTGAGTAGCGGCGAGCCCGATCTTGTGTTCCTCTCCGCGGCCACCGACGCATGGGCCGACGTCTTGGAGGCGGCTCCGATTCCCTATGACTTGGCTTTTAGACGGCCGCCCGGGGTGGATGTGGAATTGCTCGTTCTCGCCCGGAAGGGCGTCACGGTGGAAACCTTCATCGAGGACTTCGGTGCGGGGGGTCGCGACACAGCAGTGCAAGCGGTCTCCTTTGGCGACACGCCGGTGCAAGTTCTCGCAATGCATCCGGTTTCGCCCGTGACACCGAAGCGTGTTGAGGCACACTCCGAGCAGTTAGCTGCGATTGCCTCTTGGGCTAGAGCTCAGGACGATCCCGTGGTGGTCCTAGGGGATCTCAACGCGACCCCGTGGTCTGCAGGCTTTCGGAGACTCCTCGAAGAGGGTGAGTTGGCGAACTCTCAAAAAGGATTTGGAATCCAGGCCAGCTGGCCTGCTTTCCTCGGTCCCCTTGGCATACCCATCGATCATGCCCTTTACAGCGATGGCCTGATCACAGTGGAACGCTTCCTTGGGTCGGGGTACGGCTCGGAGCATCGCTCTCTTCACGTCACATTCGCTCTGTCCGAGTCGTGACTCCTAGTTGCCAAGAGATGTAACCACCAACTCGGCGGCCTCCAACGGATCGCCGTAGTGCAGGCGCCACACACGCACCGCCCGTGCGGTTTCGGTTGCGAGCCGAAATGCACGCTCGGGATTCTTGTAATGGTTAAAGGAAAGCGAGATCAGAGCGGCGATTGCCTCCGACTTCGATGTCTCTTCCAGCACTGGCTGCTGGTGACCGTATTCGGCGATCACCACATCTGTAAGTGGGTCGGTTCGTGTGTACACGGCGCCACCCAGACCTGAGGCCACGACCAGGGTCTCGGGACCGTCCGGTGTCAAGCCGAGTGCCTGCGCGCTCCAATCGGACAGCGCGAACGGCTTGGGATAAGGAAGTACCTTACCGTCGTCGTTGAATACCAGGGCCTCGTCGGAGACGTAGTCGAATCCGCGCTTGACCAAGGCCGCCGTCAGTGTGGTCTTTCCTTCCCCGGACATTGCCGGGAATGCAACCACCCCGTTCGGAGAAGCGACCACACCACTGTGCACCGCGAAGAAACGGCTCTGTTCGATCGCAGCCCGGTTGACCCCTGCGACCAAGACAGCAAGGGCTGACCCCAGGTCGGTGTCTCTAGCCAAACGACTGCAGTCGTGGTAGACATCGTATGGACCGTCGTGTGGGCCCGTCACCTGAATGATGTTGCGTGGCCGCGCCGGCTCCGACACCTGAGGGAATCCCCCGAGGACACTTGAGGTCTCTTTAGCCAACAACTCGGATTGGGTGAGCACTCTGAATGTTGTGCCGAGAAGGGTGAACCTCTGGTCGGTGACCCAAACCTGGTCACTGAGATCGTGCCTTCAACCGGGTCGCTTCCTGATCCTCACTTTTGAAGCAGCCCTGCCTTGCGGATTTCCTCGATGGTGCGCCTGACATCGGTGTGTATCTGCTCAGGGGAGACTTTGTAACTCTGGGCAAGCCGCTCCAAGATCTCCTCCTCGCTTAGGGTACCGTCGCACAAGTACCACACATCGGTGGCAGTCCCATTGAGGATGGTCACCTGCTCGTGTGCCGGGTTGTACAGGCTGATCTCGCCGTCTACTTCGGTTTCCAACAGGTGGGGTATTGGTGGCCCCACTTTGGTCTTCTGGTTCAATCCGCCCCCAGGGTCCGATGAATACGATCAACGTCGTACTGACGAGTGGTCGTCGAGCGCATAGAGTAGTCGGGGATGGCTGGCACGGAGAGACCGTGCAGCAACTCATTGCATTAGGGAGGCACAAGGTGGGCGAAGAGGTAGACCAGGGCATTACAAGACGCGATCTACTGCGGCGTGGGGCGGTACTCGGCGGTGCCGTTATGTGGACGACGCCAGTGGTGCAGACATTGGGGATGGGTCGGGCGTTCGCCCAGACGGCTAGCCCCGTTGGCAAGGACATCTCCTACATGGTCATTACTTGGACATGTGGAGACGATCAATTCCACACGAAGCTGAACGAGTTTGGCCAAGAGGAAGCAGGTGCGACTCCTGACTGCGAGATGACACTTGAAGGAAGCACGCCGGCGAACCTTCCCCCATGGGTCACGAGCGTCGGTGCTGCGAGCGGTGCATGTGTCATCGTTACGGTGGACGACGATCTCCTGACGGGTGGTTGCACCAGGGGAGATATCTTGCTCAAGGCTGGGTCGAGCCAGTCCACAGACGATCCGTGTCAGTCCCAGTCCCTGAAGAATGGGACACACGAATACTGCACCAGCTAGTCAATCTGAACTAGCCCGGACTCCTGCAGCCGACTCAACGTATGCCGAACGTCGGACTCAGCGGCAGCTGAATCCACTCCAGTTAACTCGGAGATGGCGCTTGCCATCTCCGAGGGACTGGTCTTTCCGTCGCACAACTCCCAGATTGCTCGCGCAGTCGCATTGAGCACGTGGAGCGAGTCCGTTTCCTTTTCGTAAATAGTCCAGCCTTCGACGCTGGCTTCCTGCACTAGCTCTCCTCTGCGTAACGGATAGCTGCTCATCTCGCTCCTTCGGACCCTTGTTCCCCGATGCGCATTGCCAGAGCCATCAGCTCGGACTGGGAATGCACGCCGAGCTTTCGATACACCCTCTGTAAGTGGGTTCTGGCGGTCGCGGGACTGATGTATAGCCGTTCGCCAATCTCCTCCTTGCGCAGCCCTTCACCTGCGAGCTGAAATACCTCTCTTTCGCGGTCGGTGAGCTCGGCGAGCGCAGTTATGTTGTCTTGCTTACGTCTGCGGCGGATCACCAGATGATGCAGCAACGTGCCCAATAGGTCCGGAGGGACTACCGCCCCACCATTGAGGACCGTGTCTACAGCAGTGGCGATTTCCTCCAGGGGAGCGTCCTTGAGGAGGAATCCGCGACAGCTGGCGTCAACCGCGGGCACCAGATGTTCGATCTCACCGAGCACGACCGTTGGTATTCGTAGGGCCAGGTCCGCGAGGGCTTCAGCCTCGAATACATTATCCACCCGATAGACGAGGACGTCGGTTTCGAACACAGTGTCCTCCAGTTGTGAGGTGGTTGCCACTTCGTGCTCCCCAAGCACGATTCTCAGGGCACCGGCGACGGAGTCGTCCCGGGTACAGACGGTCACGCGCTTGCGGTCGGTCGCCACGCACTTAGTCTGGCAGCCGTTCGATGAGCAAGACACTCCGCGGGGGCGCCTTCACCGGGGGCGATGAGATCAGCCGTTACCTGATCGATCTCGCCGCGGGCCGGCCAGCTCCCATCGGCGGCCCTGTTCCGGCTGGGCTCGTTGAGTTGGCGCAACGGCACGGTCTGATCCCGCTACTGTCAAAAGTGACCGATGACTTCCTGGTCAGAGCCATCAATGCTCGCGAGACGTCACGTCGTCGCGTTCTGGAGCGCCACCTACAACGGATCCTGACAGCTTTCCACGACCGGGGAATCAGAGTGTCGGTGCAAAAAGGGCCCGCTATCGCAATGCGTTATCGGGATCCCATGGTGCGAACCTTCACCGACGTCGACCTGCTGGTCCCCGAATCCGAGGTGGAGGGCGCCCTCGAACTCCTGGCCGCCGATCCGGCCGCAATCAGTATCCCAGCGAAAAGGCCGAAGGCCGACAAGAGGGATGTGTTGTTTGGCGACGAGAGCGGGATCCGTTTCAACGTCGATCTCCATTGGGACCTCTACTCGTACAGCCAGTTGCGCGGCTCGGCCGATGGAGCCACCGAAGCGGCTTGGGCCGAGGCCCGGCTCGACGAGAGCACAGAACTTGGTCCGATGTGGGACATCCCCGAGGGTTACCGGCTGGCGTTTCTCGCGGCCCACGCCATGCTCGATCATCGGTTCAGGTTGATCCTGTTCCGCGACTTCCTCGAGTTGGCCCGCGCCGGCGTCGACTGGGATTCGGTGCGCAGGGTCACCGACAGTTGGGGCCTTCGCTCCACGACCTACTCGGCTCTGTGGATCGGGAAGGAGGTATTGGATGTGGACGTTCCCGACGTGTTCTTGGCCTCGGTACGCCCCGACTCCTTTCCCCTACGCTTCCTTCAGTGGTCCCTCCCGAAGGTGGATCTGATCAGGTTCGACGGTCATCGGCCTCATCCGGTGAACCTGGGCGCCGTCCTGCTCAACGACTCGTTCCGGCAACGTGTGTCCCTCGTCCTCCGAGCCCCAGCCGCCTTCCCGCGCTGGCGACAAAGGGTCGCTGAGGGGGAGATCCGGCATGACAATCCACGGACTCTAATCCTCGCTTCCACAGACCGAAGACGTGGCGCAGAGGTCTTCAGCGAACGGTTGAGAGAAGGCCTGACCGCTCGAGGCTGGGTGGCAGAGGCAGTCAGTTTGAAGTCCTATGGCGAACAGCCCGTGGCAGAACTGCAGAGGATCATACCTCCGGGTTCGGTGACGGAGTCGCGTTTCGACCTGAGACTGGCTAGTGCTCTTTTGGCCAAGATCCGTTCCTTTCGCCCTGATGTGGTGCTGGCCAACGGCGGAGTCACCTTGCGATATGCAGTGGCGCTTCGACCCTTCGGTCGGTTCAAACTGGCCTACATAGGGATCGGCGAGCCCGACTTTTGGATCAGATCGCGTCTGTCTCGACTGATCAACCGCTGGATGTTGCGGAGAGTCGATCTGATCCTCACTGTATCCGAGGCCACCAGAAAGCAAACTGAGCGACTGGAGCCACGCCTCGCCGGCCAGGTCCGCACCATGTACCCGGGAGTACCCGAGGAGCTGTTTCGGGTTCCGCCCTTGGATCCGAGCGGACCATTGCGAGTTCTGATGGTGGGGAGTCTCTCCGATGAAAAGGACCCTGAGCTGGCGCTGGAGGCCACCGCCGCCATCCCGAGTGCACACTTGAGATTTGTCGGTGAGGGCCCCCTCAGGGGCCGCCTTATGGCACGGGCCGCCCCCTTGAACATGGACGGCCGAATAGAGTTCACCGGTTCGGTGGACGACGTTACCCCGCATCTCGAATGGGCCCATGTGTTGGTCCTCACCTCGAAGTCGGAAGGGCTTCCCGGAGCGATCCTGGAAGCGAGTGCCGCCGGGGTTCCCACCGTCGGTGTCGATGTCGGCGGAGTCCGGGAGGCAGTGGCCGATGGAGTCAGTGGGTACATCACCTCACGGTCGAGCGGCGAGATAACCGAAGCTCTCCATCGGCTGGACCAGGATCGGCGGCTCCTGGTCGAAATGGGAGAGGCGGCTCGTGACCATGCCGAGCGGAACTTCATGTTGGACCAGGTCGTCGAAACCTACGCCCGGACCATGCGGCAGTTGGCGAAATGAAGATCGCACATCTCTGCACCGTGGACTCCAGTCTCCGGTACCTGCTCCTGCCTCAGCTCGAGATAAGTCTCGCCCGTGGCGACGAGGTCCTCGGCATCAGCGCACCGGGTCCCGACGTTGCCTTCTTGCAGTCGCGGGGCATCCGCCATGTGGCCCTCGACGCATCGACGAGGCATCGTTCGCTCGTCGCCGACGTCAAGGCCGCGTGGCAGCTGGCTTGTGTCCTACGGAGAGAGAAGCCGGATGTGCTCCACACGCACAACCCGAAGCCCGGTGTGTATGGACGCATCCTGGGTCGCCTTCTCGGAGTTCCGATTGTCATCAACACGGTGCACGGTATGTATGCCACCGAGACCGATCGGGCCCTGAAGAGAGTGCTGGTGTATCTCCTCGAGGCCGTTGCATCCAGGTTCAGCGACCTGGAGCTCGTACAGAGTGCCGAGGACGTCGAGACGATCAAGCGGTTGAGGCTCGCGTCCGCGGACAAGGTGCGCCACCTCGGAAACGGCGTCGACCTGGCAAGATTTGCGGGCGAGAGAAACGATTCGTCGCTTCGTTCGAAGAGAGCCGAGTTGGGACTGAACGCGCAAACTGTGGTGGTCGGTTGCGTAGCGCGGCTGGTAGCGGAGAAGGGGATTCCT
This sequence comes from uncultured Acidimicrobiaceae bacterium, assembly GCA_964617995.1. Taxonomy (GTDB): domain Bacteria; phylum Actinomycetota; class Acidimicrobiia; order Spongiisociales; family ZC4RG35; genus CAZTXD01. The sequence continues at coordinate 7,305 of CAZTXD010000076.1, forward strand.
GAGTTGGTGGCGGCGTATGAAATGCGGACTCAGGATTACGAGCTGTTGATCGTGGGCCCGGCAGATCCGTCGAAGGACGATGCTTTCGACGAGGGACAGATCCAGGCCGCCGAGAGGTCCGGTGTTCGTTTTCTCGGCCATCGCAGCGACCTGGAGTCTCTGTACCACACGTTCGACCTGTTTGTGTTGCCGTCGCACCGCGAGGGATTCCCACGTGCCGCGATGGAGGCAGCCGCGAGTGGTCTTCCGCTGGTACTCACCGACGTGAGAGGTTGCCGCGAGGTGGTTGACAATGGAGTCAACGGGGTTTTGGTCCCCGTTCGAGATCCTGCCGCTCTATCCGCAGCGATCGATGGTCTCGTGAAGAACCCGGATGTTCGCGCCGAGATGAGCCGTGCGGGATCGTTCAAGGCGACTCGGCAGTTCGACGAGAGAGATGTGGTGGCCAAGGTCCTGTCGTCCTATCGCGAGGTGGCCGAGCGGAAGGGGCTGGGGTTCAATGCGTAAGCGGGCCTTCGACTTTGTCGTGGCGGTGGTTCTCCTCGCCCTCTTGGCTGTTCCCATGGTCATCCTCTATAGCCTGACGAGGGCAAGACTGGGTTCACCTGCCATTTACCGGAGCCCGCGTTCGGGGCTGGGTGGGCGGTCGTTCACCATGTACAAGTTCCGAACCATGACCGACGAGCTCGACGAAGAAGGGCGACTGCTCTCGGATGAGGCCAGATTGACGAGCTTTGGCCGGTGGATGCGGTTATGGAGCCTGGACGAGCTGCCCGAGTTGTTAAATGTGATCCGAGGTGACATGAGTCTGGTGGGACCCAGACCACTCCTCCCTAAATACCTGCCGCGATATTCGGCGGAGCAGGCACGTCGTCACGAGGTGCGCCCGGGGATCACCGGCTGGGCCCAGGTCAATGGTCGCAACGAGCTGGACTGGGAGGAACGTCTCGCAATGGACGTTTGGTACGTGGACAACAGGTCGTTCCTTCTCGACTTGCGGATCCTGTTGAGGACACTCGGCCAAGTAATGAAACGAGAAGGAATCAGCGCCGAGGGACACGCCACCATGCATGAGTTCCACGGCTCGGAAGAGACTTGAGCATCCTGATCTCATCCGCCGGGCGTCGCACGTCTCTGGTCGAGGCTTTCCTGGAGGCCTGCGCGGGTAAAGAGAAGGTTATTGCTGCCGACGCCGATCCGCTGGCCCCAGCCTTGTTCGTCGCCGACGAGGGGGTGATGGTTCCGCGGCTTGACGATGACGAGTTCCTCGAACACCTGCTCGCCGTCTGTGCCCGACATGACGTTCGTCTTGTCGTCCCCACCATCGACACAGAGTTGCTCCTCTACGCCCGGAATCGGGCACGCTTCGAGGGCGAGGGTGTGGTGCCACTGGTGTCTTCCGTGTCCCTGATCGAGACCACTCTGAGCAAGAGGAAGACCGAGGCGACATTCGCCATGGCGGGCATCCGCACTCCGCGGTCCTGGGAGATGGACGTGGCGTCAATCGGTGATTTCCCGGCGGAAATGTTCGTCAAGCCGGATCAGGGGAGTGCGTCGGCCCACACCTATCCCTCCACGCCCGAGCGTCTCGAAGCGGTACTCCCGCTGGTCCCGGACCCTGTCGTGCAGGAAAAGATCGATGCCGTCGAGGTCACCGTGGACGCCTTGCTCGACCGGGCAGGTGTCCTGGTGCACATGGTGCCCCGGATCAGATTGAAGACGGTGGGCGGAGAGTCGGTTCAAGGCGTCACGCTGCCGGACCTGCCGCTGAGGGAATGGCTCTCGCGGGTCTTCGCAGTCGTCACCGATCTGGGGGGCTGGGGTCCGATGACCGTACAGATCTTCCTCACATCACCAGTTCCGACCTTGATAGAGGTCAACCCGCGCTTCGGGGGCGGATTTCCGCTCGCCTATCGAGCCGGGGCGCGCTATCCCCAATGGATACTCCAGATAATCGATGGCCGGGCTGTGGAGCCGCGACTGGGAGAGTATCGAAAGGGTCTCTTCATGACGCGGTCGCTGACCGAGCACTACGTGGAGGGTGAGTGGGAACAGTGATAGAGGCGGTGGTTCTCGACCTCGATGACACGCTCTATCTGGAGCGTGACTACGTGCGCAGTGGGTTCGCCAGTGTCGCCGGCACCTTGGAGGAGTTGGGCATCGCCGATGCCAGGGAAGCATTCGAGCATCTCTGGAGCCAGTTCAAGGATGGGCGAAGGGGTGACGCCTTCGACTCGCTGGCCCGTAACTTTCCATTCCAGGAGAGAACGTCGGTGCCCGATCTCATCGCCCGGTATAGGACTCATCGGCCCAACATCGCCTTGCTCGATCCCGAGGGATTCGATGCCCTGGCCTCATCCGTGCTACCGATCGGACTGATCTCCGATGGCATTGTTGAGCCACAGCTGAGGAAGATGGAAGCCCTCGGCCTCCAGGACAGGTTCAACGTCACAGTTCTGACCGGAGCTTGGGGTCGGGACTTCTGGAAACCCCATCCACGAGCCTTCGAGATGATGGAGATGAGACTTGGTATTTCCGGAGAACGGCTGGCGTATGTCGCCGACAACCCGACCAAGGACTTCATCGCGCCCAACGGCCGCGGGTGGACATCGATCCGACTCAGGGTGGAAGGCCAACTCCACTATGGGGCTGAGCCCGCCAATCGCCAAGCCCGTCCCAGACTGGAAGTGTCTTCGCTGAGTGCGATATCGGAGCTGCTTGGGCACGATCGGAGTCGGCCTGGCGGAGGAATCAGCTGATGTCGAAAGCGGATTGGCGCTCCTATCCGATCACCGCGGTGAAGTGGGCATCCCTGTTCACAGACTTGACGTTGGGGAGACGTTCCGGCCCACGGATCCTGATCTATCACCAGGTCGGAGCCGGATCCGGTCTGGAGATGGATCTCGAGACCACGGCGTTCGCCGCTCAACTCGAATGGATGCTCCGCCATGGTGAGATCGTCGACCTGGAGGCCGCTGTTGTACGGCGAAGGGAGGCGAACGCAGACCGGTTGTATGTGCTCACATTCGATGATGGGCACGTCACCCTGTTCCACCATGCCTACCCGCTGATGCGAGAGCTGGGAATCCCGTTCACCGTCTACGTCACCACTGCTCCTCTCGAGTCGGATGGTCTCCTCCACGGCGATCCCAGAATGGCTCTGGCTTCTTGGGACCAGTTGGCCGAGATGCGGGACTCCGGGTTGATGACTGCGGGGGCACACGGTCACCGCCACCTCGACGCAAGGGCGCATCCGCAGACGGTTCTGGAGGAGGATCTCAATTCTTGCAACGACCTTCTGTATCTCCGGCTGGGAGTTGTCCCTCGTCACTTTGCCTACCCCTGGGGTCATCGCAGCGACTCCGCCGAGCCTCTGGTACGAGCGCTTTACGACTCGGCTGTCATTGGTAGCGGCTCGGACTTCGATGCGACCACGGATGTCCACAGGGTTCCTCGCATTCCGGTGATGTACAGCGATGGGTCATCTGTTTTGTTCTCCCGGAAGATGTGGGGTGGTTTCCGGCTCGAGTCCCGCCTGCGCGCGCTACGTGATCGTCTCGCCTCGACTTGATCTTTCCTGCCTTGATCAGGAGGTGCATAGAGACCTGGCGGGCTTCAGGCTAAGTGTCCTTCCCAGGGACGTTGTTGACACTTGATTGGATGAGGGCCTGCCTGTTCGATTCGTGGGTGGAATAACCGCGAATCTCGAGGAGGCCCTCATGGCTCACACTACGGCTCGTCTGACGCCTTTTGGCCGGCGTCTTTTGGTGGATCGGATCGAGGTGCAGGGTTGGCCGGTGGCGCATGCTGCTGAGTCGATGGGTGTGTCTCGTCAGACAGCGTATAAGTGGCTTCGGCGGTGGCACTCTGAAGGCGAGGCTGGTCTGGTCGACCGGTCTTCGCGTCCTCATCACTGTCCAACCCGAATCTCTGAAACAGCCGAACAGGCCGTGGTGGCGGATCGGGTTGGGGAACGTGAGGGCCCGCATCTAATGGCTGGCCGTCTCGGCATGCCCCGCTCGACGATTTACGCGGTGTTGAAACGGCGGGGTTTATCCCGGCTTCGTGACCTCGACCGGTCCACAGGGATTCCGATCCGGTATGTGAGGGACTGTTCTGGTGAGCTGGTCCGTGTCGACATCAAGAAGCTGGCCAGGATCCCCGACGGTGGCGGTGGAAGGTCATCGGACGTGCTGGCCGGGACCAGACCCAGAGACCCGGATACGAGTTCTGCCATTCGATGGTCGATGACCACAGCCGGGTCGCCTACACCGAAGTCCTAGACCGGGACGACGCCGAAGCCGCCGCAGGGTTCATGCTCAGAGCAGCCACCTGGTTCGCCGGGCTCGGTTACCGGATAGACCGAGTGATGACCGACAGCGCTTTCGTCTACACCCGCAGCCACCAGTTCGCCACTGCCCTCGACACCATCGGCGCCACCCACAAACGGATCCGCCCCTACCGGCCCCAGACCAACGGCAAAGTTGAACGATTCCATCAAACCCTCGCCGCCGGCTGGGCATACAAACAGCCCTATCAGAACAACCAGCAACGACGAGACGCCCTCCCCAACTTTATCGACTCATACATTGAAACCCGACCCCACAGCGAACTCGGCGGCCAACTACCAATGACCATCCTCATCAACCACCTCTGTGGGAAGGACAGCTAGGAACCGCTTCTCCGAGCGTGCTCTCGAGTGCTCCGGTAGGGTGGCGGGTCTTGGGGGCCATTGGCTCAGCAGGGAGATGAATGTGGCTGGTCCGGTCAAGAGCGAGACTCCACGTGTTAACCATCCCACGAGGGATTGGTGGTGGTGAGGTGGCGAGCATAGGTCTTGTTGTCGCCGCGGCGGTGAGTCTCATTACGGGGCGAATCATGATCTGGCTTGGGCTTCGACTCGGGGTAGTTGACGCTCCAGACCACCACCTCAAGACGCACTCCGGCTCACCGGTCCCTTTGGGGGGTGTGGCAGTGTTGGTCGGTTCCTTATCCGGTCTCACTGTCGCAGGCGTGTTCGACGTCGCTCTGCTGGCGGCTCTGCTGATTGTCTGGCTGATCGGGTTGGCGGACGACATCTGGGGTGTCAGAGTCGTGATCAGGCTTCTGGGTGCGGTAGTCGCCGGCGTGGTGCTCGTGGCACTGTCCGATTCACGGTTCGAGGTGATAGTCGCCGTGTTCTGGGTCGTTGCGGTGGTGGTGGTGGTCAACGCCGTCAAACTGTTCGATGGTCTCGATGTCCTGGCAGGTTCCGTGATGACGGTTGCATTTCTCGGAATCACCTGGTTCGGGCTGGCTCAAGGAGTTGCCAATCCGCTGATGACCCTGACGGTCGTAGGGGCTCTCGTCGGTTTCCTGTTCTGGAATCGCCCCCCAGCTCGTCTCTACCTGGGTGACAATGGGGCGTACGTCGTGGGAGTGTTGGCGGTGTGGGCGGGGATGTCGGCCAGCGCCGACCGTATGGCAGGAGTCGTGGCTATCGCTCTGATCGGGACGCCGCTGATCGACCTTGGGGTCACCGTGTTCCGGCGGGGGCTCTCTGGATCGCCCTTCCTTATCGGAGATCGTGGCCACACATATGACCGTCTCCAGCACCAGGGGCTCTCGGTGGCCGGAGTCGCTTTCGTCTTCACGATCGTCCAGGCCCTATGGGTCGCGGTTCTGGTGCCGATGTCGATTTTCTCAGGTGATCTGGCCGCGGCGATCACCGCACTGGCGTTGGGCTTGATGATTGCTGCTGCCGTGGGAGTGCGGTCGGCTCTGGCCGACCGCTGACTGGTTCAGCTGGGGTTTCATCGATGTCATTCCATCCCAATCCCACGACGACCGCGATGAAGAACGCGATTACCTGGCCCCTCTGGCGGGCGACGATCCCCAGGTTCCGTACCACGCTGAACGCGATCGAATACGCGAGCACGTAGAAGGTGGCGAAGACCAGATAGGCATTGGCCCTCCATGATTTCCGATTTCGCAGAACGGCCGGGAGCTTCCATATGGTCACCCCAAGCAGCAGGGAGGTTTCGGCGGCGGCGAACAGATGCTGAATCTCGGATGCCTCGAAGATAAAAGGGCGAAAGAGGGCAAGCGCTATGGCCCCAGGCACGTCTGCCGGGCCAGCGACGGGCCCCCCTGAGGCCACTGTTCCTCTTTCGGAGGTACGCCGTGTTACGTCGGAGGTGAAGCTGTCCAACTCATCACCGGATGTCAGGTCGACGCCGAAGATGTCGGGGAACAGCGCCAAGGCGAGGACCCCCGCGGCAAAAAGCCCACCGAGTGTTAGGACCCTGCGTGGACGGGCCAGGGTGCTCGCGTCGCGTCGCATACGTGACAGCATCCCCGCGCCTATCAGTCCCAACAGGACCAGTGTGGATATGTGGATACGAATCAGGCCCAACGCAACCAGGGCGGTGGCAAGGCTTACCAGCCACCGGACTTCGTAGGAGATGAGCAGTCGTGAGGTGCAATAGGCGGCCGCTCCCAGGGCGAACACAACAACTGCGTCCTTGCCGATGCTCGACGGCCAGAATACATAGGTGGGCAGGAAGAAGACGAAGAACGCATATGCCTTGAGCTGAGACGGGTGAGCCCACCGACGGAAAGCAGCATAGAACATGAGCTGTCCCGCATAGGCAAACAGGGAGAAGAGAAGGAACCCCCCCATCATGTCGGGCGAGAAGACGGCGAAGACCACTCCGGTGAAATATTCGAGGATCTGGGTGCCGAAACCACCTGCACCGGTGAGGACGGGAATCCGCCCACTCTGCCACACGGCGGCGAGCCGAGTCCCTACTTCGAAATAGCGATAGGCGTCACCGCCACCGTAGAAGACTTCCACCATCCAGTGTCGGGCCAGGGTCCCCGCGACCTTGGCCGTCAGACCCAACATCACCCACTTGAGCAGCCAGCCTCGATCAGCGTCGGAGCGCATCCGCAATCCTATGGCCCCGAAGACCAGGCTGGCCAGGATGAGTGTGAGCACGAATTCTGCCCAGGTCGTACCGGAGGCCACCAGAAGCCCGAAGATGGCCGCCGCACCTCCCGCTATCAGCCAGGGCACCGAATTCTTGATCACAGCAGCTCCAGATCGCTCGTGGCCAGATCCCACGAGGCTAGGTCGAAGACATCCAGGTCGAGTTCGGACAGCGGAATAGCGACTAGACGAAGGGTGCGTATTGGGAGGGGAATCATTCCTCCGCGGACCGCCAACCGACGTTCCGGTGTGTTGGGGGAGAACCAGCCGGCCAGATATCGAGCCCTCGCTGATCTGGCGAGCAATCGAATCATATTGGAGTCTGTACCGAACAGGTCGGACACGACCAACTCGCTGGCTGAGCCTCGCGAACTCGCTCTTGCGAATACTACATCGCCATTTGTTCCAGCGAGGTAGCCATAGCTGGCTGTGGGATGGGCTTCGAATCGCCAGTGTAGATAGCTCTCCGATCTCGGAGTCCGGAGTCCCAATGGAGTTCGGTCAGTAGCATCTGGAACTCTGCGGTCGAGAACGTGCAGGCCTGGCGCCATGTCTGCGATGGATGGTGGGGTGTCACGAGAAGGAGTGACCGATCGCCCCAATCGGTGCCGAACCAGCACGCCTAGGTTAGCGACGTGTCGCCACCCCATATTCAGGTATCCAGGGGCAGATCTCTTGTTGGGTGTGTTGAAGACGAGGTCTACTCCTTCGGCGCGTGCCTCGTCGAGAGCGGTCATGGTCAACTCCCGAAAGATCCCCTGTCGGTGATAGTCGGGGTGTGTGGCAGTGTCCACCGGGCGGAGACATCTCAATCTGAATCCGTCAGGCGTTCTTAGCTCCCAGCGCATCATCGCCCTTACCCCGGCGATCCGGCCCCGGTCCTCAGCCACCACCACGAGAGAGCGTCCGAACGGGTTGGTGACGTGTTTCCAGTCCCAAAGCTCGGGAGTCCTACGCGAGAGCGCTGTCTCCCCTAGGGCTGCCCGCAGAGTCTCCAGTATCCGGGGAATGTCGTCATCCCTGGCGTGGCGCACCACCAAATCAGCCACTGACAACCTCGTGATACAGCGACTCGTATGCGCGCACCATCTTCTCCAGCCCGAAGTCGCGCTCGACTAGCCTAGCTCCCTCCCTTCCCCACTCGGCCGCCGAGGGAGAGGTGAGGGCCCGCACCAGAGCGTCGGCAAGTATCTCAGGAGCACCAGGAGGAACCAGAAGACCTGTTTCCCCATGACGGATGACTGAGGGGACGCCTCCGACTGCCGTGGCCACCACCGGACGGGACAGTGCCAGGGCTTCCAGAAGCGCAACCGGGAGTCCCTCGGCGTCAGCCGGGTTTACCACAACGTCCGCCGCCGCGATCAATGCGCGGGCGTCCGTCCTCCTTCCCAGGAAACGCATACGATCATCGACACCCAGATCTTGTGCCAATAACCGGAGTCGAGGCAGATCACCGGAGTACTTCTCGGCTCCGACCGATACCACCGTAACGTTGGGGATCCTCCGCAAGAGTGTGGTTCCTGCTGCGATGAGCGTCTCGTGGCCCTTGTGGGGGCGAATGTTGCCGACGTGAACAACGAGACGATCTTCGGGTCGAAGATCCAGCTCGGTCCGGACACGTACGACCTCCTCGTCGTCCACCGAAACCGAGACACCATTCGGGATGACTTGTGGTTTCGGTCCCGGATGGCCGGACAAGCTCTTGGCCACGGCGTCAGAGACAGCGACCACTTCGCGGTTGAGACCGTAGGTCGCTCGATTGAGCAGCCGGGTGGCGGGACGATATGAGGTAACCAGATTGTGTTCGGTGTAAACGTGCACCCGGGTCGGAGTGGTGATCCGGGCGAACAACCCAGCGGCAGGGAGATGAGAGTGGACGACATCAGGTCGCCACGACCGTACCAACCGCTGCCAACGCGCCATCGCGGCCAGCCCGGGCGGACCGCCCCAATCGAGTGGAGTCACCTCGATGCCCACGTCGCTGATGGCGGCCACCAGCTGGTCTTTCCAGGGGAGCATATAGGCCACCCTGTAGTCAAATTCCTCCCGGTTCCAAAGGGGCGCCGCCTCGGCGATCAGGGTTTCGGCGCCCCCAATGCCCAGACCTTTGATCAGGATCAGGATCCGGATCCGGTCAGTTCGTCGAGGTGACACTCGAGATGAGCTCGTCGAGCCCGCGCGCGAACGGCATGCGCGCCTGCCAGCCGAGAACCTTACGCGCTCGCTCGGCTGACACCAGTGCCGGGGGCACATCACCGGGCCGGGGTGGCCCAAACGAGACCTCGGTCGGGTGGCGGGCGATGATCTCCTCGGCGAGCTCTTTGATTGTCACCGTCTCGGGAGCCACGATGTTGAGCGCCATGCCCGATGCCTCGGAGCGGGCGGCCCGCTCGAAGGCATGAGCGATATCGCTGGCGTGGGTG